>NZ_JBLYED010000027.1:0-83933 GCF_048515765.1 Pseudomonas sp. H11T01 | reverse complement strand
CTGGCTAACACTTCCCCTTGCCGGGTGTGTAGAGGACTTTCACCTCCAAGTCACCAGCGTGGCCACCACAGCCAAACTGGTTGCGCTTACGCGCAACGCGCCATGCCTGGCGCACAAGCAAAACGCCAGCCTCAATGAGGCTGGCGTTCGCATCAAACCACCAGATTGTTCATCTCGCAGTACTCTTCCCACTCGACACCCAACACTTCGGCCGCTTCCTTGTGCAACGCAAGGCGTGCCGTTTCGTATTCTTCCGGTGTTGAGGTGTACTTGAGCGTCAGCTCCCAGGGCTGCAAGCCCTGCGCTTCAGCCTCGTCCTCGAACGCCCACTGAATCTGATCTTTCTGATCGTCAGCACTCAGGTTCTTGATCTCTTCCATCAGCTCGGGCGCATCAAGAATGTACTTCTTGAGGGCCTCTTCGTGCCTGGCTTCTTGTGTTAGCTCTTTAACAGTCATTTCGTTCTCTCTGATCAGGGGAATGGAAGATGGATCTGGATCATCAAGGATCTCTCTGACGCAAAAAACCGTTTACAGCCCGGTTTATCTGGCCTTCAGAACCATTCGGGATCATTTGAAAACAGGTGTTGCTGGTGCCGGAGATAGGAATCGAACCTACGACCTTCGCGTTACGAGTGCGCTGCTCTACCGACTGAGCTACACCGGCGCTGGGCTAAACCTAGCACCGACTTTCGGGTCAGGCAACTCGCTGAGGCCACTCAATTTTCAGCAGACAAAAAAATACCCCATAGCTTTCGCTACGGGGCATCTTTTACAACGTTGAAGCGGTCAAGCGTGGGGAGTATTAAACGCCCGATGCCTTGGCTGCTGCTACGTCTTTGATGGACAGCTTGATACGGCCGCGGTTGTCCACGTCCAGTACCAATACTTCCACTTCCTGACCTTCTTTCAGAATGTCGGTCACTTTCTCAACGCGAGCGTCGCTCAGCATGGAGATGTGAACCAGACCGTCCTTGCCCGGCAGGATGTTGACGAAGGCACCGAAGTCAACGATGCGCTCGACCTTACCGACGTAGATCTTGCCGATTTCAGCTTCAGCGGTGATACCCAGAACGCGCTGACGAGCAGCTTCTGCAGCTTCCTTGGTTTCGCCGAAGATCTTGATCGAACCGTCGTCTTCGATGTCGATCGAAGCTTTGGTCTCTTCACAGATCGCACGAATGGTCGCGCCGCCTTTACCGATGACATCACGGATTTTGTCGGTGTCGATTTTCATCGCGATCATGGTCGGAGCGTTTTCCGACAGTTCGGTACGCGATTGACCAATGATCTGGTTCATCTGGCCGAGGATGTTCAGGCGCGCTTCCAGGGCTTGGCCCAGAGCGATTTCCATGATTTCTTCGGTGATGCCTTTGATCTTGATGTCCATCTGCAGCGCGGTAACACCTTTGGCGGTACCGGCTACTTTGAAGTCCATGTCGCCCAAGTGGTCTTCGTCACCCAGGATGTCGGTCAGGACGGCGAACTTCTCGCCCTCTTTAACCAGACCCATGGCGATACCGGCAACTGGTGCCTTCATCGGCACACCAGCGTCCATCAGAGCCAGGGAAGCACCGCAGACCGAAGCCATGGAGCTGGAACCGTTGGACTCGGTGATTTCCGATACGACACGGATGGTGTACGGGAACACGTCAGCAGCAGGCAGCATGGCCTGGACCGAGCGACGAGCCAGACGGCCGTGACCGATTTCACGACGACCAGCACCGCCCATGCGACCACACTCGCCTACCGAGAACGGAGGGAAATTGTAGTGCAGCATGAACGGGTCTTTTTTCTCGCCTTCCAGGGTGTCCAGCAGCTGTGCGTCACGGGCAGTACCCAGAGTCGCGACTACCAGAGCCTGAGTTTCGCCACGGGTGAACAGAGCCGAACCGTGGGTCTTCGGCAGAACACCGACTTCGATGTTCAGCGGACGTACGGTGCGGGTGTCACGGCCATCGATACGCGGCTTGCCGTTAACGATGTTTTCGCGAACGGTGCGGTATTCGATTTCGCCGAATGCAGCTTTGACATCGCTCGAAGAAGGCTGACCTTCCTCGCCCGACAGCTTGGCAACGATCTGGTCACGCAACTCGCCCAGACGTGCATAACGCTCGTGCTTGACGGTGATGGTGTAAGCCTGGGAGATCGCTTCGCCGAATTCTGCGCGGATGGCGCCCAGCAGAGCAGTGGCTTCTGGCTTTGGCTGCCAGTCCCAGGTTGGTTTGGCAGCTTCGGCAGCCAGTTCTTTGACAGCCTGGATAACAACCTGGAATTCGTCGTGGGCGAACAGTACAGCGCCCAGCATCTGGTCTTCGGTCAGCTCTTTGGCTTCCGATTCAACCATCAATACCGCTTCCGAAGTACCGGCAACGACCATGTCCAGGCTCGAAGCCTTGAGTTGCTCGTAAGTCGGGTTCAGCAGGTAGCCGGTGCTTTCGTGGAACGCCACGCGGGCAGCGCCGATCGGGCCATCGAAAGGAATGCCGGAGATGGCCAGCGCAGCCGAAGTACCGATCATCGCAGCGATGTCCGGATCGGTTTTCTTGCTGGTGGAAACGACGGTGCAGACAACCTGCACTTCGTTCATGAAACCTTCTGGGAACAGAGGACGGATCGGACGGTCGATCAGTCGCGAAGTCAGGGTTTCTTTCTCGGAAGGACGGCCTTCACGCTTGAAGAAACCGCCAGGGATCTTACCGGCAGCGTAAGTCTTTTCCTGGTAGTGAACAGACAGAGGGAAGAAGCCCTTGCCTGGATCTGCTTGTTTAGCACCGACTACAGTCACCAACACGCTGACGTCGTCGTCAACGGTGACCAATACTGCGCCGGAGGCCTGACGGGCGATACGGCCAGTCTCGAGGGTAACGGTCGACTGACCGAACTGGAATTTTTTGATTACCGGGTTCACGGTGTCCTACCTTCTTTGTGGCTCTTGGGGAATTTGTCTTCTTGCGAAATTCTTGGGCAATGTCGGGAATCGGCCCAACGCCTGTCCAGGGTAAAACGTGTATCCAGATAAAACTTGAGGCTGGGAGCCTGCCATGCGCCAGCGGGAAACCCACTGACGTACGACAGACAACCAACCTCTAGCGCAATCGCTTATTAGCGACGCAGACCCAGGCGAGCGATCAGAGCGCTGTAACGGCTCACGTCCTTGCCTTTCAGGTAGTCCAGCAGCTTACGACGCTGGTTTACCATGCGGATCAGACCACGACGGGAGTGGTGATCTTTACCGTTGGCCTTGAAGTGACCTTGCAGTTTGTTGATGTTGTGGGTCAGCAGTGCAACTTGCACTTCTGGCGAACCAGTGTCACCAACAGCTTGCTGGTAGTCAGCTACGATTTGAGCTTTTTCTTGAACGTCGAGAGCCATGAGGCAATCCTTTTATCAGGAAACTGTTTCAAAGAAACAGCTTCAACAGGCCAGGGACAAATCCCTGTATCTAAAAATGAGTAGTGACCGTGCCTGTTAACAGCCACCCTCGTTCGGTCATTCTGACCGAATCAGTCGACGCGGCGCGATGCGCCCGTCTTCGCTCACTTCACCGATACCGATGAAGCGACCGTTGTGATCCTGTACCCGTACCATGCCGAACTTCGGTGCATCCGGGGCTCGTACCGGTTGGCCGTTGAGCCAATAGAACGAGCTGTGCTCCGAAAACTGCAACAGTGGCCAATCCAGCAGGCCGCTGTCCGATGGCATCAGGAAGCGATCAACCGCCTCGTTGCCGCCCTCGGCATGTACCGCTTCCAACTCTTCCAGCGTGACCGTCTGGGCCAGCGTGAACGGCCCGGCCTGGGTACGTCGCAATTCAGCAACGTAAGCGCCACAGCCGAGCTGCTCACCGATATCCTCCACAAGGGTCCGGATATAGGTGCCTTTGCTGCAATCCACCGCAAGCCGGGCAGTATCGCCCTCGAACGCAAGCAATTCCAAGCGCGCAATAGTAACAGAACGCGGTTCACGCTCCACCACTTCACCTGCACGGGCTAACTTGTAAAGCGGCTGGCCATCACGCTTGAGGGCCGAGTACATCGGAGGTATCTGACTGATTTGACCGCGAAAACTCGGTAAAGCAGCTTCGATATCGGAGCGACCGACGGTCACTTCCCGCGTCTGCAAAACCTCACCTTCGGCGTCTGCCGTGGTGGTGGTCTTGCCCAATTGCATCAAGGTTTCATATGCCTTGTCCGAATCGAGCAAGTATTGCGAGAACTTGGTGGCTTCACCAAAGCACAGCGGCAACACCCCAGTGGCAAGCGGATCAAGGCTGCCGGTGTGCCCGGCCTTCTCGGCATTGAGCAACCAGCGGACTTTCTGCAGCGCTGCGTTGGAGGTGAACCCCAACGGCTTGTCGAGCAGGATGATGCCGCTGACGTTACGACGGATACGTTTGACCTGAGCCACCGATTACTCCTTGGCGTCTTCTAGATCAGCAGCTACCGGATGCTGATTGTCCTCAGCCACGGCGCGTTCGATCAACGCCGAAAGGTGAGCACCACGCACGACGCTTTCGTCGTAGTGGAAGTGCAACTGTGGAACGCTGCGCAACTTCATCTCTCGGGCCAGCTGCATACGCAGGAAACCGGCGGCCGAGTTGAGCACCTTGATGCTCTGGGCGATGTCGTCAGCATTGTCCTGGCCCATCACGGTAATGAAAATCTTGGCGTGACCGACGTCACGGCTGACTTCAACAGCCGTGATGGTGACCAGACCGACGCGCGGGTCTTTGACTTCACGACGGATCAGTTGTGCCAGCTCACGCTGCATCTGATCGCCGATACGTTGGGTACGGCTATATTCTTTTGCCATGTCTTGTTACCTGTCACTGACCCACGGTGAAACCCGTGTGGTCTGAAAGCGGCAAACGCCCGGCCTGGCAGAAGCCGGACCGGGCGTTGCGTTTAGAGTCTCGTGTGAGCGCAGCGCATTTGCATGCATTGACCCATCATGGCTCTTGAAGCTCGCGACTTAGAGGCTGCGAGCAACCTGGACCTTCTCGAAGACTTCGATCTTGTCACCGGCCTTGACGTCGTTGTAGCTCTTGACGCCGATACCGCATTCCATGCCGGCACGCACTTCGGACATATCGTCCTTGAAGCGGCGCAGGGACTCAAGTTCGCCTTCGAAAATAACGATGTCTTCGCGCAGCACACGGATCGGACGGTTGCGGTGAACCACACCTTCCAGAACCATACAGCCGGCGATCGCACCGAACTTCGGCGAACGGAACACGTCGCGGACTTCAGCAATACCCAGGATATTCTCCCGAACATCGCTGCCAAGCATGCCGGTAAGGGCTTTCTTGACGTCTTCGATGATGTCGTAGATCACGTTGTAGTAACGCATATCCAGACCTTCCTGCTCGACGATCTTGCGAGCGCCAGCATCGGCACGCACGTTGAAACCGAACAGTACAGCGTTGGAGGCCAGTGCCAGGTTAGCGTCGCTCTCGGTGATACCACCGACACCGCCACCGACTACGCGCACTTGCACTTCATCGTTACCCAGGCCGCCGAGAGCGCCCTGCAAAGCTTCCAGAGAACCGCGGACGTCAGATTTGAGGACGATGTTAAGCGTCTTCTTCTCTTCCTGACCCATGTTCTCGAAGATATTTTCCAGCTTGCCAGCGTGAGCACGAGCCAGTTTGACTTCGCGGAACTTGCCTTGACGGAACAAGGCAACTTCGCGCGCCTTCTTCTCGTCAGTCATTACGCTCAGTTCGTCGCCAGCTTCCGGTGTGCCATCCAGACCGAGAATCTCGACTGGAATCGACGGACCGGCTTCTTTGATCGGCTTGCCGTTTTCGTCAAGCATCGCCCGGATACGGCCGAAGTTCGAACCCACCAGGACCATGTCGCCTTGACGCAGAGTACCGTCAGAAACCAGAACGGTTGCAACCGGACCACGACCTTTGTCGAGACGCGATTCAACCACTACGCCACGACCAGGAGCGGACGGGGTTGCTGTCAGTTCGAGAACTTCGGCTTGCAGCAAGACAGCTTCCAGCAGGTCGTCAACGCCAGTACCCATTTTCGCGGAGACTGAAACGAACGGAGTATCACCACCCCATTCTTCGGACGTAACACCGTGGACAGACAGCTCACTACGAATGCGATCGAGATCGGCACCCGGCTTGTCGATTTTGTTCACAGCAACAACCAGCGGAACACCGGCGGCTTTAGCATGCTGAACAGCTTCGATGGTCTGCGGCATTACGCCGTCGTCCGCCGCTACTACCAGAATCACGATGTCGGTCGCCTTGGCACCACGAGCACGCATTGCAGTAAACGCAGCGTGACCAGGGGTGTCGAGGAAGGTGACCATGCCGCGTTCGGTTTCAACGTGGTAAGCACCGATGTGCTGGGTGATACCGCCGGCTTCGCCAGCAGCTACCTTGGCACGACGGATGTAGTCGAGCAGAGAAGTCTTACCATGGTCAACGTGGCCCATTACGGTCACGACTGGCGCACGGGAGAAAGCCTCACCTTCAAACTTCAGCGATTCTGCCAGGGAATCTTCCAGGGCGGTGTCGCTGACCAGGGTCACTTTGTGGCCCAGCTCTTCAGCAACCAGTTGAGCAGTTTCCTGATCGAGTACCTGGTTGATGGTCGCCGGAGTGCCCATTTTGAACATGAACTTGATGACTTCAGCAGCCTTGACCGACATCTGCTGGGCCAATTCGCCAACAGTGATCGTCTCGCCGATTTGTACGTCACGAACCACTGGGCCGGTTGGGCTCTGGAAACCGTGGGCGTTGCGTTTCTTCAGCTTGGCCTTGCCACGACCACCACGACGGAAGCTATCGCTTTCTTCGTCAGTAGTACGAGGGGCAACGCGTGGAGCCGGAGCCTTCTCTTTAACGGTTGCACGATGCGGGGCATTGCTTTTGCGCTCGCCATCGCCGCGACGACTGCTGTCATCACTGCGTGGTTTGTCCGGGCGACGTTGCTCATCTCTCTTGCGAGCGTCGGCAACTGGTGCAGCAGCCACAACAGGCGCTTCATGCACAGGTGCAGCGACAGCAACAGCAACAGGCGCAACAACAGCGTCATTTGCAGACGATTGCGCAGTAGCAGGCTGGCGACGCGCTTCTTCTTCGGCGCGACGCTTGGCTTCTTCTTCAGCCTTCTGACGAGCAGCATTTTCTACTGCGCGACGTTCTTCCTGTTCGCGTTTGCGCTCGGCTTCGATTTCTTCCGGGCTGCGCTGTACGAAGACTTTCTTCTTGCGTACTTCAACGCTGATACTTTTGCTGCCAGCAACACGCAGGGTGCTGGTGGTTTTACGCTGCAAAGTGATCTTGCGCGGTTCTTCCACTTTCGCCTTGTGGCTGCTTTTCAAGTGAGTCAGCAGAGCCTGCTTCTCACTGTCGGTCACATCTTGCTCGGCGGCGGTGTGCGGCAGACCTGCCTCACGCATCTGCTGCAACAGGCGCTCTACCGGTGTTTTGACCTCATCGGCCAGTTGTTTCACCGTGACTTGCGTCATGCACTTCTCTCCTCAGGCCGCGCCTAATTACTCGAACCAATGGGCTCGGGCGGCCATGATCAACTTGCCGGCACGATCATCGTCAATGCCGTCGATGTCGAGCAGGTCGTCAATAGACTGCTCGGCCAGGTCTTCGCGGGTAATTACGCCGCGCACCGCCAGTTCCATCGCCAAATCCTTGTCCATACCCTCAAGCGAGAGCAGGTCTTCGGCCGGATGGGCGTCTGCCAGCTTTTCCTCAGTAGCGATGGCTTTAGTCAACAAACGATCCTTGGCGCGAGCGCGAAGCTCGTTGACGGTCTCTTCATCAAAGCCGTCAATGTTGAGCATTTCTTCCAACGGTACGTAGGCAATCTCTTCCAGGCTGGTGAAGCCTTCATCAACCAGTACCTGTGCCAGATCTTCGTCGACTTCCAGCTCGTCGATGAAGTTGCGCAGGATGTCACCGGTTTCTGCTTGCTGCTTAGCCTGGATGTCCGATTCGGTCATCACGTTCAGGGTCCAGCCAGTCAACTGGCTAGCCAGACGCACGTTCTGACCACCGCGACCGATGGCCTGAGCAAGATTGTCTGCGCCAACGGCGATGTCCATTGCATGGGCATCTTCGTCAACGATAATTGCCGCAACTTCAGCCGGTGACATGGCGTTGATCACGAACTGCGCCGGGTTGTCGTCCCACAGGACGATGTCCACACGCTCACCACCCAACTCGCCAGACACTGCCTGGACGCGCGAACCGCGCATGCCAATGCAGGCGCCTTGCGGGTCGATGCGTTTGTCTTTGGAGCGGACTGCAATTTTGGCACGAGAACCCGGATCGCGGGATGCTGCCATCACTTCGATCAGGCCTTCGGCAATTTCCGGCACTTCAATGCGGAACAGTTCGATCAGCATTTCCGGCGCTGTACGCGACAGGATCAGCTGAGGACCGCGGTTCTCGGTGCGGATTTCCTTGAGCAGCGCACGAAGACGGACGCCAACACGGAAAGTCTCGCGGGAGATAATGTCTTCACGAGCCAGCAACGCTTCAGCATTGTTGCCCAGATCGACGATCACGTTATCGCGAGTCACTTTCTTCACGGTGCCGGAGATGATTTCCCCCAGACGCTCGCGATAGGCATCAACGACTTGAGCACGCTCGGCTTCGCGGACTTTCTGCACAATGACCTGTTTGGCGGTCTGTGCAGCGATGCGGCCAAATTCGATCGAGTCGATTTTTACTTCAACGATGTCGCCAGCTTTAGCGCCAGGCTGGGTTTCCTGAGCCTGCTCAACCCACATCTCGACAGCCGGATCGTCCAGATCTGCTTCTTCGACTACCGCCCAGCGACGGAAGGTTTCATAGGCACCGGTATGGCGGTTAATTTCCACACGCAGGTCAACTTCGTCTTCGAAACGCTTTTTGGTAGCAGTGGCCAGAGCCAGCTCCAGCGCTTCAAAAATAACGTTTGCCGGTACGCCCTTTTCATTGGATACCGACTCAACAACCAGCAGTACTTCTTTGCTCATCGTACGCCTCGCCTTTCGCAAGCCATTGGATCCGCGGGATCCGCGTCTCAGTCAAAACTGGGAATAATGTTGGCCTTGTCGATCATATCGATCGGCAACAGAAACTCATGATCTTCAACCTGCACCACGATGTCCTGCTCTTCTACGCCGCGCAGAAGGCCTTGAAAGTTGCGTCGACCTTCAAAGGGCGAGCGCAGCTTGATCTTCACTTGCTCACCGGCAAATTTTGCAAACTGCTCAATAGTGAACAGTGGGCGTTCCATGCCAGGCGAGGAAACTTCAAGGGTGTATTCAACGGCGATAGGATCTTCAACATCCAACACGCCGCTGATCTGACGGCTGACGATGGCACAATCGTCCACCAGCACACCGCCCTCTTTATCGATATAAACGCGCAACATTGAGTGGCGACCTTGAGCCGAAAACTCAATACCCCAGCATTCATAGCCAAGGGCCACGACCACCGGGGCCAGCAAGGCCTGCAACTCTTCTAGCTTGCTCGACACCTGAACCCCCTCGTGCATGTATGTGCATGCTATGCAAAATAAAAAAATGGGCGAAACGCCCATCCTTGAAACGCCGTCGAACAGCGGCGTTGAAAGTGTCCAGCTAACAAAAAGCCCCTTAAAAGGGGCTCCTTAAACTGGTTGCGGGGGCCGGATTTGAACCGACGACCTTCGGGTTATGAGCCCGACGAGCTACCAGACTGCTCCACCCCGCGACAAAGCTGGGGCGGAAGTATACGACTGATCCCTTGCAGGGTCAATCTAACCTCCACCTACAAGAAAGCCCGCAACAGCGGGCTCTCCTGATAATTGGTACCGAGAAGGGGACTCGAACCCCTACACCCTATGGGCACAACCACCTCAAGGTTGCGTGTCTACCAATTCCACCACCTCGGCAATACAACGTTACAGCGTGAAACCCTTCTTACTTTTGCTCTTGAGCTGGAGGTACGTCAGTCGCATTGGTTGCCGACTTTTGCTCTTGAAGCACCGGAACATCATCAGAAGCCGGTTTTTGCTTTGGAACTTCCAACACTGCTGGATTTGGCAAACCTACCTGAGTCAGCTCATGAGCTTTCTCTTTAGCAAAGTAACCTAACCCTAAGCTGGTCATGAAGAAACCTGCGGCAAGTATAGCAGTAAACTTACTAAGAAAGGTAGAGGAACCTTGGCTTCCGAACACAGTATTTGAAGCACCTGCTCCGAAAGACGCGCCAGCATCCGCACCTTTACCCTGTTGCAGCAATACCAGAGCAACAACGCCCAGAGCACCCAACAGATGAAAAACGACTACGACTGTTTCCAGCATTTTCTCAGTTTCCCGCGGCGCGACAGATCGCACCGAACTCATCTGCATTCAGGGAAGCTCCACCAATGAGCCCCCCATCGATATCCGGCATGCCGAACAGTTCGACCGCATTGGCCGCCTTCACGCTGCCGCCGTATAGAAGCCGCACACCTTGTGCGACTTCAGAATTTTCTGCCGCCAACTGTGCACGGATGGCTGCGTGCACATCCTGCGCCTGTTGCGGTGATGCAGTCAGCCCGGTACCAATGGCCCAGACCGGCTCGTAAGCGATTACTGCCTTTGCAAACACACCGACACCAAACTCCTCGATGATGCTGCCCAGCTGACGCCCGACAACCTCAAGGGTCTTCCCGGCCTCACGCTGCTCGAGGGTCTCCCCTACACACAACACTGGCATCAATCCACATGCTTGCGCCGCAGCGAACTTGCGATTCAGAACCTCGTCACGCTCACCCATGATCAGGCGACGCTCAGAGTGACCCACAAGCACCAGGGAGCAACCTGCATCCACCAGCTGACTTGGCGCAATCTCGCCAGTCAAAGCACCTTGCATGGATTCCACCGCAGAATTCTGCGCGCCGACCGAAATCGACTTGCCTTCCAAGCCATCAATCACCTGATTGATAAACAAGCAAGGCGGGAATACCGCGACATCAACACCGCTCGGCAAGGCCAGATGACGAAGGCCATTGATCAGCTCAGCGACGCTGGCGCGGGTACCGTGCATTTTCCAGTTACCAGCTACCATAGGGCGACGCATGCTGTACCTCGTCGGTCAAAGTGGGCGCAGATGTTACCCAACCGCATCAACACTGGCAAGCCGAAATCAGGCGCAAACTTCAGTAACCAGTTTTGCGAGCTCATCGGCATAGCCACGAACCTGCGCCTCGTCATCACCTTCGACCATCACACGGACCAGCGGCTCGGTGCCGGACTTGCGCAAAAGCACCCGTCCACGACCCGCCATAGCTGCTGTAACACGGGCGCAAGCTGCTTTCACGGCAGCATGCTCTACCGGATTTACGCCACCAGAAAAGCGCACATTGACCAAAACCTGAGGACACTTGCGCAACGCCTGACGGGATTGAGCAAGACTATCGTTACGACTTTTCAAGGCCATCAATACTTGCAGCGCAGCAATAATAGCGTCGCCGGTAGTGGTGTGCTGGAAGCACACGATATGACCAGAGTTCTCACCACCCAACTGCCAGCTCCGCTCCAGCAGGTCCGCAATCACATAGCGGTCACCCACATTGGCACGCACGAACGGAATACCCAGGTCAGCCAAGGCCAGCTCCAACCCCAGATTACTCATCAGAGTACCTACGACGCCGCCCTGCAACTGGTTACGCTCATGCAGATCACGAGCGATGATAAACAGCAACTCATCGCCATCGACTATCGCGCCCGTATGATCGACCATCAACACCCGATCGCCGTCACCGTCAAAGGCAATACCTAGGTCAGCATGCTCGGCGAGCACCGCAGCCTGCAATTGCCCCATATGGGTCGAACCGCAGTTGTCATTGATGTTCAGGCCATTAGGCTGAGCGGAAAGCACGGTTACCTGTGCACCCAGCTCACGAAAGACACTAGGAGCCACTTTATAGGTAGCACCGTGAGCGCAATCGATGACGATATTCAAACCGGCAAAACTGGTACCGGTCGGCACGCTGCTTTTACAGAATTCGATATAGCGACCGGACGCGTCGTTGATCCGTGAAACCTTGCCGATCTTGCTCGACTCGACCACCGTCATCGGCGCATCGAGCAACTCTTCGATCATCAGCTCGATTTCGTCCGGCAGCTTGGTGCCCTGTCTGGAGAAGAATTTGATGCCATTGTCGTCGTGCGGATTGTGCGAAGCACTGATGACGATGCCGGCCTCAGCCTGGAAGGTGCGAGTCAGGTAGGCGATAGCCGGTGTCGGCATCGGCCCCAACAACATCACATCAGCCCCCGCAGCAGACAACCCGGCCTCCAGGGCAGACTCGAACATGTAGCCGGAGATCCGCGTATCCTTGCCCACAAGCACCTTACAGGCACCCATGCTGCGAAACGCCATACCCGCAGCCCAGCCGAGCTTGAGCATGAAATCCGGAGTAATCGGAAATTCGCCTACCCGACCACGAATGCCGTCAGTGCCAAAGTATTTTTTAGTCATAAGTGCTCCATCATTCTTATTCGGCTGATTCTACTGCTGCGATCATCCGCACTACATCCACTGTCTCAGCCACATCATGTACGCGCAAAATCCGCGCACCTTTGACCACGGCCAATGCTGCGAGAGCCAGACCGCCATGCAGTCGCTCTCCAACCGGACGACTCAACGCCAGACCTATCATGCTCTTTCGCGAAACCCCAACCAACAGGGGCCGCCCCAAGGCATGCAGCGCATCCATATGCTTGAACAGACTCAAATTGTGCTGCAGGCTTTTCGCGAAACCGAAACCCGGATCAAGAATAATCCGCTCGGGAGGGATACCAACCGTCGCGCATTGAGCCATACGCTCGGCCAGAAACTCGCCAACCTCGGCTGTCACGTTTTGATACTGTGGATTGTCCTGCATATCACCAGGCTCGCCGAGCATATGCATGAGACACACCGGCAAACCTGTGTCCGCCGCCGCATCGAGCGCTCCATCGCGTCGCAGCGAGCGCACGTCGTTGATCAGCCCCGCGCCCAGTCGCGCACTTTCACGCATGACTGCCGGCGTCGAAGTATCGACCGAGATAATCACATCAAGTTCGCGATGAATTCGCTCGACAATGGGCGCCACGCGCTCAAGCTCTTCGATCGACGAAACCACCCGCGCACCCGGCCGGGTTGACTCGCCACCGATATCAATCAGCGTCGCACCTGCCGCAACCATCGCTTCAGCATGGCGCAAGGCCGCATCGAGCTGGCTGAAGCGCCCGCCATCGGAGAAGGAATCTGGAGTGACATTGAGAATGCCCATCACGTGCGTGCGGGCCAAATCAAGAACCCGGTTGCCGCAAGGCAACCGGGTCGAGGACTGTGCAAAAGTCATTTCAAACCTTAGACGTCAGCAGCCGGACCGCCGATTGGGGTTTCCGGGCGCTCGCCCTGCACTACTGGAGGAGTCCCGGTATTACCGGTACCGCCCGACCAGTCGCGAGGCTCACGTGGAGTCCGGCCAGCCATGATGTCATCGATCTGCTCAGCATCGATAGTTTCGTACTTCATCAAGGCATCGGCCATCGCATCGAGCTTGTCGCGATTGTCCGTAAGGATCTGTTTGGCAGTTCCGTAGCACTGGTCAATGATGCTGCGCACTTCAGAATCGATCAGCTTCGCGGTCTCGCCCGAGAAACTAGCGTGCTGGCTGCCACCGCGCCCCAGGAACACTTCGCCTTCTTCTTCAGCGTACATCAGAGGGCCAAGCTTTTCCGACAGGCCCCACTTCGTAACCATGTTCCGCGCAATCTGACTGGCACGCATGATGTCGTTGGAGGCACCCGTGGTGACGCCATCGAAGCCCAGGGTCATCTCTTCAGCAATACGACCGCCATAAAGCGAGCAGATCTGACTGATCAACGCACGCTTGGAAAGACTGTAACGATCTTCTTCCGGCAAGAACATGGTGACACCCAACGCGCGACCGCGAGGGATGATCGAAACCTTGTAGACCGGATCATGTTCAGGCACAACACGACCAACGATAGCGTGACCCGCTTCGTGGTAGGCGGTGTTTTGCTTCTCTTTCTCGGACATGACCATGGATTTGCGCTCTGCGCCCATCATGATCTTGTCTTTGGCCAGCTCGAACTCTTTCATCTCTACGACGCGCTTACCTGTACGAGCTGCAAACAACGAAGCCTCGTTCACCAGGTTAGCCAGATCAGCACCGGAAAAGCCAGGAGTACCACGGGCGATTACCGCCGGGGCGACGTCATCGCCCATCGGCACTTTACGCATGTGTACTTTCAGAATCTGTTCGCGACCGCGAATATCCGGCAGCCCCACGACAACTTGACGGTCGAAACGGCCTGGACGCAGCAATGCTGGGTCAAGCACATCAGGACGGTTAGTTGCAGCGATGACGATGATGCCGTCATTCATCTCGAAACCATCCATCTCTACCAGCAACTGGTTGAGAGTCTGCTCGCGCTCATCGTGACCACCACCCATACCGGCGCCACGGTGGCGACCGACGGCGTCGATTTCATCGATGAAGATGATGCATGGAGCGTGTTTCTTGGCCTGTTCGAACATATCGCGAACACGGCTGGCACCTACGCCGACGAACATCTCGACGAAATCGGAACCAGAAATGGTGAAGAACGGCACCTTTGCTTCACCGGCAATTGCTTTGGCCAGCAAGGTTTTACCGGTACCCGGAGGACCGACCATCAGTACACCGCGAGGAATACGGCCGCCAAGACGCTGGAACTTGCCCGGATCGCGCAAGAACTCAACGAGTTCGCCAACTTCTTCCTTGGCTTCATCGCAACCAGCAACGTCACCCAAAGTGGTTTTCACTTGATCTTCGGATAGCAGGCGCGCCTTGCTCTTGCCGAAACTCATCGGTCCACCCTTCCCGCCTGCACCGCCCTGCATCTGTCGCATGAAGAACATGAAGACGGCGATGATCACCAGGATCGGGAAGCTTGCGACCAGAAGCTGGGTCCAGATGCTTTGCTGTTCAGGCTGTTTACCTTCAACGACTACGTGGTTATCCACCAGATCGCCGATCAGACCGTTGTCCTGAATCGCAGGACGAATGGTCTTGAAGCTGTCGCCATCGTTGCGCTTGCCGGTAATCACATAGCCATCAACCGCTACGCGCTCGACCTTGCCATCCTTCACTTGCTGGATGAAGTCGGAATAGTTGAGGGTCTGCGGCTCGTTAGGGCTGGAGAAGTTGTTCATCACCGTCACCAGGACAGCCGCAATGATCAACCACAGGATCAGATTCTTTGCCATATCGTTCAATTAACTACCCTCTGAAGCAAGCTCCGCTACTGGCGCGCGCTTCGCATGATATTCACCGGCCTAACTTACTACATTACCTACAGCTCTGGCAGGCGCTGTCTGTAACCCTTTGTGAAACTTTGACTACACAATATTCGCTTATGTTCACGAGACGACACCATTGAAAAAAACTATCGCCCCTGCACTACAAACGCTCATCACTCGCAGCACCTTCGATTCCGCGAAAACCGCGCCCCAGCAAATACTGCTCGCGGGACCTGTCACGGGAAGACAGCGGCTTGCGCATCTGCACCTTATCGAACAGCTTGCGGATGTCTTTGTGGTACTCGTCGAAGCCTTCACCCTGGAAGACCTTGATCAAAAAATCACCACCGGGGCGCAAAACCCGACCCGCAAGGTCCAATGCCAATTCGCATAGGAACATCGCACGTGGCATATCCACAGCCGCCAATCCACTCATATTGGGGGCCATATCGGAAATCACAAGGTCTACTTGTGTATTACCTACCGCTTCGAGGATTTGTGCCAGTACCGCATCTTCGGTGAAATCCCCTTGAATGAAGGTCACATCAGGGATGCTGTCCATTTCCAGGATGTCGGATGCGATCAGCCGACCTTGGCCACCAATCAGACGACTGGTCACCTGCGACCACCCTCCTGGCGCTGCGCCGAGGTCGATTACGCTCATTCCAGGACGAATAAGGCGGTCCTTTTCCTGGATCTCCAGCAATTTGTAGCTGGCGCGCGAACGATACCCATCTTTTTGCGCCATTTTGACGTACGGGTCGTTGAAGTGTTCTTTCAGCCAGTTATGACTTGTCTTGGAACGGGCCACGGGCCACCTCAAAAATAAACTCAAAAATAAAACGGGTCGTGATTAACTGGGCGGTCCCGGACTCGCTCGGGTAAACTGGCCGCCGCTTTTTACAAGATCAGACACAGGGGTCAGATTATGCCGCTCACTCAAGAGCAGAAGAAACAGTACAAATCCATTGGCCACCATCTGAAACCAGTTTTGACTGTGGCTGACAACGGTTTGACTGAAGGTGTGTTAGCCGAACTTGAACGCGCTTTGAGCGATCACGAGCTGATAAAAATCAAGCTCAACATCCTCGAACGCGAATCTCGCCTGGGAGCCGTTGCAGAGTTGTGCAAGGCTGGCAAGGCAGATCTGGTGCAAGTCATCGGCAAAATGGCGTTGATTTATCGCAAGAACTTCAGCGTCAACAAGCAACTGTCGAACGTCCACCGCTTCAAGTGATATCAAGGGTCAAGGGTGTGCTTCGCGCACCCTGCCGCTCCACCCCGGCACTGGCTGCAATACCAGCACAAGCCCGGAAAAACCTAAAACAAGATAGCTGAACAACTGCCAGCGAACCGCTTCCGGCCAGCCGACTCTCACCACGAAATACATCGCGCACGCATACAGCACCAACAGCAGCAGTTGCCCGCGAATATCCCGCCACAGACTCCTCAGGCCCTCGGTCTGTATCAGCACCAGAACCTGCAAAATCCCGCACACCACTGTAAATCCCACCAGCAGCGCACTCAGCATACTTCCAATCTCTTCGATCAGCAGCGGCGCCAGGCCAATTTGACCCAGCACCGGCAGCAGACCAATGTGCAGCAGCCACACGCCTCCGACCCACAACATCTGGGTCAGCTGCCAGAGCACGGCGCCCGCATGCAGCGGGCGCCTTCTTTTAGATGTGACGAACTTCGACAATCTCATACTCGATAACGCCGCCAGGCGTTTTAACCGCCACCACATCACCCTCTTCCTTGGCAATCAAGGCGCGAGCGAGAGGCGAACCGACCGAAATCTTGCCCAACTTGAAATCAGCCTCATCCTCACCAACGATGTGATACGTCACGCTCTCATCGGTTTCGACATTGGCGATTTCGACGGTGGTGCCGAAAATCACTTTGCCAGAGTGAGGAATGGTCGTGACGTCGATGATCACCGCGTTTTGCATGCGACCTTCGATATCACGAATCCGCGCTTCGACCATGCCCTGCTGTTCGCGGGCCGCATGGTATTCGGCGTTTTCCTTCAAGTCGCCCAGCTCGCGGGCCGTACCGATGTCCTGGCTAAGCTTTGGACGGACGACCTTGGTCAGGTGAGCGTGCTCTTCTTCCAGGGCTTTTGCGCCCTGGACGGTCATTGGGTATTTGATCATGCCTTCAATCCTGCGTGTAGATCCTGCAAGCGGCGCACGGTCTTCTCGGGACCGAACTTGAGCGCTTCACAGATGGCTTCGCCAGCAGCAATGGTGGTAGTGCAGTAGATCTTGTGCTGCAAGGCGTTGCGACGAATGGAATAGGAATCAGCGATCGACTGACGACCCTCCGTGGTGTTGATGATCAGCGTGACTTCGTCATTCTTAATCATGTCAACCACGTGCGGACGACCTTCTGTCACCTTGTTCACACGGCGCACCTTCAGGCCTGCCGCCTCAATCATCTTGGCAGTACCGGCAGTCGCGACCACTTCAAAGCCCAAGCTAATCAGATCACGGGCTACACCTGCAACCAACGGCTTGTCATCGTCGCGCACGCTGATGAACGCAGTGCCACCCGTCGGCAGCACTTCGCTGGCACCCATCTGGGCTTTAGCGAACGCTTCACCGAAGGTGTCGCCGACGCCCATCACTTCACCAGTGGACTTCATCTCTGGGCCGAGGATCGGGTCAACACCAGGGAATTTGGCGAATGGGAACACCGCCTCTTTCACACTGTAGAAGTTCGGGATGATTTCTTTGGTGAAGCCGATTTCCTTCAGGGTTTTACCGGCCATGACGCGAGCCGCGATCATCGCCAGGGAAACACCGATGCACTTCGATACGAATGGAACGGTACGCGAAGCGCGCGGGTTGACTTCGATGACGTAGATATCTTCGCCTTGCAGCGCCAACTGCACGTTCATCAAACCGACAACGCCGAGTTCGAGGGCCATCTTTTTGACCTGCTCGCGCATTTCGTCCTGGATGTGAGCCGGCAACGAGTATGGCGGCAGCGAGCAAGCGGAGTCACCGGAATGCACGCCAGCTTGTTCGATGTGCTGCATGATCGCGCCGATCACCACGTCAGTGCCGTCGCAAACTGCGTCGACATCCATCTCGATGGCACAGTTGAGGAAGTGATCCAGCAGCACCGGGCTGTCGTTGGACACTTTCACTGCGTCGCGCAGGTAACGCTTGAGCTCGTCCTCTTCGTAAACGATTTCCATCGCGCGGCCGCCCAACACGTAGGAAGGACGAACAACCAGCGGGTAACCAATCTTACCTGCGGCACGAATGGCTTCGTCTTCGCTGCGCACAGTAGCGTTTGGCGGCTGACGCAGATTCAGACGCTCAACCATTTGCTGGAAGCGCTCACGGTCCTCTGCACGGTCGATAGCGTCAGGGCTGGTACCAATGATCGGCACGCCAGCTTCTTCCAGAGCACGAGCCAGCTTCAGCGGAGTTTGGCCGCCGTACTGGACGATCACGCCTTTTGGCTTCTCGACACGAACGATTTCCAGCACGTCTTCCAAGGTTACGGACTCGAAGTACAGACGGTCCGAGGTGTCGTAGTCAGTGGAAACAGTTTCCGGATTGCAGTTGACCATGATGGTTTCGTAACCATCGGCACGCAGCGCCAGCGCAGCGTGAACGCAGCAGTAGTCGAACTCGATACCTTGGCCAATACGGTTCGGACCACCGCCCAAAATCATGATCTTGTCACGATCCGAAGGGTTGGCTTCGCACTCTTCCTCGTAGGTCGAGTACATGTAAGCAGTGTCGGTAGCAAACTCGGCTGCGCAAGTATCAACGCGCTTGTAAACCGGGAACACTTCCAGCTTGTGACGGTGGCGACGCAGGTTTTTCTCGGTAACGCCCAGCAGCACAGCCAGACGCGCATCCGAGAAACCCTTGCGCTTGAGGCGATACATCGCATCGCGATCAATTGAAGACAGAGCCATGGTCTTGATCTTCTCTTCGTCCTTGATCAGATCTTCGATCTGCACCAGGAACCAAGGGTCAATCATATTCATGCCGAATATATCTTCAACGGTCATGCCCGCGCGGAACGCGTCAGCCACGTACCAGATACGCTCAGCACCAGGCACAGTCAGCTCGCGCTTGAGCACGGCCATGCTTTCCGGGTTGCTCAGGTCGAGCTTTGGATCAAGACCGCTTACGCCCACTTCCAGACCGCGAAGGGCTTTTTGCAGGGATTCCTGGAAAGTCCGGCCAATGGCCATAACTTCACCAACCGACTTCATCTGAGTCGTCAGGCGTGCATCCGCCTTCGGGAATTTTTCGAAAGCAAAGCGCGGCAGCTTGGTCACAACGTAGTCGATGGACGGCTCGAAGGACGCAGGAGTAGCGCCGCCGGTGATTTCGTTCTGTAGTTCGTCCAGGGTGTAGCCGATCGCCAGCTTGGCAGCGATACGCGCAATCGGGAAACCAGTGGCTTTCGAAGCCAGTGCCGAGGAGCGGGATACACGCGGGTTCATTTCGATCACGACCATACGGCCAGTGTCCGGGCAGATACCGAACTGAACGTTGGAGCCACCGGTTTCAACGCCGATCTCACGCAGTACCGCCAATGAGGCGTTACGCATGATCTGGTATTCCTTGTCCGTCAGGGTTTGTGCCGGAGCAACAGTAATCGAGTCACCGGTGTGCACGCCCATTGGGTCAAAGTTTTCGATCGAGCAAACGATGATGCAGTTGTCCTTCTTATCGCGGACAACCTCCATCTCGTATTCTTTCCAGCCGATCAGCGATTCGTCGATCAGCAGCTCTTTGGTCGGCGACAGGTCCAGACCACGGGCGCAGATCTCTTCGAACTCTTCACGGTTATAAGCGATACCGCCACCCGTGCCGCCCATGGTAAAGGACGGACGGATGATGCACGGGAAGCCAAGCTTCTCGAGAACCGCATTGGCCTCTTCCATGCTGTGGGCGATACCCGAACGCGGGCAGTCCAGACCGATGGACTTCATCGCCTTGTCGAAACGCGAACGGTCTTCAGCCTTGTCGATGGTGTCGGCGTTGGCGCCGATCATTTCCACACCGAACTTCTCCAGAACGCCTTCGCGCTCCAGGTCCAGGGCGCAGTTCAGAGCGGTCTGGCCGCCCATGGTAGGCAGCAGCGCGTCAGGACGTTCTTTTTCGATGATTTTGGCAACGGTCTGCCACTTGATCGGCTCGATGTAGGTCGCGTCGGCCATGTCCGGGTCGGTCATGATGGTCGCTGGGTTGGAGTTCACCAGGATAACGCGATAACCCTCCTCGCGCAGGGCTTTGCAGGCCTGGGCGCCGGAGTAGTCGAATTCACAGGCCTGGCCGATAACGATCGGGCCAGCACCGAGAATCAGGATGCTTTTTATGTCTGTACGTTTTGGCATTAGTTGTCACTCAAATCCGGAGGTCAGTCGGCAAGCCGTCTTGTTCAATCTCTGAAGCCTTGAGGGGGCCACCGGTTTCGGGACCGCCCTCAGGCTTCGCCACATCAGGGCGAGCGATTAGCGTCGCTTGGCCATTTCGTTGATGAAGCGATCAAACAGTGGCGCTACGTCGTTCGGGCCAGGGCTGGCTTCAGGGTGACCCTGGAAGCTGAACGCGCTCTTGTCGGTGCGCTCGATGCCTTGCAGGGTACCGTCGAACAACGATTTGTGAATCGCCCGGACGTTGCCCGGCAGAGTCGACTCATCCACCGCAAAACCGTGGTTCTGGCTGGTGATCATCACGACGCCGGAGTCCAGATCCTGAACCGGGTGGTTGGCACCATGGTGGCCATGACCCATTTTCAGGGTCTTGGCGCCGGAGGCCAAGGCCAGCAGCTGGTGGCCGAGGCAGATGCCGAATACCGGAATCTCGGTCTCGAGAATGTCCTTGATCGCCTGGATCGCGTAGTCGCAAGGCTCCGGATCACCAGGGCCGTTGGACAAGAACACGCCGTCCGGCTTGAGGGCCAGTACTTCGCTGGCTGGGGTTTGCGCCGGAACAACGGTCAGACGGCAACCGCGCTCAACCAGCATGCGCAAGATATTCAGCTTGACGCCGTAATCGTAGGCAACCACATGGTATGGCAGCTCAGACGCTTCGATGGTCGCGTGACTGTCGGTTTTCAAGTCCCAGACAGTGGAGCGCCACTCGTAGCTTTCTTTGGTGCTGACGACTTTCGCCAGATCCATACCTTTGAGGCCAGGAAAACCGCGCGCGGCGGCAATCGCTGCTTCATCGGAAATGTTGTCGCCGGCCATGATGCAGCCGTTCTGCGCGCCTTTCTCACGCAGGATGCGTGTCAGGCGGCGAGTGTCGATACCAGCGATCGCCACAACTTTGTTGGCTTTCAGGTAATCGGACAGGGACATCGTGTTACGCCAGTTGCTCGCAACCAGAGGCAGGTCGCGAATAACCAGGCCGGCCGACCAGACACGATCAGACTCGGCATCTTCCGGCGTGGTGCCGGTGTTGCCGATGTGCGGGTAGGTCAGGGTAACGATCTGTTGGGCATAGGAAGGATCGGTAAGGATTTCCTGATAGCCGGTCATGGCGGTGTTGAACACCACCTCACCAACGGTTTGACCGTCGGCTCCAATGGCTTCGCCGCGAAAAATGCTGCCATCAGCAAGGGCGAGTATGGCTGGCTTAGTCAAGAAGACCTCCCGTAAATAAAGCCTGAAAGGGCGATCGCAGGTTGCAAAAAAGCGGAATGACGTATAGACACGTCACCCCGCTTCTTCGTCGAATTATCTGCGCGCTTTTAGTGGACACACTAAAGCTGTAGCTTACAGAAAAAGGCTTTTTTGGTCTACCGCTAATGAGCCCTAAAGGCAGAGGAATGCGACAGAACATCGCTTAGCGGGATAAAACAGGGCTCAAGCACTTACCCGAACCCCGTTTTGGATGTATCTCAGCGCAGATCAAGCACATCCTGCATATCGTACAGGCCGGCTTCACGCCCCTCCAGCCACAACGCAGCACGTACCGCACCCTTGGCGAACGTCATGCGACTGGAAGCCTTGTGAGTGATCTCGACGCGCTCGCCATCAGCAGCGAACAGCACGGTGTGATCACCGACAATATCGCCCGCACGAATGGTGGCGAAACCAATGGTCTGCCGATCACGAGCGCCCGTCTGACCTTCGCGACCGTAAACCGCCACTTCCTTGAGATCACGTCCCAAAGCGCCGGCAATCACTTCGCCCATGCGCATCGCAGTGCCGGACGGAGCATCGACCTTATGCCGGTGATGCGCTTCAGTGATTTCAATATCGACGTCATCACCCAACACCCGCGCAGCAGTGTCGAGTAGCTTCAGACAAAGATTGACGCCAACGCTGAAGTTGGCGGCAAAGACGATCGGAATGTCTTTACCGGCCTCAGCCAGCAGCTGTTTCTCTTCGACAGTGAAACCTGTGGTGCCGATGATCATGGCCTTGCCTGCCTTGCGGCAGAACGCCAGATTCTTCAGGGTCACGGTTGGGTGCGTGAAATCGATCAGCACGTCGAACTCGTCGACCACTCGCTCCAGATCCCCCGACAACGGCACACCGATACGACCCAGCGCAGCCAGCTCACCGGCATCGGCGCCGACCAACGTGCTGTCAGGACGATCCACAGCCGCCGTCAGACCCGCACCCGGCGTCTGCTGCACGGCTTCGATCAAAGTCTTGCCCATGCGCCCTGCAGCGCCCATCACAGCTATACGTCGCATACCTGTCTCCTTACAAGTCGCCGAAGAAACGCTTCACGCCTTCGAACCAACCAGTCGTTTTTGGCGAATGAGTATTGTCATCTGCCAGGGAGCTGCGCAACTCTTCCATCAACTCACGCTGACGGCGACTCAGGTTGACCGGCGTCTCGACCGCAACGCGGCACATCAAGTCGCCTGCACCACCGCCACGAACCGGCGCGACGCCCTTACCGCGAACCCGGAACTGCTTACCGGTCTGCGTACCCTCAGGAATCTTCAGCTTGACCCGGCCATCGAGGGTCGGAATCTCCAGCTCGCCACCCAGAGCCGCATCAACGAAGCTGATCGGCACTTCGCAGAACAAATGTTTGCCATCGCGCTGGAAGATCGCGTGCTCGCGCACATTGATGACCACGTACAGGTCGCCAGTCGGCCCACCCTGAGCACCCGCCTCACCTTCGCCAGACAGACGAATACGGTCGCCCGTGTCAACGCCAGACGGCACTTTTACCGACAGGGTTTTGGACTCTTCGACACGACCTTGACCATGGCAGGAGTCGCATGGATCGGCAATGACCTTGCCCTGGCCATGGCAACGCGGGCAGGTTTGCTGCACCGAGAAGAACCCCTGCTGCATCCGCACCTGACCAATACCGCCACAGGTCGAGCAAGTGATCGGCGCGGAGCCTTTCTTGGCGCCGGAACCATCGCAAGGCTTGCAGTTGACCAGTGTCGGAACACGGATATTCACGGTCGTGCCGCGCACCGCTTCTTCCAGGTTTAGCTCCAGCGTGTAACGCAAGTCGCTACCGCGCTGAGCGCCGCCACGAGAACCACCGCGACCTCCACCGAAGAAATCGCTGAAAACATCACCAAAGATGTCCGAGAAGTTCTGCCCACCAAAACCAGCACCGCCGCCGCCCATGCTTGGGTCGACGCCTGCATGACCGTACTGGTCGTAAGCAGCGCGCTTATTGGAATCGGACAGCACTTCATAGGCCTCGTTGGCCTCTTTGAACATATCTTCCGATGCTTTGTCATCGGGATTACGGTCCGGGTGGTGCTTCATCGCCAGACGACGGTAAGCCTTCTTCAGGTCCGTCTCGCTGGAGCCGCGCTCCACACCCAACACTTCGTAATAGTCACGCTTTGCCATAAGTCTTTGCACTCTTAAGGACGTTCGGCAAACCCCTCCTGAGCCTCGCCAAACTCGTTGAGCCCCAATACAGGCCCGGACCCAACTCACGTCAATTCAACGATCCTGGTCTTTGATTTGCAGCCAGAAACCTGGCCAGCGTGCGCGGTAATGTCGACCGAAAAGCAGGAGCATCCCGACCGTACCGCCAGCACCCGAACGTTGTCGCATGCTGTAAAAAATCACTTACTCCAGACACGCCAACGCGGGAGCAAGCTCCCGCGCGGCGACATCCTACCAGTCACCGCTTAATCGCAGTCAACCGGCCGACCAAAGTTAACTTACTTGTGGTCTTTGACTTCTTCAAACTCAGCGTCGACAACGTCGTCAGCCTTTTCAGCCGATTCAGCTGGCTTGGCCGCCGCGTCTGCCGGATTACCTTGCTCGGCGTACATTTTCTGAGCGACTGGAGCCGACAGCTTGGACAGCTCTTCAACCTTGGCTTCAATGGCAGCCTTGTCGTCGCCTTTAACAGCGGCCTCAAGTGCAACCAGAGCAGCTTCGATCGCGGTCTTCTCTTCAGCAGTCACTTTGTCGCCAGCGTCTGCGATCATTTTGCGAGTCGAGTGAACCAGCGCATCACCCTGGTTACGGGCAGTGGCCAGCTCTTCGAACTTGCGATCTTCGTCAGCGTTGACTTCAGCATCGCGAATCATCTGCTGAATTTCTTCCTCGGACAGACCGGAGTTGGCCTTGATCACGATCGACTGAGTCTTGCCGGTAGCCTTGTCTTTGGCGCCTACGTGCAGGATGCCGTTGGCATCAATGTCGAAGGTCACTTCGATTTGCGGCACGCCACGTGGAGCCGGTGGAATCTCGGCCAGGTCGAACTTGCCCAAAGACTTGTTCTGCACAGCTTGCTTACGCTCACCTTGCAGTACATGAATAGTCACTGCGCCCTGGTTGTCATCGGCAGTCGAGAACACTTGGGATTTCTTGGTAGGAATCGTGGTGTTTTTCTCGATCAGCGCAGTCATCACGCCGCCCATGGTTTCGATACCCAGAGTCAGCGGGCTGACGTCGAGCAGAAGAACGTCTTTCACATCACCAGCCAAGACCGCACCCTGAATAGCAGCACCCATGGCTACAGCTTCGTCCGGGTTAACGTCTTTACGAGCTTCTTTACCGAAGAACTCGGTTACCAGCTTCTGAACCAGTGGCATACGGGTCTGACCGCCGACCAGGATTACATCGTTGATCGCGCCAACGTCGATACCAGAATCCTTGAGTGCAATACGGCAAGGCTCGATAGTGCGCTGAACCAGGTCTTCAACCAGCGCTTCCAGCTTGGCGCGAGAGATTTTCACGTTCAAGTGCTTAGGACCGGTCGCATCTGCAGTGATGTACGGCAGGTTGACGTCAGTCTGCAGGCTGGAGGACAGCTCGATCTTGGCCTTCTCAGCAGCTTCTTTCAGGCGCTGCATTGCCAGCGGGTCACCCTTGAGGTTCATACCGCTTTCTTTCTTGAATTCGTCAACGAGGTAGTCGATCAGACGAATGTCGAAGTCTTCACCGCCGAGGAAAGTATCACCGTTGGTGGACAGCACTTCGAACTGGTGCTCGCCATCAACTTCAGCGATTTCGATCACGGAAACGTCGAAAGTACCACCACCCAGGTCATAAACGATCACAGTGTGATCGCCCTTGGCTTTGTCCATACCGTAAGCCAGAGCGGCTGCAGTCGGCTCGTTGATGATACGTTTTACGTCCAGGCCCGCGATGCGACCCGCGTCTTTGGTGGCCTGACGCTGACTGTCGTTGAAGTAGGCCGGAACGGTGATCACAGCTTCGGTCACGGTCTCACCGAGGTAGTCTTCGGCGGTCTTCTTCATTTTCTTCAGAATTTCAGCCGAAATCTGAGGAGGAGACATTTTCTGGCCGTTGACTTCGACCCATGCGTCACCATTGTCAGCCTTGACGATCTTGTAAGGGACCATCTGAATGTCTTTCTGTACGACTTCTTCTTCGAAACGACGACCGATCAAACGCTTCACCGCATACAGGGTGTTGTGCGGATTGGTCACAGCCTGACGCTTGGCCGATTGGCCAACCAGGATTTCACCGTCGTTGGCATAGGCAATGATCGAAGGAGTGGTACGTGCGCCTTCGGCGTTTTCGATGACTTTAGCTTTGCCGTTTTCAAGAACGGAGACACAGGAGTTAGTGGTCCCCAGGTCGATACCGATAATTTTGCCCATGTTAACTCTCCCTAAACTTTGGATTTGGTTGCCGCAGCAGTGGTGGCTAACTGCGGTAGCACTTAAACACTTGACTTCTAAATGGGGGCCTTGCGGCTAATTTCAAGCTTGCTCGTCAATCGAAGGCGAAACCGCCGCAGGTGCCTTGCTGACCACAACCATGGCCGGACGCAGCAAGCGACCATGAAGCTGATAACCCTTTTGAAACACCTTGAGCACGCTGTTTGGCTCAACGTCGGCGCTTTCCTGCATGGCCATCGCCTGGTGCTGCGAGGCATTGAAGGGTTCACCTTCAGGATCGATCGCCTCCAGC
The DNA here is from genome assembly GCF_048515765.1 of Pseudomonas sp. H11T01. Classification (NCBI taxonomy): domain Bacteria; kingdom Pseudomonadati; phylum Pseudomonadota; class Gammaproteobacteria; order Pseudomonadales; family Pseudomonadaceae; genus Pseudomonas; species Pseudomonas sp. H11T01. The sequence goes on along the minus strand of NZ_JBLYED010000027.1, from coordinate 57,262 downwards.
TGATAACGTTTCAGGGTGTCCTGGAACATTTTCAGGGTCAGCTCGATCCCTTCGCGCATCGGGCGGATGCTTTCGTCGTCCGGGTTGGACAACTCCAGACCACGCTCCAGACTGTCGATGATCGGCAGTAGATCGCTGGCAAATTTTTCCAGCGCGAACTTGTGGGCTTTTTCTACGTCCTGCTCGGCACGACGGCGGACGTTTTGCAGATCGGCCGCAACACGCAAAGCCTGATCATGGGCGCCAGCCAGTTGCTCTTCGAGCAGTTGCACACGAGCCACCAGGTCATCACCCGAAGCCTCGGGAGCCTGATCGGCGTCTAGATTTTGCGTATCCAGCGTCTGTTCGTCAGCCATAGATTTCTCCTTTCAATTTCGTCCGCGAGCTCGACTCGCGCTTCTGCCCCGGTATATGGGGTCGCAATTTTCAGGTTCAAGGGCTGGCAGAGCGGCAAAAACCATTAACCCTTCAAAACACCCGGGCATCATCATTCCTGGGTGAGCTAAAAAATATCACTATTCAAGCAAATCGAGCTAAGGGAAGGCATTGTCAGCCAGAAACAAAACACTGTATAAATAACCAGACCTAAAGCCTGGGAGCGGCCTCTATGCTGGTGCACCTGTCTGTACATAACTACGCCATTGTTGAACATCTCGATCTGGAGCTGGATCGCGGGATGAGCGTAATCACAGGCGAAACCGGCGCCGGCAAGTCGATCATGCTCGACGCTCTGGGCCTGACCCTCGGTGATCGCGCCGACAGCGGCGTAGTTCGCCCTGGCGCGGACAAGGCCGATATTCTGGCCACCTTCGATCTGGTGGACATTCCAGAAGCCAGCGCCTGGCTGGCCGAGCGCGACCTCGACAACGACGGCCCGTGCATTCTGCGCCGGGTAATAACTGCCGAGGGACGCTCACGTGGCTATATCAACGGCACCCCCTGCCCGCTCGGTGACCTCAAAGCCCTCGGCGAATTGCTGATCGATATTCACAGCCAGCACGAACACCAGTCCCTGCTGAAAACCGATACCCATCGCCGCCTGCTCGACGAATATGCTGGCGCCACGGACCTGGCCCGCCAGGTACAACTCGCCGCCCAGCGCTGGCGCCAGACCCGCCAAGAGCTGGAGCATCTTTCCAACTCCGGCGATGAACAGCGCGCTCGACATCAACTACTCAGCTATCAACTCGAAGAGCTGGAAAACCTCGGCCTTGGTGAGAATGAGCTGGAGCAGCTGGAACAAGAGCACAAAAACCTGACCAACGCAGAAACCCTGCTGGGCATTTGCCGACAAGTTGTCGAGCAGTGCAGCGAAAGCGATTCAGGAAATGTCCTTAACGCCCTGACGGCCAGCCTCAACCGCCTATCGAGCGTGAACAATTCCGCGGGCGCCCTGGGCGAAGCCACCAATTTGCTGACGAGCGCGCAGATTCAGGTTGAAGAAGCCGTTGGCGAACTGAATCGGTTTCTCGATCACTTTGACGCCGACCCGGCACGCCTTCAGCAACTTGAGGAACGCCTCGATGCGATTTACACACTAGCCCGCAAACACCGTATCCAGCCCACCGAAGTCGCGGATATGCAGCAAAAGCTGCTGGATGAAGTTGAAACGCTGAACGCCAATGACGAATCCATTGAACGACTGGGCGACGAGTTGGCCTCATTCGCTCGGCATTATCAGGAGAAGGCCAGGGAGCTGAGCGATTTGCGCTACCAAGCGGCGAGCAGCCTGGCCAGTGCCGTCGAAATAGAAATCCAGCGTCTAGGTATGCCCGGCGGGCGCTTCACCATTGAGCTGCGTCCCAACACCAGCAATGAACTGCTGCCCAATGGCCTGGAACAAGTGGAACTGCTGGTCAGCGCCAACCCCGGACAACCACTCAAAGCGCTGGCCAAAGTGGCGTCAGGCGGTGAGCTTTCACGGATCAGCCTGGCAATCCAGGTGATTACCGCGCAAACCTCTCGCGTGCCAACGCTGGTATTCGACGAAGTGGACGTAGGCATTGGCGGACCGACCGCCGAAATTGTTGGTCAATTGCTGCGACGGCTGGGCGAACGCGGACAGGTTTTGACAGTCACCCACTTGCCGCAAGTGGCCGCCCAAGGCCATCAACACCTTTTCGTGCACAAAGTACGCGGCAGCGATGCCACTCACACTGCGGTATCCAAGCTGGGTAAAACCGAACGGGTCGAGGAAGTGGCGCGCATGCTGGGCGGTATCGATCTCACCAAGGAATCCTTGGCGCACGCTAAAAAGATGGTTGTCACCGCCAAAATTTAAGGCGGCGGAAAGCACGAAGGCGACCCTAGGGTCGCCTTCGATCGTTTCGCGGTTCCCCGCGCGACATGCTTACTTTTTCTTGCGTACGTACAACACCAAATTGTGATCCACCATCTCGAAGCCATGCTTCTCAACGATCGCCTTTTGAAGCTTCTCGATCTCTTCGTCGAAGAATTCGATCACTTCGCTGGTCTCAACGTTGACCATATGGTCGTGATGCTTGCCGTCATCCAGCTCGAATACCGCGTGACCGCCGTCGAAATTATGACGGACCACCAGTCCAGCTGCTTCGAACTGAGTCAGAACACGGTAAACCGTGGCCAAACCAACATCCTCACCAGCTTCCATCAGCGCCTTGTAAACATCTTCGGCGCTCATGTGTCGCTGCTCGGCGGAATCGAGCATTTGTAGAATTTTGACCCGTGGAAGGGTCACTTTAAGGCCGGCTTTACGTAGTTCGCTATTTTCAACCATGGTCAGCTTTCTCGCGGATGCTGCTTCGCAGCTTCTCTTAATGCGGGTATGATCGGGGTTTACGTTGTCCCAGCCAAGATAGTGGAAGTCGCCCACCGATGCAAAACACCAAGCTCCTGCTAACCAGTTTCACCCTCGTGGGACTGCTCGCACTCGCCGGTTGTTCATTCCCCGGGGTTTACAAAATCGACATCCAGCAGGGCAATGTCGTCACGCAGGACATGATAGACCAGTTACGCCCGGGAATGACCCGCCGGCAAGTACGGTTTATCATGGGCAACCCTCTGCTGACCGACACGTTCCACGCCGATCGCTGGGATTACTTATATAGCCTGCAACCAGGCGGCGGTGAACGCCAACAGGAACGTATCAGCATTATCTTCAATTCCAATGACCAACTCGTCAGCCTGTCGGGTGACTTCAGGCCTGGCGTAAGCCGTGACGAAGCCATTCTTGGCAAGGACAACGGCACCAAGGTGACTGCTCCTGCACCTGCGGAAAACGTCGAGAAACCAAAACCAGAGAAACCGGTCAAGCCGGGCTCGCTGCTGGATAAGATCCAAAAGGAAGTGGACCAGGTAGAAACCACTCCGGTCCCGACTCCAGAACCACTGGGAACCTCGCCGCAATAATTTGCGACACAACAAAAAGCCCGGCATGTCCGGGCTTTTTGTTGCCTGCCATTTAGTAAGGACTATTGATCCCGTGCTTTGGCTTGCGCGGCTTTAGCTGCGCGCAATCGACGGACTTCTTTGGGATCAGCCAGAAGCGGACGATAAACCTCTATTCGATCCCCCGCCTGCACCGCACGACTGTCTGGATCAGTCACCACTTTGCCAAAAATCCCCAGCGGACAATTCATCAGATCCAGCTCGGGAAACTGCGCACCGATCCCCGAACGCAGCAGGGTCGCCCGCAACGTAGAGCCCGCTGGCACCGCGAGTTTGAGTAATACCTGACGATCAACAGCGGCATACACCACTTCGACCTCAATCAATGACTCAACCATGCAGCTGCTTGGCGCGCTGACAGAACGCATCGACCAGGGTATTGGCGGCTTGATTGAACAACGGCCCCAAGGTTGCCCGGACAATCGGGCCAGCATAGTCAAAGGCCAGATCAAGACTGATCTTGCAGGCCTTTTCCCCCAACGGCTTGAATACCCAGACCCCATGCAACTGATTGAACGGGCCTTCTTCCAGGTTCATTTCAATCGAATGCCCCGGGACCAGGGTGTTGCTCGTTACGAAATGCTGACTAAGCCCGCCTTTGGCAACGGCAAGGCTGGCGCGCATGTGCTCGTCACTGGCCTCCAGAACCTCGGCTGAAGAGCACCAAGGCAAAAATTCCGGGTAACGCGCGACATCATTGACCAAGTCATAGAGCGCTTGCGCCGGATAAGGCAGCAGGGCGGAGCGTTGAATATGGGTCGTCATGTAAGCGTCACTTCCACAGCTGGGCGGCAAACACTACGAGAATGCCGATTGGCGCCACATAGCGCATCAAGAACAAGGTCAGAGCGAACAGAAACGGACTGCGGATCGACAGCTCATCACGCACAGCGTCACGCCCCATCACCCAACCTGCAAACACCACAAAACACAAACCACCTAGGGGCAGCATGATGCGCGAGGTGAAGAAATCAATCACGCCAAAGAAGTCCAGACCGCTTGCCGCACCCCATTGGTAGAGATGAAAACCTGCGCCATCGTTCACGAAAAATTTGGCCTGTTGCCAGATATTGAAGGAGAACACCGTCCCCAATCCAACGAACCAGCAGATAAACGCCAGCCAGAAAGTCACCCAGCCGCGGCGGATTTTAGTCCGTTCAACCAGGTACGCCACCATCGGCTCCAGCAGGGAAATCGCCGAACTCCAGGCCGCGATTGCTACCAGGATGAAGAAAACAACGCCCATCAGTTGACCGAACGCCACGTTACCAAAAGCGAATGGCAGGCTGACGAACATTAACCCGGGCCCCTCACTCGGGTTCAGACCTGCAGCGAATACAATCGGAAACAAGGCCAGACCTGCCAGCAACGAGACAAAGGTATCCAGTAGCGCCACGCCAACAATAGTCCCGGAGATTGACGAGTTCTTCGGCATATAAGCGCCATAGATCATGATCGAGCCGACACCGACGCTCAGCGAGAAAAACGCATGCCCCATGGCAGGCAGCAAGCCATCGAGCAACTTGTCCGGGTGGAAGTCGAACATGAAATGCACGCCCTCCATGAAGTGCCCTGTGGTCAGGCTGTAGCCCAACAGGATCACCATCATCACGAACAGCAGCGGCATCATGATCCGCAAGCTGCGCTCAAGCCCGGCGACCACACCTTTTGCGATCACCACTGCCGAAAGCAGCATGAAAATCGTGTGCCAAAGTGTCAGGCGCCAAGGATCGGCAATCACCCCACCGAAATACGCACCAACCTGGTCCGCCGCGACACCCTGAAAGTCGCCACGCCCCATATCGATGATGTAATCCAGTGACCAGCCGCCCACCACACTATAGAAAGACAGGATCAGCAACGCCGTGATCATCCCGGCAAAAGCGCCCCAGGACCACTTTCCAGAATGCCCGGCCTCTAGCGCCAGCGCCTTCAAGGCGTTGGCCGGGCTTTGCCGGGCGCGTCGACCGATCAGGGTTTCGGCCAGCATCACTGGCACGCCGACCAGCGCGATACAGGCCAGGAACACCAACACGAACGCGCCGCCGCCATAGACGCCGACCATGTAGGGGAATTTCCAGATACTACCCAAACCCACAGCCGAGCCGGTCGCAGCGAGTATAAAGACCCAGCGGCTAGCCCATCCGCCGTGGACAGAAACCTTGTCTGTCGACATCGTCAACACGCCCAACCGATCAAAAAAGAGGGCGCATTGTCCGGGATTCACTCAACGTGCTCAAGCACGCAGCTTCACCGTAGCCGACAAGCGTGCAACTCCCTATAATGCCGCCCCTATGGCTAAGCAAAAGAAACACCCAACAGGGACCATCGCGCAAAATAAAAAGGCGCGTCACGATTACTTCATCGAAACTCGTTTCGAGGCTGGTCTGGTCCTGGCCGGCTGGGAAGTAAAGAGTTTGCGTGCGGGCAAGGCACAACTGGTCGACAGTTATGTGCTGCTCAAGGATGGCGAGGCCTGGCTGCTGGGTAGCCATATCTCCCCCCTGACCACCGCCAGTACGCATGTCATTGCCGACCCTACGCGCAGTCGCAAACTGCTGCTCAACCAGCGCGAGCTGGAGAAGCTGTTTGCCGCCGTTCAGCAAAAGGGTTACGCCTGCGTCTGCCTCGCGCTCTACTGGAGCAAGCACTTGATCAAGTGCGAGATCGCTCTGGGCAAGGGCAAGAAGGAATACGACAAGCGTCACACCGAGCGCGAACGCGATTCCGATCGTGAGTTGCAGCGTGCGGTACGGAGCAAAGGCAAGGAAGATTAATCTTCCTGCCTGCTGAATGAACGAGCTTTTGTGACGAGGGAGCTTGCTCCCGCTCGGCTACGCAGTAGTCGTAAACCTGTGGATGCATTCTGCCTGAAGAATCGCGATGAACGATTTTAGGGCCGCTTCGCGACCCAGCGGGAGCAAGCTCCCTCGCCACAGTAAACTCCACTCTCGCTCTACATCCCCTTGCGCCGCTCCGCCCGAGCCATGCGCTGCACTTCCTGACGCACTTCTTCCAGCACTTCCTGCACATACAGAATGTGTCGGCTGGAGACTTCTCGCGCCTGTTCCGCACGCCCTTCGATAATCGCCAGATACAATTCCCGGTGCTGACTGATCAGCATGTCGCGGGTTTCGGTGCGCTGCTTGTACATGCCACCGATGTTGGTCACCACGTTACGTTTGAGCAAATCGAACAGGCCGCGAATGGTGTGCAGCAACACCGCGTTATGACTGGCCTCGGCAATCGCCAGGTGGAATTTCGCATCCGCCGCGCCCTCCTCCAGCCGGCTCACTTCATCAGCGCGCGAATAGCAGTCCTGCAATTCGTCAAACGCAGCAGTCAATCGTTCTCGATCGACTTCGGTCGCACGCAATGCCGCGTAATAAGCACAGGACGCTTCGAGGGTATGCCGGAACTCAAGCAAATCGCGTTGCGCTTCGGGGTTACTTTCCAACAGATGAAGCAGCGGATCGCTGAAGGTCGAACCCAGGGACTCCACCACATAATTCCCACCGCCCTGACGACTGACCAGCAGCCCTTTGGCCGCCAGTTTCTGGATCGCCTCACGCAATGAAGGACGGGACACACCAAATTGTTCGGCCAGCGCTCGCTCGGCCGGAAGCCGCTCGCCAGACTTCAGCGTGCCCTCGAGGATCATCCCCTCGAGCTGCTCGACAATATCGTCAGACAAACGGCGCTGACGAATTTGATCAAACCCCATAACTCATTCTCCACGATCCCGACGACTCGCCGGGCTCTCTATTCTGGCCTATTGGCGCCGCGCCAGCACCTACCAGACAGCGCTTGATTGACCCGATCAGACAACATTTGCGCAGCGCATTCGACAAAAGTTTTAGGGCGACAAATTGACACATCGCTCATAAGGCTTTTAACCTAGCCCACAGCGATTGTAAATTGGTATTACCAATTAACCAAGAACGCTGACCAGTGCCTGACCAACAACAATTAGGGGCCACCCCATATGCAAACCTGGCAACAGCTCTACAGCCCGCTCGGCAGTCTCGGCTTGTCCGCTCTCGCGGCAGTCATCCCCATCGTATTTTTCTTCCTGGCCTTGGCCGTGTTCCGCCTCAAAGGACACGTCGCCGGGAGCATTACCCTGGTGCTGGCTATCCTGGTGGCGATCTTTGCCTTCCAGATGCCGGTCGACATGGCGTTCGCAGCCGCTGGCTACGGATTTGCCTACGGTCTGTGGCCCATCGCCTGGATCATCGTCGCTGCGGTGTTCCTCTACAAACTGACGGTCAAAAGCGGCCAGTTCGAAGTGATCCGCAGCTCAGTGCTGTCGATTACCGACGACCAACGCCTGCAAGTGCTGCTGATCGGCTTCTGCTTTGGCGCCTTTCTTGAAGGTGCCGCCGGGTTCGGCGCGCCGGTCGCCATTACCGCTGCGCTGCTGGTTGGCCTGGGCTTCAACCCTCTGTATGCCGCCGGCCTGTGCCTGATCGCCAACACCGCGCCCGTCGCATTCGGCGCACTGGGGATTCCGATCATCGTGGCCGGGCAAGTGACCGGTATCGATGCCTTCAAGATCGGCGCCATGGCCGGTCGCCAACTGCCACTGTTGTCGGTGTTTGTTCCGTTCTGGCTGGTGTTCATGATGGACGGCCTGCGCGGCGTCAAGGAAACCTGGCCGGCGGCATTGGTGGCGGGCTTGAGCTTCGCCGTAACCCAATACTTCACCTCGAACTTCATCGGCCCCGAACTGCCGGACATCACCTCGGCGCTGGTCAGCCTGGTGTCCCTGACCCTGTTCCTGAAAGTCTGGCAGCCGAAACGCGCCGCAGGCGCACACATTACCGGCGCCGTTTCGGCTTCCGTGGTGGCCAGCGCCGGTGGTTTCGGCCAGAAGCGCACCACCGTGGCTTCGCCTTACAGCCTGGGGGAAATTTTCAAAGCCTGGTCGCCGTTTCTAATCCTCACCGTGCTGGTCACGATCTGGACGCTGAAACCGTTCAAGGCCATGTTCGCTGCAGGTGGTTCGATGTATAGCTGGGTGTTCAACTTCGCTATTCCGCATCTGGATCAAATGGTGATCAAGATCGCACCGATCGTGACTGCCCCGACGGCGATGCCGGCGGTGTTCAAACTCGATCCGATTTCCGCGACCGGCACGGCGATTTTCTTCTCCGCGCTGATCTCGATGCTGATCCTGAAGATCAACATTAAAACTGGTCTGACCACTTTGAAGGAGACCTTTTACGAACTGCGCTGGCCGATTCTGTCCATCGGTATGGTGCTGGCCTTCGCCTTCGTCACCAACTACTCGGGCATGTCTTCGACCATGGCCTTGGTGCTGGCCGCGACCGGCGCTGCGTTCCCGTTCTTCTCGCCATTCCTCGGCTGGCTGGGCGTATTTCTGACCGGTTCGGACACTTCGTCCAACGCACTGTTCAGCTCGCTGCAAGCGACTACCGCACACCAGATCGGCGTCAGCGACGTCTTGCTGGTCGCGGCGAACACCAGCGGTGGCGTGACCGGCAAGATGATTTCGCCGCAATCGATCGCCGTGGCCTGTGCCGCGACCGGCCTGGTGGGCAAGGAATCCGACCTGTTCCGCTTCACGCTCAAGCACAGCCTATTCTTTGCCACGATCGTCGGTCTGATCACCCTGGCTCAGGCCTACTGGTTCACCGGCATGCTGGTGCACTAAGCGCCACACGCGTTACGGTAAAAACCGGCGCCGGACCACGATTTCGGCGCCAGCTATTCACAACCCGGTCTGCAAGGCGGCTGAAAGCTTCAGGTTCTATATTTCAGCGGCTGCGCCAGACGGATAACCGGGACCACCCGGAGACACGCCTGATGAGCGAGCTTTTTTACAACGCCGTGCCCAACGCGACCCGCGTCGCACCGCCAGTGCCCGAACCACGTCAGTATCCGAGCGAGAAACCGCAAAGGGTCTATCTGTTCGGTACCTGTGTGGTTGACTTGTTCTATCCCGAAGCCGGGATGGACGCGATTCACCTGATCGAGCACGAAGGCATTCGTGTCGAGTATCCGCAAGGGCAAAGCTGCTGCGGGCAACCGGCCTACACCTCGGGTTACACCGAGCAGGCACGGCAGGTGGCGCGCTCACAACTGGCGCTGTTCGCCGGGGATTACCCGGTAGTGGTGCCATCCGGTTCATGCGCAGGAATGTTGCGTGAACACTACGCCGACTTGTTCAAGGACGAACCGGAGACGTTGAAACAGGTTCAGGCCCTGGCGGCGCGGACCTACGAGTTAGCAGAATTCTTGCTGTTCGTCTGCAAGGTGCGGCTCAAGGACAGCGGCCAACCGGTAAAAGTGGCGCTGCACACCTCGTGCTCGGCACGACGGGAAATGAACACCCATCTGCATGGACGTGAGTTGTTGTCGCAACTGAGCAACGTGGAGCGGGTAGAACACAGCCACGAAAGTGAATGCTGTGGCTTTGGCGGGACTTTCAGCGTCCGAATGCCAGACATCTCCGGTGCGATGGTTGCGGACAAGACCCGTGCGCTGAAGGAATCCGGCGCGCACCAGGTGTTGAGTGCCGACTGCGGTTGCTTGATGAACATCAACGGCTCACTGGAGAAACAGAAAGAAGCGTTACGCGGCCAACACCTGGCCAGCTTCCTCTGGCAGCGTACCGGAGGTGCAAAATGAGCACGCCGGAGCTGATACCGACCACTTCCGTGTCGGATGATTTTCGCACCCGGGCTCACGAGGCTTTGGCCGACACGCAATTGCGAAACAACTTTCGCAGCGCGATGGATTCACTGATGAGCAAACGTGCAGCGTCGTTCAGCGATGCTCACGAAAGAGAACATTTACGAACGCTCGGCAATGCCGTCCGCGCTCGTGCGTTATCCAAGTTGCCCGACCTGCTCGAGCAACTTGAACAGAACCTGATCCGCAACGGTGTGACAGTGCACTGGGCGGAAACGGTGGACGAAGCCAATGGCATCGTCCTCTCGATCATCCGCGCTCACGAGGGGCGGCAAGTGATCAAGGGCAAATCGATGGTCAGCGAAGAGATGGAGATGAACCATGTCCTCGAAGCTCAAGGCATTGAATGCCTGGAGTCGGACATGGGCGAATATATCGTCCAGCTCGACCACGAGAAGCCTTCACACATCATTATGCCGGCGATCCACAAGAATGCCGGTCAGGTCGCGTCCTTGTTCCACGACAAACTTGGCGTGGAGTACACCAAGGACGTAGACCAACTCATTCAGATCGGTCGCAAAGTCTTGCGGCAAAAATTCTTCGAAGCGGACATCGGCGTCTCCGGCGTCAACTTTGCCGTGGCCGAAACCGGCACCCTGCTGCTGGTGGAGAACGAAGGCAACGGTCGCATGTCCACCACCGTACCGCCTGTGCACATTGCCGTTACCGGTATCGAGAAAGTCGTCGAGAACCTGCGCGACGTGGTGCCGCTGCTCTCGCTGCTGACCCGCTCGGCCCTCGGCCAGCCGATCACCACTTACGTCAACATGATCTCCGGCCCGCGCAAAGCTCATGAGCTCGACGGTCCGCAAGAAGTGCATTTGGTGCTGCTGGACAACGGCCGCAGTCAGGCCTTTGCCGACAGTGAACTGCGCCAGACCTTGAACTGCATCCGCTGCGGCGCCTGCATGAACCATTGCCCGGTCTACACCCGCATCGGCGGCCATGCCTATGGCGAGGTCTACCCTGGCCCGATCGGCAAAATCATCACCCCGCACATGGTCGGTCTGGCGAAAGTCCCTGATCATCCGAGCGCCTCATCGTTGTGCGGTGCCTGCGGTGAAGTCTGCCCGGTAAAAATTCCGATCCCGGCGTTACTTCGTCGCCTGCGCGAAGAAAACGTCAAAGCGCCTGACAGCCCCCATCAAGTGATGCGCGGCCAGGGCAGTAAGTATTCGCGCAAAGAGCGTTTCATCTGGAACGCCTGGGCCCGACTCAACGCCTCGCCGACGTTGTATCGGCTGTTCGTTTTCTTCGCTACCCGCTTGCGCGCCCTTACGCCAAGCAACGTCGGCCCCTGGACGCAAAACCACAGCGCACCGAAACCTGCCGCCCGTTCACTGCATGACATGGCCCGCGAGCACTTGGCCAAACAGGGAGATCGTTGATGAGCGCCAAGCAGAACATCCTCAACAAATTGCGCAAAAGCCTGACCGGCACCACGCCGGTGGCCGACAACTTCGACGAAGCGCTGGTGACCGAGCCATGGACTTATCCACCGGAACAACGCATCGCCCAACTGCGCAAACAGATGGAAGCGGTACACACCGAAATTCATCTGACGTCCGAACAGGCGTGGCCAGAATTGCTCGCGCAACTGCTGAATGACCGCCAACTGCCGAGCCTGTTGATCGCACCGACGACGCCTCACGGCAAACGCGTAACCGAGCACTGGGTACACAATCCTACGCTGCCGACACTCAAAGCCTACGACCGCCCCGTGGAAGAATGGAAAGCCGAATTGTTCAACGACACCCCGGCCAGCCTCACCACTACCCTCGGTGCGATCGCCGCCACCGGCAGCCTGATCATCTGGCCGACCCGCGAAGAACCGCGCTTGATGAGCCTGGTGCCCCCCGTGCATTTCGCCCTGCTCAAGGCCAGCGAAATCCATGACAACTTCTATCAGGTGCAGCAGCAATTCGAATGGGCCCAAGGCATGCCAACCAATGCCTTGTTGGTATCCGGCCCGTCGAAAACTGCCGACATCGAACAAGTCCTGGCTTACGGCGCCCACGGCCCGAAAGACCTGGTGGTGCTGATCCTGGAGGACCAATGAGTCTACCGGCCGCTTTTGTGCGTGATGCACAGCAACTGATTCCTCAGGATCGACGCTTCGACGACCCACTCTCGACCCTCGCATTCGGCACCGACGCCAGTTTCTACCGATTGATTCCCAAACTGGTGATCCGCGTCGAGTCCGAAGACGAAGTGGTCACCCTGCTCAAACTGGCGCAACGTGATCAGGTCCCGGTGACCTTCCGCGCAGCGGGCACCAGCCTCTCAGGTCAGGCCATCAGCGACTCGGTGCTGATCGTCCTTGGCGATAACTGGAACGGTCGCGAAATTCGTGGCCTAGGCACGCAGATCCGTCTGCAACCGGGCGTCATCGGTGCTCAGGCGAATGCCTGGCTGGCACCGTTCGGGCGCAAGATCGGCCCGGACCCGGCATCGATCAATGCCTGCAAAATAGGCGGCATCGTCGCCAACAACGCCAGCGGTATGTGCTGCGGCACTGCGCAAAACACCTATCACACTCTTGCCGGCATTCGTCTGGTGCTGGCCGATGGCAGCCGCGTCGATACCGAAGACGCCAGCAGCGTCGCGGACTTCCGTGACACTCACGCTGACCTGCTGGAACGACTGGCAACCCTCAGCCGCGAGACCCGCGCCAACACCGAACTGGCCGCGAAGATCCGCCACAAATATCGTCTGAAAAACACCACCGGTCTGTCGCTCAATGCCCTGGTGGACTTCGACGAGCCACTGGATATTCTCAGCCACTTGCTGGTGGGCTCCGAAGGCACGCTCGGCTTCATCAGCGCAGTGACTTACGACACCGTCATCGACCATCCGAACAAAGCCTCGGCGCTGATCGTGTTCCCCGATGTCGAGACCTGCTGCAACGCCGTCACCGTACTGAAAAACCAACCGGTCTCGGCGGTTGAACTGCTCGACCGCCGCAGCATGCGCTCGGTGCAGGACAAACCGGGGATGCCGGCGTTCGTTCAGCAATTGTCCGCCAACGCGTGCGCCTTGCTCATCGAATCTCGCGCCGCCACATCAAATCTGCTGCAGGAGCAACTGGCGCAGATCATGGCTTCGCTGGTCTCGTTCCCAGTGGAAAAGCAGGTCGACTTCACCGAAGACCCTGTAGAAAACGCCAAGCTCTGGGCGATCCGCAAAGACACCTTCCCCGCCGTCGGCGCGGTGCGCAAAACCGGCACCACGGTAATCATCGAAGACGTGACCTTCCCGGTGGAACAACTGGCCATCGGCGTGAACCGTTTGATCGAGCTGTTCGACAAACATCACTACGACGAAGCGATCCTGTTCGGCCATGCGCTGGAAGGCAATCTGCACTTTGTCTTCACCCAGGGCTTCAACAGCGCCGAAGAAGTTGCGCGCTACCAGGCCTTCATGGACGACGTCGCGCAACTGGTGGCCGTGGAGTTTGGTGGTTCGCTGAAAGCCGAACACGGCACCGGTCGCAACATGGCGCCGTTCGTTGAACTGGAATGGGGCAGCGACGCTTACCAACTGATGTGGCAGCTCAAGCGTTTGCTCGATCCGAACGGGATTCTCAACCCGGACGTGGTCCTCAGCGAAGATCCGCAAATCCACCTCAAGCACTTGAAGCCGCTACCCGCCGCCGACGAGATTGTGGATAAGTGCATCGAATGCGGCTTCTGTGAACCGGTCTGCCCGTCAAAAGGCCTGACCCTGAGCCCACGCCAGCGCATCGTGATCTGGCGCGATATCCAGGCGAAAAAACGCGCCGGCATTGATACCTTGGAGCTGGAAGAAGCCTACCAATATCAGGGCGTCGACACCTGCGCAGCCACCGGTCTGTGTGCTCAACGTTGCCCAGTGGGAATCAACACCGGCGAACTGGTGAAGAAGCTGCGCAGCCGCACGGCCTCTCATACAAAAACCGCTGACTGGCTGGGCGCGCACTTTGAAACCGCACTACAAGGCGCGCGCTTCACCCTGCATGCCGCCAACGGTGCGCGCATGTTGCTGGGTGCGCCGCGGCTGGCGAAGATTTCTGCTGCGCTGACCAGGCTGTCCAAAGGCAAAGTCCCGCAATGGACCAACGCCATGCCGCAACCGGAGCGGGCGATTCGCTTCAGTCCAGCGGTGACGGATCAACGTCCTCGGGTGGTCTATCTGGCGGCCTGTGTATCGCGAGTCATGGGACCCGCCGCGGGCGACAAGGAGCAGATGTCGCTCTACGACAAGACCCGCAGCCTGCTGGAAAAGGCCGGTTACCAAGTGGTGTTCCCGGACAATCAGGACAGCCTTTGCTGCGGTCAACCGTTCGCCTCCAAAGGCTATGCGGAACAGGCCGAACACAAGCGCCAGGAACTGATCGGCGCATTGCTGCATGCCAGTCGCGGCGGCCTTGATCCGATCTACTGCGACACCAGCCCCTGCACCTTGCGCCTGGTACAAGACCTCGGCGAAGCGCGGCTGGACCTGTACGACCCGGTGCGCTTTATCCGCACGCACTTGATGGACAGACTCGATTTCACGCCCCAGGAAGAGCCGATCGCGGTGCATGTCACCTGCAGTACTCAGCACCTTGGGGAAAGCCAGGCACTGATTGATCTGGCCCGCCGTTGCAGCAACAACGTGGTCATTCCCGAGGGCATACACTGCTGTGGCTTTGCCGGTGACAAGGGGTTCACCACGCCTGAGCTGAATGCTCATTCGCTGCGTACACTCAAGGATGCAGTGCAGCATTGCAGTGAAGGTATCTCCACCAGTCGCACCTGCGAAATTGGTCTGACTCAGCACGGAGGGATCGATTACCACGGGCTGGTCTACCTCGTGGACCGGGTCACCCAAGCCAGAGCAGTCTGAAACGGCGGCACGAATAAAGGGGCGTTTTCGCCCCTTTTTAGCACCCGTTCCCTGTAAAATTCTTTCGCGTCAAAGCACGCAAAAACAGAACCCTTGTGCGCCGTCACAGTCCATTTGTAAAGCCCCAATGAGCGTGGCTCAAAGCCCATCTGTTCAAGGAGACACCCATGAAGCGTTCCGCCCTGGCTGGACTGCTCATCATCGCAACAATGCTGGCCTCCCCCGCGTTTGCTTCAAGCGACAGTGATCAATGTGTGATGAACCTTCAAGCAGTCAATAACAAGCTGGCCAGTGCTGCCACGTTGGACGCTGCCACCAAAGGTGTCGTCATCACCAAAACCGAACAAGCCAAGGCCGCCCACAACGCAAACAATGACAAAGAGTGTGTTTCCCTGACGCAGCAGGCGCTTCAGGACATTCAAAGTCACATGAATAGCCAATAACGCCGGGCCAGAGCCAATTCAGCGCGCCCCTCACGTGCAAGCACCGACAGAAGGTCGACTCGCCGCGCGCATTGGCGTACACTGCGAATACCTGCTGGTTATGCACAGCAGGTTCGGGGCCGTTTAGGATTCGACGCCGGTTGCGAAACTCTAGGTGCATGCCGAGTTGGTAACAGAACTCGTAAATCCACTGTTGCAACTACTTATAGTTGCCAATGACGAAAACTACGAGGGGCAAGCTCTCGCAGCGTAAGCTGCCTTAGCCCCCCTCCTGGTCGCTTCGGCGCCAGCAATCACTAGGGGATGTCTGTAAACCCGAAGTGATTGTCATATAGAACAGAATCGCCGTGCAGTACGTTGTGGACGAAGCGGCTAAAACTTACACAACTCGCCCAAAGCACCCTGCCCGTCGGGTCGCTGAGGGTTAACTTAATAGACACGGCTACGCATGTAGTACCGACAGCGGAGTACTGGCGGACGGGGGTTCAAATCCCCCCGGCTCCACCACTTCATCATCTAAAGACGTCCACGGACGTCTTTTTTTGTGCCTGAATTCCAGTAAATACGGGGGCTTCAGGGCTGCGGGGGGCTTTCCAGGTTTTTTGAGTTCCACGCGGTTTGGTATTCCCAATGGTATTCCCGGCTACCCGGCGCTAATCTTGGGAATACCAAAAGGTGTCATGGAGTACTTCTCATGTGCGCTCAAACCACCCGCCTCTCCGACCGCCAGCTCAAGGCGGTCAAACCGAAAGACAAGGATTACGTCCTCACGGATGGCGACGGGCTCCAGCTGCGAGTCAGGGTCAATCGCTCGATGCAGTGGAATTTCAACTACCGGCATCCCGTCACCAAGAATCGAATCAACATGGCACTCGGCTCTTATCCCGAGGTTTCTCTTGCGCAAGCGAGGAAGAAAACCGTTGAGGCCAGAGAGCTGCTTGCACAGGGCATCGACCCAAAAGCTCAGCGCAATGAGCTGCAGGAAGCCAAACGAGCGGAAACGGAACACACCTTCGAGAACGTGGCCACCGCCTGGTTCGAGTTGAAGAAGGATTCCGTCACGCCAGCGTATGCCGAAGACATCTGGCGCTCGCTCACACTGCATGTATTTCCAAGCATGAAATCAACGCCGTTATCGGAAGTGAATGCCCCGATGGTCATCAAGCTCCTTCGCCCGATTGAGGCCAAAGGCAGCCTTGAGACGGTTAAGCGAGTGAGCCAGCGCCTTAACGAAATCATGACCTACGGGGTCAACTCCGGAATGATCTTTGCCAACCCTCTCAGCGGCATTCGAGCGGTGTTCAAGAAACCTAAGAAAGAGAATATGGCCGCGCTACCACCTGATGAGCTTCCGGAGCTCATGATGGAAATCGCGAACGCCAGCATCAAGCGGACGACCCGTTGCCTGATCGAATGGCAGCTGCACACCATGACCCGCCCTGCCGAAGCGGCGACCACCCGATGGGCAGACATCGACTTCGACAAGCGCATCTGGACCATCCCGCCGGAGCGCATGAAAAAACGTCGGCCGCACACCATCCCGTTGTCCGACCAGGCACTCGCGCTGCTGGAGACTCTCAAGTCCCACAGCGGTCACAGGGAATATGTGTTCCCGGCAGATAGAAACCCGCGCACCCACGCTAACAGCCAGACCGCCAATATGGCGTTGAAACGCATGGGCTTCCAGGACCGCTTGGTCAGCCACGGCATGCGCTCAATGGCCAGCACCATCCTGAATGAGCATGGCTGGGATCCCGAGCTGATCGAAGTCGCTCTTGCCCATGTCGACAAAGACGAAGTCCGAAGCGCCTATAACCGTGCGGACTACATTGAGCGAAGACGCCCGATGATGGCCTGGTGGAGTGAGCATATTCAGAAGGCCGCAACGGGTAGCCTGTCGGCATCTGCGATCAATCAAATCAGGGACGCCAACGTCGTGCCGATACGCTAAAGACTCACCTCACGCGCGTATGGCCGAAAAATGACGCATCAGAGAAAATGGTGACTTTTCTCAAGGTCTCGTTTAGGCATGAATTGCAATCGCCTTTGCGAATACACTGTCGACCTGAAAATGGCCTCAGTGTGATGGCTAGCAACGATCTGTCTGGATATCGACCAATGCCTTTGACCCTACCCCAACTATAGCGCCACCTGTTTAAGGCCGCTGACATTCTGCGCGGCAAGATGGATGCCTCAGAATTCAAGGAATACATCTTCGGGATGCTGTTCCTCAAGCGCTGCTCGGATATGTTTGAGCAACGTCGCGAGGAAGTGATTCGCCTTGAAATGGAAGGTGGTAAAAGCAAGGTTCAGGCGCAGGTCTCTTCCGAGATCTCGCGCTGGTACAAAATAGAGGGCTCGTTCTGGGTGCCTCCGCAGTCACGCTACGAATTCTTGCTCAACGACGCACATCAGAACGTCGGCGACTTCCTGAATAAGGCGCTGACCGGTATCGAGACAGCCAATACCAGCCTGTACGACGTACTTGAACATATCGATTTCACACGCAAGGTCGGTCAGAGCAAGATCGCCGACATCAAGCTACGCCAGCTCATCACGCACTTTGGTGTGTTTCGCCTGCGCAACGAAGACTTCGAGTTCCCTGACTTGCTGGGTGCCGCTTACGAATACCTGATTGGCGAATTCGCCGATTCGGCGGGCAAAAAAGGTGGCGAGTTCTATACGCCGCGCTCGGTGGTGCGGATGATGGTGCGGCTCATCAAACCCGAGCTCAAACACGACATCTACGATCCCTGCTGTGGTTCCGGCGGCATGCTGATCGCTGCAAAGGAATACATCGACGAGCACGGCGAAGATGGCCGCAAGGCGAACCTGTTCGGCCAGGAGTTCAACGGCACAGTGTGGTCCATCGCCAAGATGAACATGCTGCTGCACGGCATCAGCAACGCCGATCTGCATAACGAGGACACCCTAGCCGAGCCCCAGCACGTTGAGGGTGGCGAGTTGAAGCACTTCGACCGCGTGCTCACCAATCCACCGTTTTCCATCCACTGGGGCAATACCGAAAAGGATGCTGACGGCAAGCCCGCCTGGAAGCCCAAGTTTGAAGCCGAGCGCTTCTCTTATGGCCAGGTGCCGCTGGGTGCCAAGAAGGCCGACATGATGTTCCTGCAACACATGCTGGCCGTCACGCGCGACGGTGGCATGGTGGCCACTGTTCTGCCCCACGGCGTACTGTTCCGGGGTGGTGAAGAAAGAATCATCAGAAAAGGCATCATTGAGGACGACTTGCTCGAAGCCGTCATCGGCGTCGCCCCCAATCTGTTCTACGGCACCGGTATCCCGGCCTGTATTCTGGTATTGCGCCAGCGGGTGCAGAAAGGTGCCAACCGCGTCAGCGGCAAACCCACCGAACGCCGAGGCAAGGTATTGTTTATTAATGCCGACCGCGAACTCTTCGAAGGCCGAGCACAGAATTACCTGCTGCCAGAGCACATCGAAAAGATAGTCACCACCTTCGACGAGTTTCGTGCCATCGACGGTTTCTCGGCCATCGTCGACAACGCCACACTCAAGGCAAACGACTACAACCTCAATATTCGCCGCTATGCCGACAATTCCCCACCGCCCGAGCCACATGACGTGCGCGCCCATTTGGTCGGCGGCATCCCAAAGGCCGAGGTGGCCGACAAAGCCGGATTGTTCAGCGCCCACGGCCTGAATCCGATGGACCTGCTGGTGGAGCGTGAGGCCAAGTATCTAGACTTCGCGCCTGTGCTCGACAAACGACAGGCTCTCAAACCGACCATCGAATGCAATGCCGGTCTGGTTGCGAAGGAAACGGCCATCCGCACTGCCTTCGAGGAGTGGTGGCAAGCCCACAGCGCACGCATCACTGCATTGTCCGGGCAAATGGACGAGGCCGCCAGCCTGGTAGCTTTGCGCAACGACCTGCTGGCCAGTTTCAGCCAAAGCCTGGAGGCTATCGGTCTGCTCGACCCCTTCCAGGTGCGCGGCATCGTTGCCGGTTTCTGGTACCAGACCAAGTACGACTTCCTCACCCTGATGGCGCGCGGCGCCAAGGGCGTGGCCGACGCCTGGCGCACTAGCATCGTCACTGCGCTGGAAGATAAGGCCAGCAAAGAAAGCCCGCTGGAGCACAAGCTGGTCAAGTTTCTGATGAGCGATTTCGTC
The DNA here is from genome assembly GCF_048515765.1 of Pseudomonas sp. H11T01. Taxonomy (NCBI): domain Bacteria; kingdom Pseudomonadati; phylum Pseudomonadota; class Gammaproteobacteria; order Pseudomonadales; family Pseudomonadaceae; genus Pseudomonas; species Pseudomonas sp. H11T01. Next base: position 37,655 of record NZ_JBLYED010000027.1, on the reverse strand, counting down.
GAGACCATCACCGAACTGGAGGCCAGAAAGGCCGAGCTGGACAGCCAGATCAAGGCCACCAGCCCCAAGGATGCAGAAGGGGGAGATGGCGAAGCCGCTGAGGCTGCAGATGACGAAGCCGACGAAGAACGCGTCGTGGATGAAGCTCAGCTCAAAGCCTGGAGAAAGGACCTTACCTCCGTAAAAAAACAACTCAAGGCCAAGAATGACAACTTCAAACAACACATTGGCGCCGCGGTTGAGGGGCTGACACCGGAAGCCGCCGACGACCTGCTGCTGACAATTCTGCACAACGACATGCAGGCCATTATTGAGCGCTACATGGCTGCGCAGCGCAGGCAGATCGTGACTGCGTACGAGAACTGGTGGGACAAGTACCGCGTGACGCTGACCGAGATCGAGGGCAAGCGTGACAAAGCTGAAAAGGCACTGCAGGGGTTCTTGAAGGAGTTGCGATATGTCTGAACCCGAACTAAACGTCGACATCCCAAACGAAGCAGATTGGCCGATACAATCGGTCGATAGCCTATGTAGTTTGATTTCGCGCGGAACGGCACCAGTCTACGTTGAATACAGCGAAGTCTTGGCGATCGGCCAGCGCTGTGTTGCTTCCACAGGATTCGCTCCCAACTTCGCACGGCCCCATTCGCACCGCGCAATGCGCAATGTGCTTCGACCAGAATCTGGTGATGTTCTTTTGAATTCGACGGGTACTGGAACTATTGGTCGATCCGTTGTTTTCAATGCGCCCGGTACTTTTATTGTTGATGGGCACGTCACTGTGATGCGGCCACGGGCCGACCTTGCTGATTCTCGGTGGCTGAACTCTGTGCTCCGCATGCCAGCACTTCAAAGGCATCTAGAGCGGTTTTGCTTTGCTGGCTCAACCAATCAACTAGAGTTAAACCGCACACCGTTGCGTGTGAGTCGACTACCCACCCCCCATATCGATGACCAACGAGCAATGGGACTGGTTATAGATGCCCTCGATACTGCCATTTACGAAACCGAGGCGATCATCGCCAAGCTCAAGGCCGTCAAGCAGGGGCTGCAGCACGACCTGTTGACGCGCGGAATAACCGCCAACGGCGAACAGCGCCCGGCCCAGGCCGAGGCGCCGCATCTCTACAAGGAGTCGCCGCTTGGGTGGATTCCGAAGGAGTGGGATGTGGTCACGCTTGAGTCGTTGTCCAAGACGGTCACCAGCGGTTCGCGCGATTGGGCGCGCTTCTATGCTGACAGCGGTGCGCTGTTCGTTCGCATTGGTAACTTGACGCGTGAACACATCAACTTTCGCTACGAATCGACGATCTACGTGCGCCCCCCTCGGAATGCGGATGGACAGAGGACACGGCTAGAGTCCGGCGACATCCTAATTTCTATCACGGCCGATCTGGGTATCGTCGGCGTCGTTCCTGATGGTTTGGGCGAGGCGTACATCAACCAGCACATTGCTCTGGTACGCCCAGACCTTGATGTTGTTAATTCGCGATTCATTGGTCATTACTTGGCTGGGCCAATTGCACAAACCTACATCAGCAAGCTGAACGATGCGGGTGCAAAAGCAGGCATTAACCTGCCAACGATCCGGGGTTTGGTGACGGCAAAGCCACTTCGTGCCGAACAGGATCTGATTGCTACGCGCTTGGATGAGATCGACAACCGCTTACAGAACGCGACTTCCGAGTCCGCCAAACTGCGAGAGCTGAAGGCTGGCCTGATGGACGATCTCCTCACTGGCCGAGTCCGCGTCACACCATTGCTGGCCGAAGCTGCACAACAAAAAGGGAGCGCCTGATGAACTGGGAACTCGATGACGTCGAAAAACCGTTCGTAGCCCAGTTGCAGGCACTCGGTTGGGCCTATAACGCAGGCAGTCTCGACGATCCAGCAGTCACGGGTCGAACCAGTTTTGCCGAGGTGATTCAGGAAGGGTTGCTACGCGAGCAGTTGCGCGCGCTGAATTCCGGCGCTGATGGAGCCCCCTGGCTGGACGATGCGCGGTTATCCGAAGCCGTGGCGGCCATCACCCGCCTGGGCGCACATAAGCTGATGGAAGCCAACGAGAAGGCCACCACCTTGTTGATCCGAGGCTTGACGGTGGAGGGTCTGCCCGGATGGGACGGCGGGCGGGGTCAGACGATTCGCTATATCGACTGGGAATCCCCGGCCAACAACCGCTTCACGGTGATCAACCAATACCGCGTCGATTGCCCGCCCGGCTTCAACAGCGGCAAGGCCTTCATCGTGCCCGACCTGGTGCTGCTGGTGAACGGCATCCCGCTGGTGGTGGTGGAGTGTAAGAGCCCGTCCGTCCCCGAGCCGCTGACCGAGGCGGTGGACCAACTGCGGCGCTACACCAACCAGCGCAAAGCTGCGCTTGAAGTGGACGACAATGAGGGCAACGAGGCGTTATTTGCCACCAACCAGCTGCTGGTGGCAACCAGTTATGACGAGGCGCGCGTGGGGTGCGTGGGTGCAGCCTTTGAGCATTATGCTCAGTGGAAGACGGTGGTCGGCCCTGATGGCGCAGGTAGCGAGATTGAGGTGGCTCAGGCGCTAGGCAAGGCGGCTCTATCCGAGCAAGAGCGCTTGATCGCCGGATTGCTTTCGCCTTCGCATCTACTGGATGTTGTGAAGAACTTCATGTTGTTCATGCAGACAGGCGGCCAGACCATCAAAACGGTATGCCGCTACCAGCAGTACCGGGCAGTAAACAGGGCAATTGCCCGCCTCAAGACCGGACAGACGCGGCTGCAGCACGGCGAACACGACAAGCGCGGCGGTATCATTTGGCACACTCAGGGCTCCGGCAAAAGTCTGACAATGGTGTTCCTGATTCGCAAGATGCGTACGGACGCGCGACTACGTCGCTTCAAGGTAGTCGTTGTCACGGACCGGAAAGACTTGCAGGGCCAGTTATCCGCGACCGCCACGCTGACAGGCGAAGCGGTGGACGTAGCAGAGAGCACTGCGGGCATAAAAGCGCTGGCACGGCGGAAGGGCCCGGGGCTGATCTTTGCCACGATCCAGAAATACCGTGACCCAGATAGCGCCGGTGATGCGCCGCTGACAGCGGACGATTTACCGAAAGTGGAAGAGTCCAAGGCCATCTACAAGGCTGAAGAAAAATTTGAGGTACTGAACGAAGACGACAGCATCCTAGTGCTGGTGGACGAGGCGCACCGCACCCAGGCTGGCGACCTGCAAGCCAACCTGCTGGCGGGCCTGCCCAACTGCGCGCGCATCGGCTTTACCGGCACTCCAATCATTATGGGTGACAAGAAGCGCACCCATGAGATCTTTGGCGAGTTCATTGACCGCTACACCATCAAGGAAGCCGAGGCCGACGGCGCGACGGTCCCGGTGCTCTACGAGGGCCGCACTGCCAACGGAGCGATCAAGGACGGCGCCAGCCTGGACGAACTGTTCGAAGACCTGTTCCGCCAGCACTCCCCGGAAGAGCTGGAGGCGATCAAGAAAAAGTACGCCACTAAAGGCCACATCTTTGATGCCCCGGCGCTGATCGCCGACAAGGCCCGCGACATCATTCGTCACTACGTGACCAACATCCTGCCTAACGGCTACAAGGCGCAGGTGGTGGCGTACAGTCGGTTGGCGGCGATTCGTTATTTTGAAGCGCTACGGTCAGCCCGCGATGAGTTATTGGCCGAGGCGCAGGTGCTCTCGCCCAACGACAAGGCCCTGGATGACGAGGCCCTGTGCCAACGCCCTTTGAGCGTGCAGGCGGTGGTGCAGGCCTGGCGGTACCGCGACATACTGGCGCACATTGAATTCGCGCCCATCATTTCGGGCAGCAACAATGACGACCCAGCGTGGAAGCAATGGACAGACGGTGCGGCGCATGAGCAACTGACCAAGCGCTTCAAGAAGCCGCTGTTCAATGGCAAGCCGGAGAAGACCGACCCGCTGGCCTTCCTTGTCGTGAAGTCGATGCTGCTCACCGGCTTTGATGCGCCGATCGAAGGCGTGATGTACCTCGACCGTCCGATCCGCGAGGCGGAGTTGCTGCAGGCGATTGCCCGCGTCAACCGTACCGGCTTCGGCAAGCGCTGCGGCATCGTGGTGGATTACTACGGCGTGGCACAGCATTTGAAGGAGGCGCTGGCAGCCTACGCTGATGAGGACGTGGACGGTGCGCTGGCCAGTCTAAAAGACGAAGTGCCGGTGCTGCGCGACAGGCACCTCCGTGTGGTGGACCTGTTCCGCCAGCACGGTATAGAGTCGCTGGACGACACTGAAGCCTGCGTTGAAGCATTGGGCAGCGAGAAGTTGCGCGCCGAGTTCGTCGTCAAGCTCAAGGCTTTCTTGGGGTCACTGGACACGGTGCTGCCGCGACCGGAGGGGTTGCCTTATTCCGGAGACGCCAAGCGCCTGGCGTACATCCATGCCCGCGCCCGCAATCGCTACAAGGACACGCCGGTACTGGGTAAGGATGTGGGTGCCAAGGTTCGTAAGCTGATCGACGACCATGTGATCTCGCTGGGCATCGACCCAAAGATCCCGCCGATTCAGCTGACCGATGCGGAGTTCGATACACACCTTGCGCGTGCCGTAAACGACCGCGCCAAGGCTTCCGAGATGGAGCACGCGATTCGCTCGCACATCCGTAAGCACACCGATGAAGACCCGGTGCTGTACCGCAAGCTCTCCGAGCACTTGAACGACATTCTCAAAACACTAGGTGAAAAGTGGAACGAGGTGATCTCGCAACTGCAGAAGATTATCGACGAATTGCGCACTGGCAAGGTGGGAAGTGCCGATACGCCGAGCGACTTGCCCGAACACTACGCGCCGTTCCTCCGCACAGTCCTTGATGTCGTTTGTGTTGGCCAGACGCCAACTGCAGCCGAGTTGCTGCGCCTGAAGGATGTGACGGTTGAGCTGGTCGAATCTCTGGCTCAGGAACTGCAGAGCAACCGCAATATCTGGAGTCCGCACAAACGCGCCGCACAGGACGAGCTGAACGGCCAGTTATTCGACCATCTAATGCGCCTTCGTCCGCCTCTGGTGGATGCGGACAAAGCCGGGGTGCTGGCCGACAAGCTGATGGAGCAGGCCCGCGCCAACCACGACAAGCTGGTGTAGGTGTAATCCAATGCTCGTATCTACGAGATCACCAGTACTCCAAGTGGGCGACTTGTTGTTCTCCATCCGACGCAGCGAACGTCGCAGAACGATGGAGATTACGGTAGAACGCAGTGGTAACTTGGTTCTGTCTGCTCCGCCGGAGGTTAGCGAAGCTCAGCTGCGCGAATTTGTCTTGGAGAAGCGCTTCTGGATCTACACCAAGATGGCTGAGAAGGAACGTTTGCAGCGCCAGATTCCGCACAAGGAGTTCGTCGGCGGCGAGGGTTTCCTGTACCTCGGGCGCAGCCACCGGTTGAAGGTGGTAGAGGAGCAGAATGTGCCGCTGAAGCTCGCGGGTGGTCGCTTCTGTATGCGCCGTGACGCCATACCCACCGCGCGCGCGCACTTCATCCAATGGTACAGCACACGTGCGAAGGTCTGGCTATCGAGCCGAGTGGCCGACTGCCAATCGCGGATGGAGGTGCGGCCAGCGGGCGTGAAGGTGCAAGACCTGGGTTATCGGTGGGGTTCCTGTGGCAAGGGCGACTGGCTGTACTTCCACTGGAAGGCGATCCTATTACCGACACGTATTGCTGAATACGTGGTGGTACACGAAATGGCTCACCTGCACGAGCCGCACCACACTCCCGCGTTCTGGTTACGCGTGGAGCGCGCCATGCCTGATTTCGCGCAGCGAAAGACTTGGTTGGCTGAACACGGAATTGATGTCGAAGGGATCTGAGAACCATGGCGGGCTATTTCACCACTGACCACTTCAAGCTGCTGAACAAATGGATGGGACAAAAGCGTGACGAATCAAACCCCGAGCAAAACCGCGCCTACGATGATCTGAAAAAGGCCTATGAGGTAACAGAGGAGTGGGCCAACAAGCTTAAGGCTGAGTTGTTTCCTGTGGGCCGCGTAGAGATTCGCAAACGGCCTACCAACCAAGGCAATAATTTCGCTGGCTACAATTGGGCAAAAATCTACCCTTCGCCCGAAGCGCCGAAGGAGTTGGCCTACACCGTAGGCATCGATGCCAACGACGGCTTCGTGGTCAAGATCGATACCGTCGGACTGGACGAATCGGATGGGACGCGAAGAGCCTATCTAACGCTGCGCGGCACCTATAACAACTCATCCCCCTTTGTTACCAAACTGCCCGCAGGCGATGGTCTGGGAAAATCGCTGGACCAGCTCATTACGTGGAGTATTGAAGCGATCCGCAGCTTCAAGCTGCGCTACGACGAGGTAGTAACCAAGCTGGACCTGGGCATGACACTGAGTGACGAGGATCTCCTCAAGCACTTCGATAGTAAACCTGCATTCCAGACTTTCCGCGCCTCGTGGTCGCCACAAGACAAGGCGCTGTTCTGTCGATTAGCGCGAGCTGTCCACATGGCAGGTCTGGACTGGTGGCACATGAACAAAGGCGTCCAAGTGCGCTTTGGCCGCAAAAACCCCGGAAGTGAGCGCGCGGTCGGTGTGCTTGGCGTCATTCGGGGCACTCGGACCCGGAAGCTCTCATGGACACGGGAGGTGGGTGCGCTACCCAAGCTCCACCGCGAACCGTTGACGGAGGAACTCGTCTCGAAGATTGAAGCAGCCCTTTCAGCCGATCGTGGCTTACTCGACGACTGGACGGTACTTGAAACGGAGCGACCGGGACTGTGGCCAGATCAACTGCGTGACGATCCAGTGGAGCACGGCGATGATTCCGACGAAGACGAAACGCTCGATTCTGATGCAGTAAGGTTCCCGATTAATCGTATCTACTACGGTCCACCCGGCACGGGGAAGACCTACGAGTTATCGAAGCTGCTTAAGCGAGAGTATGAGCAGGCCATGACTTCCGTATCCAAGGAAGAGTGGCAAAATCAGTTTGTGGGCGAAAAAACAGTGAGCCTTACCTGGTGGGAAGCAGCTGCGGCGGCTCTCTACCATCTGGGGGGGAAAGCGAGTGTCGACACACTGCTTGATCACCCGTTCATGAAAGCTATTGCTGCCGTAAAGAGTGCGAACAAGAATGTGCGAAACACCGTTTGGGGCGCCCTGCAGTACCACACGATTGAATCATCTAAAACCGTCAAGATGAGCAAACGGATGGCGCCGGCAGTGTTCGACAAACTACCGGATTCGTCCTGGATACTTGCTGGGGATTGGGAGGACGCAGCAGCCGACCTGAAAAGGCTAGTGGACGAGTACGATGCCGGTCCACCCTCAGCCGAATACATCAAACGCTACAGTTTCGTCACCTTCCACCAATCTTACGGTTACGAAGAGTTCGTGGAGGGGCTCCGACCGGTTCTCGATGGCAATGCAGAGTCCGGTGAAATCCAATACGAGATCCGCGCGGGCGCCTTCAAGGATTTGTGCAGGAAGGCACGATTGGCACCGGATCAGAAATTCGCGATGGTGATTGACGAGATCAACCGAGGCAACATCAGCAAAATCTTTGGCGAGCTGATCACCTTGATCGAATCTGATAAACGCGAAGGAGCTATGAACGCCGTTTCTGTGTCTTTGCCGTATTCCGGCGAAAGTTTTTCGGTGCCAGCCAATGTCGACATTATCGGCACAATGAACACGGCAGACCGATCCCTTGCGTTGCTGGATACCGCGCTGCGTCGCCGTTTCGAGTTTGTGTCGGTGATGCCGGACGCTCGCGATGAGCCAGGTGCGCCGCTCGCAGGCCTTCGGGTCAGCCTGGGCGAGCAGGTGGTCGATGTGCCTCGCATGCTTGATGCCATAAACCAGCGCATCGAGGTGCTCTACGACCGCGACCATTGTATCGGCCATGCGTACTTCACACCGTTGGCGCAAGTGCCTGATGGGGACGAACGATTTGTAGCATTGCAACAAGTGTTCAGCACCCGCATTCTGCCCCTGCTCGAAGAGTACTTTTTTGAGGACTGGCAAAAGATCCGTCTTGTATTGGCGGACAACCAGAAATCCCCCGCCGCACGTTTTGTTGTAGAGGGTCAAGATCAGGAGGACGATTTAGCTCGTCTGTTCGGCAACGACCATGGCATGGACAGCTACTCCACCAAGCGCCATTACGCGGTGCAGGAGGCTGCGTTCTCTAATACGGACGCCTACATTGGCATCTACCATACGTTGTCGACCTAAATCGTGGGGGGGCGCGTGAGTGGTATCTCGATCTACGAATTTGACGTACTGATAGCAGGAACATCTGGGGACGCGTCTTCCGAGGGTTTGCACACAATCCCGGACCAGGTATACGGATGGCTTGAGCGCCAATGCCTGCGGGCCACCAATGAAAGTGGTGCGCAATGGCTGCGCCTGACTCAGCGGCATGGGCATCGTGTCGTTCAGGTCACCAGTTTTGTCGGAGTGATCCGTGCACCGGACGGTTACCAGATAGAGGTGCTGCCCAAGGTCGGCAAAGCGATAGGCGGCGGTGCGATCGAGGCACGCCAGCTTCTAATCGAGATGCTCTGCTGTCTTCAAGGCTTCCGCCACGTTCAAACAGACAGCGCCAAGCTCTCGGCGGCACGAATGCCCTTGCTGGAGGTTTTTATTGCCGAATTTCTGCTTGCGGTGGGGCACATCGTCAAACGAGGGTTGCGCAGCAACTACTCCTGTCGGCAGGACAACCTGTTTGCACTTCGCGGCAAGCTGATGATGGCATCGCATCTGCGGCAAAACCTACATAGGGCGGACCGATTCTTTACAGAGCACGACGAGTTTTCGATCGATCGCCCGGAAAACCGCTTGCTACACGCCGCCTTGCGACGAGTGCTGATGCTGTCGGCGTCTCAGGCTCATCAGCAACTGGCCCGTGAGTTGGAGTTCGTGTTTGCAGAAGTCCCAGTATCAGCGCAGCCACGGATCGATTTCCAGCAGGTGCGTCTCGATCGGGGCATGGGTTACTACGGCGATGCGTTGGCTTGGGCGAAGTTGATCCTAGACGATCAGTCTCCCCTGACAGGCAGCGGCGGTAACAATGCTCCGTCGCTGCTGTTCCCGATGGAGGCAGTATTCGAAGCGTTTGTATCCAAGCATCTCGCGAAACAACTGGTGCGGCCGCTTGTCCTGAAAACCCAAGCACGCAGTCATCACATGGTTCGCCATCGAGAGCAGAACTGGTTTTGTCTAAAGCCAGATCTTTTGATCCGGGATACCAACAAGGATCTGCTGGTCCTTGACGCAAAGTGGAAACTGCTGGATGGACTGAAGGCCAATGGCACGAGCAAGTACGGCCTCGCGCAAGGCGACTTCTACCAGTTGCAGGCTTACGGCCAGAGCTACCTGAATGGAACGGGGGATGTGGTGCTGATTTACCCCAAGACGGCCGCATTCGACCGGCCACTATCAGTATTCGAGTTCCCTAAAATAAAGGGTCTGCGATTATGGGTGCTGCCCTTTTGCCTGAAGTCACGCCAGCTTTTGGTTCCGGGCGGTGCGCCGTTTACTGCAGTGTTCAAGGACACGCAGAGGGAAACTACTTTCAGACTTGAGCTGTCGGCATTCGACTGACAACTGTTCCACTCGTAGATTGCCAGAGCAGCAATAGCTAAACCGCCAATATAGCCTTGAAACGCATGGGTTTCGAGGGCCGGTTGGTCAACCGCGGCATGCGCGCCATAGCCAGCACCATCCGGAACGAGTATGGCTGGGATTCGGAGCAGATCGAAGTCGCGCTGGCGCATGTCGACAAGGACGAAGTCCGAAGCGCTTACAACCGAGCGGACTACATCGAGCGCCGACGTACGATGATGACTTGGTGGAGTGAGCACATCCAAAAAGCAGCAACGGGCAGTCTGTCGGCAACTGCCATCAACGACACCAGGAACTGCAATGTCGTGCCGATACGGTGAGCGCTCACCGGACGCCGCCGGTAACCGAAAATGACTCCCCAGATGGAGTGAAGGTTGATTTGGCGACAGCGGCGACACCGGCGACAACCTACGTAATACCTGGTCTGCAGCATGGCGACAGAAGTGGCGACTGTCGCCGCTGCAACCCTCTCTCTTGGGACTTTCTCGGCCAAGCCCACGCGAGCGGGAAGGCTCCGCATTCCCACTCGCGTGGGCTCACATTAAAAACCGACGAACGACCACCCGGTCATGCAATGCCAGCGATTTCCAAGGTCTTCCAGCGCTACCGATTGGCGCAACAGTGGTCCCAAAAATACGGTTGACCGCGAGCAGAGCGAGCGTTACACCAGAGCCTTACAAGCACTGTCCTCGACAGCACCCAGGTAGCCAGAACCTTTGAGGCTACGCCACATCGTGGTGGTTCTCCCCAAGTGCGATTAGCGTCCGGCGGCTCGCACGGTCACAGCGATGTGATGGATGCCACTTCTTCCAGAATGCCCACTGCGGCAACTCATGCCCCCTCCTGGCTGTTCTGCAGCAACTTATCCGCTTGGCCATTTCTTGCGCCAACCTTTTGCCCGTCTCTTTGCCCCCTAAAGAGACGGGCGCATCTCACATTGCTGCAGCCCCGCTCGCATGGGGCTTTGCGGCTTTCCCCCTCGTGACAATCGGCGTGACAAACACCGAATGCTCACTCGCCACAGCGATGCCGATGATGGTGCCGCAGCCCAAGGAATGGACTGCACCTGACTGACAGTCAGGCACGCCCCGGTCATCGCCTCACTGCCTTCACCTGACTCAGGATCTCGCGGCACCGGTCTCGTCAGCCAGTGCAGCCTCCACCCGCCCACCGCTATCGGTGTTCAGGAGGCCAGATCATGAGATGCCCAAGCTCTCGGTCGTAAAGAGCCGCCAGTCCCGCGTCAGTGGACAAACCTCACAGGTCGCAGGGACCTTGATCCCTGATAACACTCAGCAACCGTGGCGGGATGAGTGAGGACGAAGTCGATCATCTCAGGAGAATGGCGATGCAACTGTGTGAAGCGTTCGAGCCACCACAACCCTTGCTGGAATACCAGCAGGCGCCACTGCCGTACCCGGTCGAAGCCCTAGGGGATCTGTTGGGCCCTGCGGTCGAACGACTGGCCGAGGTGATCGGCGTGCCCTGCGCCATGGCCGCTCAATCGGTACTGGCTACTACTGCCCTGGTGAGCCAGAGTCATGCCAATGTCCAACTCGACGGTCGAACCTATCCGCTGTCCCTTTACCTACTGACGGTGGCGTCCTCGGGTGATCGCAAAAGCGCGGTGGACCATCTGGCACTGAAGGCGGCGCGCGACTGGGAGCGACAGCAGTGGACCCAGTATGCGGAAAAGCTCAAAGCCTATCGCGCCGCCAGCAACATCATGGCCAAGCCCAAAACCGCAAAGAAACACGCGGAGGCGGAAGGCGGTGAGCAGTCCGAACCGGTACCGCCAAGACTGATCATTGCCGAACCGACCATCGAGGCCCTGGTCAAAAGCCTGTGCCATGGCTTGCCCAGCATGGGTTTGTTCAATGATGAAGGTGGCCAATTCTTGGGTAGCAGCACCATGAGCAAAGAGAATCTGCTCAAGGCAATCACCACCTTGTCGATGCTGTGGGATGGCAGCCCGATCGACCGGGCGCGGTCCATGGCCGGAGAAAGCCTGCGGGCCTATGACCGCCGCCTCAGCCTGCATCTGATGCTGCAACCCTACCTGGCCAACCAACTTTTCAAAAACCCGGTGATCAATGGCCAAGGCATCCTGGGCCGTTGTCTGATCAGTTGGCCCGAGCGCCTGGCCGGCCAGCGGCTCTATAGGGCGATCGACTTGAGCCGGGATGCCAAAGTCCAGCGCTACCAGCAGCGGATCACCGCCCTGCTGCAAAAGCCCTGGTTGCTTCACCAGGATGGCTCACTCAATCCCACCACGCTGGAGCTGACTCCCCGGGCCCGACGGGCCTGGATCGATATTCACGACACCATCGAGTGCCAGTCGGGCGAGTTCGGCGAGCTGGCCGGCGTCCAGCCTGTCGCGAGCAAGGCGGCGGCGAATGTGCTGCGCATCGCAGGTGTACTGGCCATGGTTGAAGAGGCCAGTCAGTTGGATGAAGCACACATCCAACGCGCCTCCACGTTGATGGATTACTACCTGGCCGAGATTCAGCGCCTGACCGAACAGGAGCCGGTCAATAGCCGACGCGAGGAAGCAGATCGGCTGCTGCGCTGGCTGGTGCAGAAAGGCTGGACCCACTTCACCATCCGCGACGTCAATCGCAACGGCCCTCGTTTTGCCCGCAAGAGCGCTGACCATACCGCCTCTTTATTGGTCGTACTGATCACTCATCGCTGGCTGAGCAGCCGCGACGGAAAAACTTTCGAGGTCCGCCATGTTTCGCCTCAATGACGCGGTGCGCCGCTACCAGGCGCAACATCAACCGCAGCCAGAATCGCGGCGTGTCGCCGCCGCTGTCGCCACCCTGTCGCCACGCACCAGGCCAGAAACGACGCGGGCTGTCGCCACTGTCGCCGCTGTCGCCACACCACCCTTGGACCCTGCCTACCTCGCCCGACTGATCGAGCAACTGCGTGAGGAAGGAGCACTGCTGCAACACCAGGAGAACGCCCTCCTGATCCGCCCGACGCACTGGCGGCAGATGGACAGGCTCAGCCCTCACTGGAAAGCCCTGCTGCTCTTTCTGCAAACGAACGAAAACGGTGATGACGATGGCCTTGGTCAGTCGGCGTGAGGGTCGCAACTTTGGCTATGGCCGCCAGCTGAGCTACGCCGGCCCACAAGCGCTCAAGGATCTGTTTGCCGGCGGCCACTTCGCTACGGTCAAAGCGCATAGCGATCGCTGGCAAGCGTTCGTGCGTTGGTGTCGGTCAGAGGACGGCCCCGGTTTCAACGATGCGCGTCAGATCGATCGATGGACGCTGCAAGACTACGCCGCTTACCTTCGCCAGCAGATCCAGCAAGGCGAACTCTGCATCGCGACCGCGCAGAACCGCCTGAGCAGCGTCAACCGCACCCTCGCCGCGCTGCGCGGTGATCAAGACGTGAGAATCGCCAGCCCGAGTCAGGCGTTGGGACAGCAGCGCTCGAGCGTACGCACCCACGCGCCGGATGGCCAAGACCACCAGCAGGTGCGGCGAGTACTCGAGGCGCTTGGCGAACAGCAACACGAGCGGGTGGCCGCGATAGTCCTGTTGGCCCGAGCTACCGGTATGCGCCTGCGCGAAGCGATCCTCGCTGATCTGCCACGTCTCCACCGTGAAGCCGAGCACTTCGGTCGCATCAACATCCAGGACGGCACCAAAGGCGGCCGCTCAGGGGCATCAGCGCCGCGATGGATCAATGCTAATGAAGAGGTGAAGGTGGCGCTACAGCTCGCCCGAAATGCGTCGCCGCCCCGCAGCCGCAACTTGCTGGCACGAGGCGAAAGCTACGCCGCATTCCTGCAACAGACCGTACTCCCCGCCCGCGAAGTGCTGCATGAACAAGGGCTGAAGGGCTTTCATGAACTGCGAGCGGCCTACGCCTCCGAACGTTACGAGCAACTCACTGGCCATGCCGCACCGGTCAATGGTGGTCACTGCTATCGCATTGACCGCTACCTTGATCAACAGGCGCGACAACAGATCAGCGTTGAGCTGGGGCATAACCGGATCGATGTGGTTTCGGCCTACATTGGAGGTCGAGCGTGACCAAACCGTTCGATATGGCGCTGTTCCTGAGCGGCGTACTGACCGGCTCGAAGGCCACTCAGCAACGCCATCTACGGCAAGCTCGGGTCATGCAAATGGCCATTCAACAGCGATGGCAGCGAGATAATCCCTGGACCTGGCAGTTTAAGCATGTGCGCTGGTTTCTTACTCAGCACCTGAGAGATCACTCCGAGGCCACCCAGTATTACTATCGGCTCACCGCTCTATTGGTCTGGAAGCGATTAGGGAATGACTGGCAATTGCTGATTGGTAGCTCGACTAGTCGTAGGTAGGCAGCCCCCAGTCTCACTTGCCCGCCTTCATCTATCTCAGCGTGGATATTCTCTTGCGGATAAACCTGCTCGAAAAACACCGCCGCAATGGCAAAAAACAACCCAAACTGAATAGTCGTGACAGGAAGAAAACGGCCAAAAGCGGCCCGTGGACAGGCCAATGGCGAAACAGTAATTTGTGCGACAAGGCTGGCGAGAAATGGTCGGCAGCGAATCATTCAATCGGGCGCCCACGTATGCCCACTTCGCTAACCTTTAGGTGCCGCTATGGACTCGTATCGCAAGCTGGTTTCAGCAATAGAGGCGTTTGATCGCTGGGAGCAGCCTTGGGAGTTTTATGAGTCTGTATCATCTGCACCATCACTCGACGCAAATGACCTCGAAAAACTGCGACGCGCCTGGGGTACAGCAATAGAGAGAGGAGGCTGGCTTGCGAGCAAGGACTTTGCCGATGGCTGCTCACTTGCAGATGCTTGTCTTGCGTCTGGATTTCCATGGCTTTCGAACAAGGCCCGACGGCAGCTTGTCCACGGGGCTTCCTACCAATGGCTGTAGCGCTAACAGCTTCGTCGAGGGCTGGATCAACGTTGGCGCATCTTGTTCAACAGCCCATTAACCGAATGACTACCTAGGGTCGGTTTCAGCCGGTCGTGGAAGGCAGAGATCGGCCGATTCTGTTGAAAAAGTCGGATTTTCAGATCACCTGAACTCAGGCACGGCCACCACCAGAGAACCTACTCACCACATTGAGTGGTTTCTCGGCCCTTCGTTGACCATTGTTGCTTTGTTATTGGGTTAATTTGAGGTTTTTGGCTTAGTGCAGGCGCACCTATCCCGGGGCAGGCGGCCCTTGGGATGTAAGTTTGGCCAGTCGACGCAGGTTCTGTACCGCAGCCGCCAGTGTGAACTCATCGGTCGCGCCGCTCATGCCACGTAGTCGCAAGCGATCCAATTTCAGGATGCGCTTGAGGTGGGCAAACAACATTTCGACCTTTTTACGTTCGTGGCGAGAGCGCTGATATGCCGGTGTTGCTGCAATGCGCCGAGCCACATCGCGAGCGGCTTCATGGACGCTGCGAGCGATCTTGCGGAACGCAGTGTTCGGGCAGCACTTGGCTTTCATCGGACACGTAGCGCAATCGGTCTGCCGGGATCGGAAGATGATGGTGTTGGCTTTGGTGACGTGTGAACGCTCATTCTTGAAGGCTCGCCATTCGCTGCGCAATGGGTTGCCGGCCGGGCAGCGGTATTCCTCAGCCTCTTCATTCCAGTGGAAATCGTTACTCGAAAAGCTGTCGTTCTTGCGCTCGGTTTTGTCCCACACCGGCACATGCGGCTCGATGTCTTTTTCCTCCACCATCCAGGCCAGCATCGGCGCGGTACCGTAAGCGGTATCGCCAATGAGGCGCTCCGGCTTGATGTCGAACTGCGCTTCGACCCGTTCGATCATCGTCTTGGTGCTCTCGACTTCTGCGGTTCGATGAGCCGGTGTGGGTTCCACATCCATGATCACGCCGTGCTCGGTATCGATCAGATAATTCGTGGAGTAAGCGTAGAAAGCTGGGCCGCCTAGAGCAGCGGTCCAACGGGCCTGAGGATCCGTCAGCGACAGGCGCTTCGGTAGCGTTTCGGCCAGAGCCTCTTCATCGAGCGCCTCAAGATACTCACGCACGGCGCGAGTGGTCAGGGATGGATCGCTCCAGTTGACCTGTTCATCTCCCGGTACGCCGCGCTGCCGACTCGCATCCGCTTTGATGATGCTGGCGTCCACGGCAAAGCCTTCGCCCTTGACCAGACCGGCGTCCATGCAGCGACGCAGCACTTCATTGAACAACCAGCGAAACAGATCACTGTCTCGAAAACGACCGTGTCGATTTTTGGAAAAGGTCGAGTGGTTGGGGACTTCATCTTCAAGGCTCAACCGGCAGAACCAGCGATACGCCAGGTTCAAATGGGCCTCTTCGCACAACCGCCGTTCGGAGCGGATGCCGTAGCAGTAGCCGACGATCAGCATGCGGATCATCAGTTCAGGATCAATCGACGGACGTCCAATCGGGCTATAGAAATCGGCGAGGTAATGGCGCAGGTCGCTCAGATCGAGACACCGATCAATGCTGCGCAGAAGGTGATTGGCTGGAATGTGATCTTCAAGGTTGAACGAGTAAAACAGCCGATCCTGCCCACTCGATAACTGTCCCATCATGCTGTGTGATCCCCCTCCGGCCAATGAAGAGATTTTGCCGCAGGCCAGTCAGGGGAGCTACTTTTTCAACAGAATCGGCCAATAGCAGCCCATCATGATCGAGTGCTGCTGGCCTTTGAGTCACTAAATGATCTTATTCTGGGTCAACGCTATGTCAATGGCATCTTTTCTGAAACCCCGGTGATGTTGAGTTAAACGAAAAGCTCATTGAATTGCGCAACAACGCCGAGCGGCTATCTAACGCAATAATATGCTCTCAAGCCTAACCAGGCGCCTGGCAATTGTGCCCGTAGCCGTGCTTGTCCGTTCCTTTCGCGTCAAATCTCAGACGGCAGTAAATGAACGAAGGAGAGGTGTTGTTGAATCTCGTGGGAAACTGCAAACTGTTTTGGCGACTGTAGACCTTCACAAATCTAGAAAAGCATCCATCTCGTGGACGCCGTGGAAGCGCTGATTTCGGCGTGTTATGCTCGGCCATAAATTTTGCGCTGGACCACCATATGAACGACGCCAGATACTTAGAAGGGGGATTCAGGTATACCCCACGGACTTTTACACTCCGTCACGTGATCCATTCAATCAACGAAAAAGAAATAATCATAAATCCAGAGTTCAAATATATCCGTACTTGGACAAAGGCGTTAAAAGTCCAACTAGTCGAAAGCGTTTTGTTGGGAATACCGGTGCCGGAAATCTGGCTTGAAGAGAATCATTATAGTGAACTAACCATACTTGAAGGTGCGCATCTTCTTGAGTGCTTAATGGATTTTTCCAAAGACAAATTCCCATTAACTGGGTGCAGAATAATCCCAGACGTAGAAAACCGTTACTACAGTGAATTACCATTTAGTTTCGCTAGCGCCTTCCTTAATCGGACCGTTATCGAAGCGCGCATTATCAGCTATGATACGGCCCCCCTACTGAAATACGAATTCTTCAAACTGCTGAACTTGGAAAAGCGTAACTTCATCGCTCAAATAGCAAGAAATTATGCATTCCCCAGGGTCGGAAAATTTCTTCGCAATTTGACGGAGGAATGTAGATCATTAGTTAGATTTCAAGACAGCGATACTTCCTACACTCAAATTTCGTTCAAGCGCCCCTTCGAAGTTGATCGCGTATATTTATTAATTGTGGCAATGGTGCTGCTCAAGCGTGGACATTTGCTGCCGTCGTCAAGAGATATTGAATCCCTGCTCGATGAAGCCATGCTTTTTGTCAATGACAACACTCAGTTACACGACCCCCTGAACATGGAGGTCAAAGATTGTCTCGTTAAAATTACCGACAAAACCTCCTACCCTCTGTGGGTTAATTTCGGCTTTTCTAAAGCGCGACATAAACACTACGAATTCTCAGACGAACATATCCACGTCGATACCCTGCTCTATGCCTGTGTTCAAGTGCTCAACAAACAATCCTTCAGCTTGAACCTTTACCAAGGTCAAGAAAAATCTTACTTAAGACACCCCACTACCCGCAGGCTCTTTAATGACTTGCTTTGAGGTCAGGATGCTCAAAACACTGCACGTCAAGAACGTCAAATGCTTCTCCGACACCCATTTTAACTTTTCCCCCATGACGGTGTTTGCCGGTGCCAACTCGGCCGGCAAGTCAACAGCACTACAGTGCCTTTTATTGCTCAGACAAAGCTTCAAGCCTGAGCAGTCGACGGGACAGGTTTTAGCTATGATGGGCGAATTGTTTTCTGTGGGGCACGCAAAAGACCTTATCAACCATACCCCAAAGGGTGAAGCACTAGAAATAGAAGTGGATGACACAGTGTTTTCTGCGGATCTCAAGGGAGTCGACATGGAGGCCTATCATATTGAGCTTGACTCACCTACTTCTTTGGATCATCCGTTGTTCAATGCTGACTTTAACTACCTCAGTGCACTCCGCTTAGCTCCACAAATTAGCTACGACGTCAACTACGACTCGAAAATATTCGATGTGGGCATATATGGTCAATTCGCCGTGGCAGAATTGATGCGCCGTGGCGGCCGTGCGGCTCCTAATCAACGCTTGGCTAAAAAAGTGTGTGCTGGTATAGGGGATGGCGAGCACGAGCAACGAGAGATCAATCTTGAAATCGCCTTTAAAGAAGCGATGAAGACGATTAGCCCCGACTTCAACATCGTTGTGTCTTCGCACACAGGCTTGGATAAAGTCTCTAACACCTTTGCCTCGCAGGGCACCGCTCAAGCAGTACGGCCGGTAAACACCGGGTTCGGCATCAGTTATGTCATGCCCATCATTGTGGCGGCTTTGTGCACGAGTGAGGGTGGTTTTCTGCTAGTCGAAAATCCGGAGGTACACCTCCACCCTGCCGCTCAGTCCGTATTAGCCGGGTTCCTGACCCAAGCGGCGGTTTGTGGCATTCAGGTAATTCTTGAGACGCATAGTGACCATATAATCAATGGCATTCGGGTGTTTATCAGAGAAAATAAAGTCCCAGATGGTTTAGTGACTATCAATTCGGTACGGGCAACAGCTAATGGTCGCGAAGTTACTGAAATTATCGTTGAGTACGATGGTGCATTGTCTGATATGGACGAAGGCTTCCTAGATCAAGCCCCGAAGGATTTGCTGAGGCTGTTTTAATGAAGGTATACATCAACGATGCTTCAATTGCAGGTCAGGCTATAAATGAAGTGGAATCAATATCACTGCTCAAAATGCTTGCCACGGCCGTAGACGCATCCATAAGTCTAGCTCATGGCGGAAAAGCCTATCGAACGCGAGATTTGCCGAGCAGAGTAATTATGCCCGACGTCACAGTTCATACCTTGCTCTCGTGCTATCTCAATAACCATCAGTATGGTGAAGTCGCGCAATATATTCTGGCGACGCTATTACGCCGGCCTGTTGACAAGCTGTATCACGAACTGCCCGAACACACGATCACTGATGAAAATGGGCAATGCTTAAAAACAACATGCTTTGATTCAGCTGTACAAGCGCCCTGTGGGGCCCTAGTCATTTCGGCCGTAAAATCGGCAGTTTCCACCCGTCAGAGTTTTACCGTCAATAGCTCTCTCTTCGGACAGAAGAAAATCGCCAACGTGTGCGACGAGGAGGTAATCCGAGCGCAAGTATGGGTGTTCGAGCACAATCCCAAGCACCAAAAAAAACCAACCATGAACAAAGGAAGCATAGCCAGTGTCATGGACCTGACTCCGCCAGAGGCCCAAGAGGTGCTTAGCAATGGCGTCATGGTTGGTAACCGAGTATATGGCTACCGGAATGAGGCGTGGTATCAATTCCACCGCCATGAGCACGGGCTTTACCACGGATTTAGGATCGAGCTTGAGGACAATAATAAGGAACATATGAAGGCGCAGAAAACGTTCGAGGCAACGGAATATAAACGATGCGGTCAGGTTTATACGGAGTAATTCGACGAAGGCCAATGGATCACCGAATGGTTGCCCTCCAACCGCGAGAGTAGAGTGGCAACTTCATGGCCTTGTTCAACCGCTTTAATAATCGACGTTTTTTGGTTGCTCTGCGCACGTTCCCTCGTTTGAGAGTCGCCATGCCGCTTTGCGCCATTTAAACACTTTTGGCATCGATCAAAATATTCGCATAACCGTCGCCAACCTAGAAGTCTACAACTTTTCCATCACCATCAGGTACTTTAGCTAACTCGTCTTCTTTGACAAAGCCAGTCCCGAATTGTTCAGACAGTCGCCAGCATATCGTTCAAACTTCTGGCTAATTTCTGACAGGGAAATAATCAGCAATCAGCCAAAAGCGGTCGCTACCCTGTCCTCCTGGCGGCCGATAGGTGATGCACAACAGCACTTGCAGCTTAGAAAGCCATACGCCCTTGCGGGCCATCCAGAAAAACAACGGGTACTCCCGAAGAGGTGGGGCAAGGAATAATTCGGGCCCGCGTCTCCGTTATATATGACCCATTTTCGGCGGTTGGTTGCTGTTTGGTCGACCACTACGAGCCCCCTGGTTCTATGGGTTCCCGGGCCCGCTTATCGCAACCAGTCAACCCAGCCATGTTAATGGAGGGATATTTTCCTAGACAAATTTGATTGTGAACAGTGCCAAAGAAGCTCTCCGCCAACGACAGCTTCTGGCCGATCTCTGCCTGTCGCCGCCGGCAGCTATGGGTAGTTCACTGCCAAACATGGTTATGAAGGGTGCTGGTCAGATCGAATGCAAACGGGTGGCCAAGTGGAGTGCAGTATTCCAATTGGTATTCCAACTAAAAATTAAAACTGTATTTAATGTTATAAGTCAATAACTTATTGAACTGATTCAAATTACCCCGGCCCACCAAACGAAGCATCAACAAAGCCCGCCTTGTGCGGGCTTTGTTGCATCTGGGGTTTAGGTGATCCCCGTGCAGGAGCGGGGCTTGCCCGCGAAGAGGCCCGTACGGCTGGCATCCCACTCCAGAGGACGACTGACTGGTTCAAGCCGATCTCATCTTCATCAAACACGGCTACGTGCCCTCCCCTGAAACCATCGAGTACCTGAAAAGCCTGAACGTGGATCGCGTTCTCGTGTGCGGCCTTCAGACTGAAACATGCTGTCTGGCGGCTGGGTTTTCGCTGGTTGATGCGGGGTTGCAGCCGACGTTGATTACGGATTTGACGATGGGCTCGTCGCTGGATCGGACGGGCGGGTTGGAGGTCAAGTTTTGGCAGCATCACTTCAAGCACACGATGGAGTCGAGTGAGGTGTGATGGAAAGCAAGCGTCGAGGCATCTGGATGCAGACCATAATTGGATGATCATGCCGGTACCTAATTAATCGTAATCTGTGAGCTTCAGACGTTTCCTGCAACCTATAGCGCCTTGGGTGAACTTGCGCAGGATGACCCACGAAGATAATCTTCGCGGGTCGCTGCAAAATCAGCGACCGGGTTTAGCAGCTCGGTTAATATCAAGGCACGCAGGTGCCGCTATTCGATCAGTTGGCACTTTTTTTGTGTCCGCTGTTTCGTATTATGGCGGCTGTGCGGGGGGCACCTTCGGGTGCGCCGGGTTCCTTGATTCCTGGTCTGCTAACCCGCGTACAGTCGCCACCCTTTTCGTTTAGCAGCGATGTCTGGTGACTCCACTAATCAAGGAGTTTCACTCATGAAAAAGATCACTCCCGATCCCCCCGAAACCCCAAGCCTTTCCACCTCAGATCCCCTCGATCCTGCTCAGCGCTCCACGGTCGCTCAACGTGCCCTCTGTGACCCTTTGCGTAACCCAAATCCCGCCAACCCTATAAGCCATATCTTCACCATTGCCCCCGACGTCGACACCGAAACCTTATGGGTCCACGCCTCCGAAACGCTCGCCTCGCTCAGTGCGATGATCACTGACCTGGCCTTCGAGCTCGAAGGCTCGCGCCGCAACAAGGCTCTGGCGATTCAGCAATTGATCGTCCTGGGCGAGCTGTTGGTGAACCGAGCGTTGGACCATCTCGACACGTCCGATTCGACGGCGTCCGCGGTCACTCCAATATCCGGCCACTAAGTGGTCACGCTCGTTTATCCAATAGAGGTTTAGCCATGGCTCGCTACATACCCATCACCGGCATCGACAGCAATTTCCACTCTCTGCTGATCGACACCGAAGCGCCCCTTGACGTGTTGCACGACGCTGCCGCTTACCGCATCAGCGCCGTGACTCAATTGCTGGAGAATCTCGCCATGCGCGAGGAAATCAGCAGCGACGCGGTGGTGCTGCATGACTTCGCTCGAGTGCTGGCGATTCCGTTGCGTGACGGCTGTGATTTGCTGGACGTTATCGGGCGACGATTGCAGGCACAGATTGCGTCATAAAAAACGGGTGACCTCAGGGTCGCCCATTTTTTGGGTTGAAGGATATTTTAGGTAATTAGGGGGCGGACCACGATCCCTGGCCTGAGCGATCAAGCAGATGCGAAATAAATCGTGGTGTCCCCGATTTCCTGCATTTTCCCTATGGCTTGGGAGGTCGCTGAAGTGCAGCCCCACGGCGGCTCATGGCAAATTCCGGCAGGGCGACGCTGACTCCCCCTCCTGCTGAAGCGCAAGTTCTGCCAGCAATCTGAACTCTTGCAGCAGACCGCGTACATAAACGATCTGGTTGATTGCCCAACGCTCCTCCTCGGCCATCATCTGCTCCAGCGTAAAACCTTCGGGCAGTGAGGTTTGACTCATCTCTCGGTAAGGAATAATGGGGTCTTCGTCCTCGTCCACTTGACGGAATGCGGGGGCGACATAGTGGTTTTCCTGCTCCAGGATAAAGGCGATGACCTGGGGTCCATTCTCTCCGAGCATCAACAGCTCGAACAACATGCGGGCATTGGGCAGGTCGTCCTCGGCACTGCCCTGTAGCACGCCATAGTGACCGACTCCATTTTCCTCGGGAACGACACGCACACCTTTCATGTGCACTTGCCGGATATGCGAAGCCAAGGTTTTCAGAGCCGTTAACGGTTGTTCGGCGGCATTGATCATATTGCCGAAATCGAACAGCGCGTGCAGGCGCGGATGATTGATGCGCTCAAGCAGCGTGACAATCTCGCTACTTTTCAGCTCTTCATGCTGTTCAAAGTCAATGTAGAGGTCATACCGTTCGGCTTGTTTGGCGAGGTAGTGCAAGTCCGATTCGATGGTGTCTAAAACGTCGGAAAGCCGTCCTCCATAGCGCGAGTAGACGCGGATGTTCTGCACCCCCATAACATGCGCCACCTCAACCACCCGATCCACATCCGCCTTTTGGGTACTACTGATTTCCAGGTGGATGTCCAACCCCAGCGCCTTGGCCCTTTGGCTGACAATGCGCAGTTGATCGTCGCTCATCTGCTGAAGACTGCGCTCTTCGCCATCCAGTAGATGAATGCTGATGCCGTCGAGTTCATGACGATAGGCGAAATCCAACAGGTCAATCGGTCGGTATGTACCATAGGTCAGCTTCATCAGCTGGGGGTAAGCATGGGCGAACAAGCGCATGCTATCGAGTCGTTCAAGCAGTTTGATCGCCAGCGCCGGGGTTAGCTGAGGTACCGGCAGTCCCGCTGCGTTGTGGCGCAATAATGCATCGAAACGCAACTGGATCAACGGCATACCGCCCCCTGGGTCTGCCCCGTAACGCTGTGCTCATGTTGCGCCAACTGCCAGTCATACTGTCGCCATTGATGCTGGTCGGATACCTGTTTTAGCGCTGGCGCGGGGTTGACGACACACGCATGCTGGACCGCGTGCAATAGCGGCAAATCATTCACCGAGTCACTGTAGCCATAGCTGCCCTGCAAGCTGTTGCCATGGTCCTGCAGCCACGCCTGCAAGCGCTCTACCTTGCCTTCCCGAAAACTGAGCACCCCTTTAGTCGCGCCGGTGAAGTTGCCTGCTACCTGTTCAAGCTCAATGGCGATCACCTCGCTCACGCCCAGCATGGCAGCGATACGGCGGACGATAAAGTCAGCCGTAGCCGAGATGATTAATAGCGTGTTTCCCTGTTGGCGATGCCACTCAATTTGCCGACGCGCGGCTGGAAATATGCGGGTGGAAATCATGCTGGCGACAAAGTCATCAGCCCATCGCTCCACTTCGCTGACGGCCACTCCAGACAACGGTTGGAGCGTAAAGTCCATGTACTGCGCCATGGACAGTTCGCCCAGATGATAGGCTTGCATCATCGCCTGCTCGGTGACCAGCATGTCGGCTGCTGCCACACCGCGCTGCACCAGATAGCGCAGCCAGAGACTGGAGCTATCGCAATCGATAATGGTCTCGTCCATGTCAAAAATAGCCAAAATCGTCATGCGACCTCCTGCAGTTCTTCACGATTGAACAGCAGGTCGAGCCGCGCGCCTGGCGGTAGCAAGGATTCTGAACTGCGATTGAGCATATCGACCATCAATGAGCAGCCTTGCGCATCGACGTGGTAACGAATGACGTTGCCGAGCAGTTGATGGTGACGTACCGTGGCGCGGCATGGCGTGCCCAGATGTGGGCCATAGCTGCGTCCGGCTTGCGCCACATGGATCGCTTCCGGCCGGATTGCCAGTTGTCCTTGTATGTGCAGGCCAAGCAGTTGTTCCGCCTGGCTGGCATCCAGCAGGTTGTAGCTGCCCATAAAGCGCGCTACAAAACCATTGGCTGGACGGGTGTAGATTGTCTCGGCGCTGCCTTCCTGCACGATGCGACCGCCATCCATGACAATGATGCGGTCGGACAGCATCAGCGCTTCTTCCTGATCGTGGGTCACGAAAATGGTCGTCAGTTTCAGCTGCGACTGGATCCGTCTGATCTCTTCCTGCAAGTTCTTGCGGATGCGCGCATCCAGTGCCGACAGCGGTTCATCCAGCAGCAAGATGCGTGGCCGCACCACCAATGCCCGCGCCAGGGCGACACGCTGACGCTGACCGCCGGAGAGCTGACTCACGAATTTGTTCTCGTGCCCCTGCAATTCAACCAGGCGCACCGCGTCGGTCACGCGCTGGAAAGTTTCATCGACAGAGACGCCCTGCATTTTCAGGCCGAAGGCAATATTGCCCATCACTGTCAGATTCGGAAACAACGCATAACTCTGGAATACCATGCCGATGCCACGTTTTTGCGGAGCAAAATGGGTAATGTTATTTCCTGCCACATGGATCTGGCCGCTATCGACGTCAGTTAAACCGGCGATACAGCGCAACAAGGTCGACTTGCCGCAGCCACTGGGGCCGAGCAAGGTCACCAGTTCGCCTTCCTTGATATTGAAATGGATGTCGTCAAACACGCGGGTCTTGCCCGGGCCTTTGCCGAAGTACTTCGACAAGTTGGATATTTCAAGATAATTCATCGCACAGTCCTATCGACTCAAGCGGGTGGCAACCCAGGTCACGCCCAGCGTAAATATGAAATAACTCATCACCACGGCACTCACAAAATGGCCGCTGGTGGAGCGCACGGAATAGAGATAGACGTTCAAGGTTTCGTAACGGCTGCCAACCAGTATGTTGGCGAACACGAACTCGCCCAGTAGGAAGGAGAACGAGAGAAACAAGGCGGCCATCAATCCTTTGCGGATATTCGGCAAGACCACCCGTAAAAAAGCAGCGGGAGTACTTGCCCCTAGCAAATGCGCCGCATCCATCAGGTCGCGCACGTTCAGCCCTTGCAGACCGTTGGCGAGTGCCCGGTACATGAACGGCAGAACAATCGTGAAATAACACCCTATCAGTACCCACGGCGTACCGATCAGCGGTAGCGGGCCGTCGGCATAAATCTGCAACAAGCCCACCGACGACACCACAGGTGGCACCGCGAACTGGATCAAAATCAGGATGTTCATCCAACGATCCAAGTGCGGAAAATAATAGAACACGACAAATGTGGCAGGGACGATAACCACTGTGCTGAAGACCAATGTGCCCAGTGCAATCAACAGGGAGTGACTAAATGCGGTCAAGAAGCGTGGCTCTTGCCACAACTTGAGATACCAGTCGAACGTCAGTCCGTCGGGTAATATCGTTGCACCCCAGTGCTGGGAAAATGAATAAATCAGGGTCGCCAGAACAGGGATACTGAGTAGAGCCATCAAGCCATACAGCACGAACTGGTGATAACGGTTAGTGTGCATGGTAGCTTCTCTTCATTAAGAACTGGTTGACCATCGCCACGAACACCAGCATCGCCACCAGAAGCACGGACAGTGCTGCCGCCAGATTCGGTTCCAGAGAAATGTCCCCAGCTACCAGGCTGGAAATGCGGATGGTGACCAGGTTGTAGTTAGAGGTCATCAGTGCATACGCACTGGCATACGCCCCCATGGCATTAGCCAACAACAATATGAAAGTGCCGAATACCGCCGGCAGCAGCACCGGCAACGCAACCAGGCGCCAGTAACTGGCACGGCTGGCACCCAGCAAAGAGGCCGCCTCTTGCCAATCGTCTTGCAGCGCATCAAAGGCTGGATAGAGCAACAGTACCGCTAGCGGTATCTGGAAATAGCTGTAAATCAGCGTCAGCCCAGTTTGCGTGTATAGATTAAAATCAGTCAGCCAACCCCATCGCCGCAAGAGCAATGTCACGGCGCCATTGGTCCCCATCACGATAATGAAGGCGAATGCCAATGACACCCCACTTAGATTGCTGGTCATATTGGTGAATGCCACCGTCATGTCGCGGACAACGCAATCCACCCGTTTCAACGAAGCGGCGGCCACCAGCGCGACGGCTAATCCAATCAGGCTGGAGCAGACGGAAACCCAAAGGCTGTTGCCAAAGGCCTGCCGATAAAACGGGGAATGCAGGATCTCACTGAAATTTGCCAGCGACCATGTGCCATCAACCTGCACGCTGTTGATCAGCAGCCATGCTGTCGGTGCCAGTGAAAACAGCGCCAATACACATAACAAAGGCAGCAGGACCAGCGCCGCCCGCCAGTGGCGAAAGCGTGGGTAATGCCGGGTGTTGATAGTCACTGGCATTGCCAGCGGTTTCGATGCAGATGTCATACAGCTAGCAATTCCGTGTTACATGGTTTTTGATAAGTGAGCGCGAGATACGGCCGCAGTAAAACCTTAGTGCGGCCATTGCCCTGCTCTCTGTTCTAATGGTCATCTCTAAAAACCTTAGCGAACGACCTAAGTCGCGCAGTAGGTTTTTAGAAGCAAACTAACGCGGGTGGAATTACTTGTTATAAATCATGACTTGTTCTTGCCACTGCCGTGGTATGGCCTTGGTGGTCGTCTCCCAAGCGGCGAAATCCTGGATCGGTTTGGCGTTACTGTATTGCTCAGCCGACAGCATCTTGTCTGTTACATCCTTCGGCAGGACGACGTTGGTGCGAATCGGACGCGCATAACCACGCGCCAGGTTAATCTGGCCGGCATCGCTGAAAATGTATTCACGCGCCAGTTTGGCGGCGTTCGGATGCTGCGCGTATTTGTTGATGAGGGTTGAATAGCCGGCGCTCACGCTACCGTCCATGGGAATGGATACCGTGAACTGGGATGGATCAATCTTGTCGCGGTAGCTTAATGACGTGAAGTCCCATAACAGCGCAACTTCCACTTCACCTTTTTCCATGTTGGCGATATTCGCATCGGTCATGGAAAGCCGCCCTTGTTTAGCCAGCTCGGCAAATAACTGATACGCAGGTTGCAGATTTTTTTCGTTGCCGCCATTGGCAATCGCCGCTGCCAGCAGAGCGCTATTGGCTTGCGCCGATACGCCCACTTCGCCTACGGTCACCTTATAGTTGCCTTTGAGCAAATCGCCCCATGTCTTAGGCGGATTCTTGACCAGCTTGTTGTTGCTGATGAAAGAAATGGTCCCGCTGTAAGCCACTATCCAATGACCGTCTTCGTCTTTGGCCCAAGCCGGAATATCGTCCCAGTTGGTCGGCTTGTAGGCCTGGGTAACGCCCTTCCTGACGGCAATCGGGCCGAAAGATTGGCCAACGTCGCCAATGTCGCCTGATGCGTTCGATTTTTCAGCTTCGAATTTGGCGATTTCCTGTCCCGAACTCATGTCGGTATCCAGATGTACCAGGCCATATTTTTGCGTGATCTGGGCCCACGTATCTTTCCAGTTCGCCCAGTTATCCGGCATCCCCAGGCTATTAACCGCGCCTTCTTTTTTGGCTGCGGCAACTAAAACATCCAGGTCCGGCTGCGCGTACGCACTAGAAACTGCAATCGACAAGGCACTTGCAAGCAAACTCGTAATCAGCATTTTTTTCATGGGATTGCCCTGTGGTATAGACCAGATTGAGGCGGAAACTGGATGCTACCCATAAAAAATGACCGAAATGTGACACTTGGGACGTTCCGACTCAGTCCCCGAATCCGATGAAATATGCGTTAAGCACCTGACCGAGATGGAACAGGTGCTGCCCTGGAGCGGCCTGCAGGCGTTGATCGAGCTGCACTAAGGGCTGTCGTTGCGCCAGGGAACGTCTGTCGATGCCACGCTCATACACGCGGACGAAGGTCGAGCACCCGCTCCGGGTGATCAAACGTCAGAGGGGTAGTGGGCGAGGTGTGCCCGAAGAGGGTCAGTTGAGTGTCGTAAAGGTAATGAAATCATGAACTGGGATAATATCAGCGCTCAAAAATCATCCAGACCATCACCGTGACAGAAAAAATCACCACCCAAGCTGCCACCATCTATCAAGCCTTGGCAACGCAAATCATCGATGGCACGCTGGCGTCCGGTAGCAAGCTCCCCCCCGAGCGAGAGCTGAGCGAGCTGTTTTCCACAACCCGCATCACGCTCAGAGAAGCCCTGCAAAGAATGGAAGCGGAAGGATCGATCTATCGGGAAAGCAGGCGTGGCTGGTTTGTTACCCCACCCCGACTGGTGTACAACCCCTTCACAAATTCGCTGTTCCACCAGATGGTCGAAAGTCAGGGGCGCAAGGCGCTCACACAGGTGATTTCGACCAGTACGGAATTGGCGAGCCCGGAGTTATGCCTGAAGTTGGCGGTGCTGCCGTTAAGCATGTTGCACTGTATACGCCGCCTACGTTCAGTCGATGGGCGCCCCGTGATGTTTGTAGAACATTATCTGAAACCAGAGTTTTTCCCGGATATATTGAAACTGGATCTGACTCAGTCGCTGACATTGATTTACCGAAAACACTATGACATCCATTGCGGCCGCGCCACTTTTGATATTTACCCGACCGCAGCGCAAGCCAGCGTGGCGAATTATCTCAATCTGCCAGAAGGCAGTCCGCTGTTAATGATCATTCGCGTCAACTATGACCAACATGGACAGATTCTTGATTGCGATCGCGAGTTCTGGCGTCATGACGCAGTCCGAATTTCCATGGATAGCCAAACACTGCATTCTGACAAGGTAGCTTAACCATCCTCATGGTCGAACGGGTGATACATCCGGTGCCCCATATTAGAGGTGACAGAACTTCATAAGCGCCCAAACCGCTGCCTGTACTCCAGGGGCGTCAATGTCGTCAGTTCCTTGAACATGCGCCGCATGTTCGAATCGCTGCTGAATCCCAACTCGGCGCAGATAGCGCTGACCGACGATGATGTGAGAATGAGACGCTCACTGGCCTGATTCAGTTTGATACGGCGCGCATAGGTTGCAATCGAAACCCCGGTTTGGCCCATCACCTGGCGCGCGAGGGTGCGTTGAGCCATGCCGAGTCGTTCAGCCAACCGCTGCACTGTTATCTCTTGCGCTGGCAGTTGCTCGACCAGCCCATGCAACTTGCGCAACAACACAGAGGGCTGCTCGATCATGCTCATGGCTTGAAAGATGCCATGGGTCTGCACGGGGCGTGGGAGCACCATTAACTTAATCAGATGATGCAACGCGTCCGTGCTGACATAGCGCTCTACCAATGCCTGGGCGATGGGCTGGTGGCCATTCACACCAGATGCCGTGGCGGTACGTTCGTTAACAATGCAGTTTTGCTCAGTCTGCCACTTCACCTTTTTAAAGCGCCGGGACATCGTCTCTGCCAGCCACCACGTCACGGTTGCAGACTGCTCGTTGAGCCCACCGCTTGCCGCCAAGAGACTTACGCCACTGCAATAACTCCAGAGCATCAACGTGTTGGCACGTCTCGCCAACGCCGATATCAGGGCCCCGCTTTCGTCGATCATCGCATCTACCTGCGATGCAGATTCAGCCCAGAAACCGGGCACCAGAATCGCGTCCAGTTCAGCATGCTCAAGTGTTTCGCTCACGTGCAACGAAACGCCTTGAGCGCACTCGATCAACCCTGTCTGCAACGCGACAAAGCGAGTTTCAAAAAGCGTACGGCCCGCTTGCCGATTGGCTGCGTTAAGCAGGTCTGAAAATGCAAACAACCCTGCAGGCATGCAGCGCGGGAAAAGCAGCAAGCCGATTCGAAGTATTTTGGTCATGGCATAAAATGAACTGATTATGTCTGAATGCGCCATTCTCCGACGTTAAACGCAGAGACACAATCAAGCCTCTTCCAAGAGGCTATGCCATGAAAATCCATCAACTTCGCAACGCGACAATCATTGTGGAATTCGGCCTTCATCGAATTCTGATCGATCCTATGCTCGCGCCTAAAAACAGACTGCCACCCTTGCGTGTATTCCGCGCAAGACAACGTAACCCCATTGTCGAATTACCCGAATCGACAGAGCAGGCGCTCGGATCGGTAACCCATTGCTTGATAACCCACTGCCAGAAAGGCCATTTCGACCATCTCGATCGAGCAGCAATAACGTGGTTACGAGAGACCCAAATCCCGGTGATCTGCACACCACACGATGCCAACTACCTGACCGATCGCGGATTGAACGTCAAATCTTTGCCGAAAAATCATGAGCAACCGAATCCATTTTTCGGCGGCCAGATCCGAACCGTCCATAGCACCCATGGACGTGGGCTGGTAGGTAAACTGATGGAGCATGGTGTTGGGTATTTGATCGAAATACCGGGCGAACCCAGTCTCTACCTCACCGGAGATACGGTACTTTCGTCAACCGTCAGGGAGTTCGTGGCGCGGCATCGGCCACACCTTTGCGTCATTCCTGCCGGCGGTGCTCGATTCGATCTGGGAGGCGACATCATCATGGGCGTCGATGAAGCTCTCGAGTTCACCAGGCTGGCGCCGGGTCTCGTAATCGCCAACCATCTGGAAGCGCTCAGCCATTGCCCTGTGACCCGCAATACATTGGCCAATGCGGCACGACACGCAGGTATTGAATCACGCTTACGCATTCCGGCAGATGGCGAGAGATTGAACTTCACGCTTCCCGACGGTAAGACGCAGCAGTCTCATCCTGAATGGCTTCTGGTTTCTTAGACGGTGGTTTTTCGCTGGATCGGACAGGCGGCTTGGGGGTCAAACTTTGGGAGCATCACTTCAAGCACACGAGGGGTGAGGTGCGATGGAAAGCTGACTTATAGGCATGAAGGGCAAACAGGTAATCATGCCGAGAGCTAATTAATGGTGCTCTGCCCCCAGTTATTTAAAGTCTGAAACTAATCTCCCGGCGCGAAGTTCGTCACCGTTTTAAATCCATTTAAACCCTTTACCTGGATCACCGAGTTGGATGCGGGACACACGGGCTAGAGGTTTTGGTATGCAGCGAACCTGTATAATCGTCCCCTTCCGCCAAAAATAAATAGGTTTAGAGCGATGCCCAACCCGGTATTTATCAAGAGGAAAGTTTTGTTTGGCGACTGCGATCCTGCGGGAGTTGTATACACACCAAAATTCTCTTACTTTGCAGTCGAAGCGATAGACAGCGCCCTTGACGTCTGGCTAGCGGGGCCGGGACTAAGAACCCTTATGGGGTTTAATGTATTGCCCCCCGTGCGGGCGTTTTCATTAGAATTTCTACGACCACTAACGTGGGATGATGAAATAACACTAAAAGTAAGCGTCGAAAACATCGGGGTTCATTCTTTTACATTTTTGGTCGAGGGCTTTTTGAAGAATGAAGCGCTATCGTTCAATGCACATGTGACGCATGTGTGCATTTCACCCGAGACCAAAGAAGTTATCGCGATACCTGAAGCACTGAAAGAGCTACTGTCATAAGCAAGTCAGCCTGATTCTAATGATGAAGGTGAACATTGGGTACAGGCCACGTTTCTGGTTGGATGATCGAGTCAACCCCCCATTAATCGTGGCCTGCCCCAGTTTATTTCGCTAACCGACAAGGGTTAGCGCATCACGAGGCCTGCAGCCCGGGCGCGCAAAGCCATCACTGTATTCGCCGGCAGTTTTTTGATTTCGTCAGACCAAAACGCTAAATGCCCTCGATACTCCCTCGACTCATCATCATGCTTTGATAAGTCTTCGAGCAAAAACCGGTACCGACTTAGATAGGCCGCAGACAAATCGTCTGCCAAGGCCCTGGCGGGCTCTCCGGCCATTGCCAAACACCATTCCGCAATGTTGATCACCCGTTCTCCTGGCGAGAGCGGTACCACACCATGAATGAAACTCAGGATGTATTTGTTGTAGAGCAGCGTGCCTTGCTCGGGCTCATCCGTAGGATTACCCGGGCAAAACCTTCGCTCCCACGGAAGGATATAAACTTTTTTGCCCTGCATATCCTGGAGTATGTAGTCCGATGGCTTGGCCAAACGCTGCATGGCTTTCTCCCTGGGAAATTGCGGTTTAACCATGGTAGCTCATCCTTTGGCGGCCAAAAGCCGCGATGGCTAAATCACATCAACCACCGCTCTCTGATGTGACCGACTGAGCCATGGGCACAGCAGGCAAAATATGGACCAGCAATCGCTCTGCCTTGTGCTTGATTGGGGCGAGGAAACCGGGCTGAGCCGTGCGTGCTCAGCCTATGGGGCAGTCTCTATAACCAGAGTGTAATTTTGGGACAGGCTGTAGTGGTCTAACCCGGCTCGGCAAATTCTCCATTCTTGACCAGCATCAACTGCATGTCCGCACAGGCTCTGTAGGCTGGAGCCACTCCTACACGTTACCTGGAGATCGGCATGGCCAAGAATTTCCCCATACACCCGAAGCATCCCGAGCGTATCTGCTGGGGCTGCGACAGGTACTGTCCGGCGAGTTCTCTGGCGTGTGGCAATGGTTCCGATCGCACGATGCATCCGGCCGAGATGATCGGCGATGACTGGTATTTGCACGGGGACTGGGGCATTGACCCGTTAACCGTGACGGATAAACCGTCGGACGATTCGAGCAGCTGAGTAGTCCTTGAACTGTGGAGAATTTCGCCACGTGCTCCGTCTAGGCGCTCTGCCCCGACTTCCACTGCCTCAGCAGCAACAGGTAGACGAGCACATTGATCAAAAGCACCAGAATGCCCAGCCATATCTGTATGCCGGGTGTCAGCCCGGTCGGATAAATCAGCGGCCACAGATAATGCTCGATGAAACTGTCGCCATGGCCTGCTTCTCCTGCGGTCAGACGCAGTTGGTTTTCCCATCCTGTCAGCGGACAGGACCAATGGAAGCCCTCGACCGCCGCCCCCCACGCTACAGCAGGCAGGTGCCACCACCACAAGCGGTGCCATTTGAGCACCAGCAGTCCGCCGCACAGCACGAAGAGAATGAACAACAGATGGAACAGCACCAGCCCGTCGGCGGCTACCCGGTAGAACATGTCGACTCCGTTGAGTGAGTCAGATGAATTTTTCTTCACCGCCTCGGCTGTCCCTGCCGTGTACATTCCCGACCGCTCATTCAAAGCACTAAGGTTTGCCCGCTCTCCCGCGGGCTTTTTTTCGCCTGTTGAACCGTCAACCGACTAACCCCCTTTCGCACACACTACAAACGGGCCAAGCGCCGCTTCAGCAGCAATGACAGCACAATGCCGATTGCAATAGACGCAATAGGAAGGGTTGATGTGAGGTTCAGCGTGGGAAAAACCAGCAGAATCTGCGAATCATTGCCTCCGAGCATCATTGAAGCGCCGATGCCCATCAAGATGCCGGACAGTAAATGAGTGCTTGCCTTCGAAAGATCAAACGGCTGGTAGCTGAAGGTGTTGCGGTACAGGGTAAAACTGCACATACCCACCAGCAGCATCACGAATATGGCTATTCGACGACCGCTGATAAAGCTTTGTTCGGGCATCCAGAACATCTGCGACACGTTGTAGAAAAACACGCTGGGCGTCCACTGCGGTTCGAAGGTGTACAGAGCACCGGTCAGTGTGCCAAGGAGCATGCTGGAGAGAACCAGATGTTTGTCGCCATGAACAGACACAAGAAAAAGCAAAGCCATCAGCACCACGCCGATTGTCAGCAAATAGTGGCTACTGGAAATTGACGGCATCAAGATGATTTTGTGTTCAGGCAGCATGTTCAGCGTGTACCACAGCACAATCCCCAGCACCCACCCCACAACCGTAAAGGCCTTATTGATGTTGCCGCAGGCGAGCTTGGTCAGGGTACCGACGCTGCAGCCGTCATTGAGCACAGAAGCGATACCAAACAAGAGCCCGCCACCAATCAGCAACGGATGGGCGACTTGCGGCGTGAACAGTGGCTGGCTAACGCCCAAAAGGCCGTAGGCAGGGGCTAATAACAGGCCGAACAAACCACAGAAAACCAGCGAAACAAACAAGGTGGGGCGGCGATTGAGCAGCAGAGCGCTGGCATTGACAAGGCACATTCCCATGCGCTGCGAGACCCAGCCGATCAGGAATGCCAACAGCAGCGAAATCAGCAGTGAAAACACACCCCTCCTCACGCCTCGGCAGAAACCTCAAAAGTGTTACAGAGGGTACAGATTAGTACCATTTAGCCTCCGCCCATCAGCCCAGGCGGTAGAAATTTTCGGGCACTCCAAACGCAACCGACCCGGCATGAGCATGTTTCGGATGGCTGGCTAACATCAGGATTCCTGCTAGCTTTCAGGCGAACCCTACACTGCTCTTAGTTCAGTCAAAAAACGCCATCGAAAGGGACCTCATGACCACCCTCAAAGATCGTCTGAAGCTTGGCAAGGATGCTCGCAAGCAATGCCCCCGCACTTCCCAGGCCACGCCTGGAGATATCGATCGCGATCCGCTGCCCTTGATCGAAGCGTCCAGTGAAGGGCGAATCAAGTCGCTGGTCGAACTGCGCTATGGACGCATGCTGGTCTCGCCTTTCACGTTCTATCGCGGCAACGCACTGCTGCAGGCCCATGACCTTGCGGGTACGAAGGACATGGGCCTGATGACACCGATTTGCGGCGATTGCCACCTGATGAATTTTGGTGGTTTTGCAACACCGGAACGTAACCTGCTGTTCAGCGTCAATGACTTCGACGAGACCCACCCAGGCCCTTGGGAATGGGACCTCAAACGTTTGGTGGCGAGTTTTCTGATCGCGGCTCGCGATCTGCGTCATGGCGCAACCGTAGAGGAAAGTGTCTGTCGCCACGTGGTCACTGCCTATCAGCAGGCCATGGCCCACTGTGCTGAGCAAAGTGCTCTGGAAGTCTGGTACGACTCCATCAATTACGACGACCTGCTGGACCAGGCCCGTGCCAACAGCACCACACTGGAACACGTGCAACGCGCCATCGAAAAAGCCGAACGACGCACCCACGCCGTGCTACTGCCAAATATCAGCGAACGCGATGAACAGGGTCACTTGATGGTTCGTGATGACCTCCCGGAAATCTTCCATCTGCACAACAAAACGACACTGCTGGATGCCGATGATGACTGGGCGTGCTTGAAGGATTGGCGACCGCTCTACGACAACTTCATGCACGACTACCGAGCCACGCTGCAGGGGGATCGTCGTGACCTGTTGGCGCGTTTTCAGGTTCATGACATGGCATTCAAAGTGGTTGGTGTGGGCAGTATCGGTACGCGCTGTCTGGTCGCACTTTTGACCGACGATCAGGAGCGACCGCTGTTTTTGCAGTTCAAGGAGGCCCGTCGCTCGGTACTTGCGGACTACGTAAAAGCAAAGTCGCGGCTGCGTCATAACGGCCAGCGAGTGGTTGAAGGTCAGCGCTTGATGCAGTCGGCCAGTGACCTTTTCCTCGGCTGGACCACAGACCCGAATGGACGCCACTTCTATGTGCGCCAGTTACGGGATATGAAAATCTCTGCAGAACTGGAGACTTTCGACGGTGAGACGTTCGCCGCCTACGGCCGCCTCTGCGGCCGAGCCCTGGCCCGAGCGCATGCCAAAGCCTCAGGAGACGCAGCGCAGATCAGCGGCTATATCGGTAAGAGCGACGCCCTTGCAGATGCGTTGTTCAAATATGCCCAGGCCTATACCGAGCAGAACGAGCGAGACTTCGAGCGCTTTCAGCGTGCTTGCCGCAAGGGACGCCTGCAAGCCCGCTCAGAAGCCGACTTTGCCGCCGACCACCTGCCTTAGCATCACACCAGTCGTTCACGTTTTGTTAAGACTTGGCTCCGTATACTTTTGGGACTGCCTGAGTGTTCTTCGGCCCGATCCCTTCAACTGGTAGCCAGAAGCGTATGTCTCGCCCTGCCCCACTCTTGTTCCTGCTTGTCTGCTTGCTGTTCTTCTTCGCCCTTGGCAATCACCAGTTGCAAGGCTCCACCGAAGCCCGAGTCGCCGGTATCGCGATGGAAATGCATCTGGATAACGACTGGGTGACACCCCGGTTGTTTGGCGAGCCATTTTTGGAAAAACCGCCACTGAGTCTCTGGCTCGACGCCGGCGCCATCC
Organism: Pseudomonas sp. H11T01; assembly: GCF_048515765.1. NCBI lineage: Bacteria > Pseudomonadati > Pseudomonadota > Gammaproteobacteria > Pseudomonadales > Pseudomonadaceae > Pseudomonas > Pseudomonas sp. H11T01. Next base: position 1,412 of record NZ_JBLYED010000027.1, on the reverse strand, counting down.
GTGTGTTTGGTGGCACGCCTTGGGCGGTGCGGCTGGCCTCGGTTTTCGCCGGACTGTTTAGCGTGATGCTGCTGTACACCCTGCTGCGCAAGTTCGGCCGGCCGACGACCATCGCCTGGGTCGCGGCCATCATGCTGGCGACCATGGCCAGTTATTGGAGCAACGTTCGGGCTGTCGGCGAAGATGCGCTGCTCAGCCTTGGTGTGACGATGGCATTGCTGGCGTTTTTTCAGGCTAGCCGGCGACAGGCGCAGCAACAGTCGGCCAGCGCTGCCTGGTTGCTGTTCGCACTGGGCATCGCTATCGCGACCTTGAGCAAGGGTGTTCTGGGGCTGGCCATGCCGGGGGTGGTGATCTTCTCCTACCTGGTGGCCGAAAGCTTGATCGAGAAACGACTCAAACTCTCGGACTGGTTGCGCCCCGGCCTGCTGACGTTGCTCGGGCTGATCCCCTTGGCGATCTGGCTTTGCCTCCTCTACCAACAGGGCGGCTTGCAGGCGCTGGGAGAAGTGCTGTGGACCAACAGCATCGGGCGCTTCGGCGGCTCGTTCGAGGAAGCCGGACACTACGAACCGTTCTACTACTATCTGGCCAAGCTGCCCGAAGCTTTTCTGCCGTGGAACATTCTGGTGTATCTGGGCCTTTGGCACTTTCGCAAAAGCCTGATGCGCAATCGCTACCTGTTGTTCTTCACCCTTTGGTTGCTGGCACAGTTCACGTTGCTGACCTTTGCGTCCAGCAAACGCACGGTGTACCTGATGTCACTGACACCGGCCGCTGCCGTGCTGGCGGCCGAATATGCCGCAGTGTTGTTCGAACGTCTGCGCGAGCAGGCCAGCGCCTCGACGTTCGTTGGCAGGCTTGCCCGGCACCGTAGAGGGTTGGCAATCGGCGTGTTGAGCCTGGTGATCTGCGCCTACCTGGCAGCGGCGCAGTGGGCTGCGCCCCATGCTGACCGCAAACTGTCCTTCCTGCCCCTGACCACGCAAATTCAGACAATGCAGGCCAACGGGCAAGAGGTCGCGCTGTTCCAGGCCAACGAGCGTACAGCCGGTGCTACCGTGTTCTACACCCAGAGCCTGCTCAAGAGTCTGCAGACCGAAGATGAGCTCAATCAATTCCTCGCGGCGTCGCCCAATCATGTGGCGCTTGTTGCCAGTAAGACTGAACCGGCAGCGCCCTTGAAAGTGTTGAAACAAATGCTGGTGGGCAAGCAGGATTATTATTTCGTTGGGCAATAGACCGGCAGAGCTGCGCTAACCGCAGGCAAAAAAACGGCACCTTCACAGATTGTGTGAAAACCTAGCAATCTGCTCTCCGGTTCAAGAAAATGCCCGCATCGCAAGATGCGGGCATTTTTCTTATGCGCTATATCCAAGGTGAAGATCGCTGCCAGGGGGCACTGTTTCCAG
>NZ_JBLYED010000026.1:0-84485 GCF_048515765.1 Pseudomonas sp. H11T01 | reverse complement strand
GTGAAACGATGCATCGCCGATGGTAGTGTGGGGTTTCCCCATGTGAGAGTAGGTCATCGTCAAGATTAACTTCCGAAACCCCTATCTGCATCTGCAGGTAGGGGTTTTGTTTTGCGCGCAAGAAAAGTGGGCGCTGAACGCTCAGCGCAACTTCAGGCACGCACTGCTGCCCCAGCCGTCCGACAGTGCTAAGGTTCGGCCCTAGCTTTTGCATTTTCCAAGGAAGCCTTTATGCCGGACGCGACGTCCCTCAGTGCTGGTTTTATGGTGGTTCACGGTAATCGCCTGGACGAGTTGCGTAGTCTTGTTGTCAGTTGGATGCGACGCTATCCGCTTGCACCCTTGGAAAATGAAATCGCCCTTGTGCAGAGCAACGGTATCGCCCAGTGGTTGAAGCTCGCATTGGCTGAAGACCCGGAAGATGACGATATGGGCGGCTGCGGAATAGCGGCCGCCATCGATGTACAGTTGCCTGGCAGCTTTATGTGGCAGCTCTATCGTATGGTGCTGGGTCGTGATGAGATTCCGGCCAAATCCCTGCTGGATAAAGCCCCTCTGACCTGGCGTTTGATGCGCTTGTTGCCCGAGCTGATTGATCAGCCACACTTTGAACCCCTGCAACGCTTCCTCACTCACGACACTGATCTGCGTAAACGCTATCAATTGGCCGAGCGCTTGGCGGATCTGTTCGACCAATACCAGGTCTATCGAGCCGACTGGCTGGAAGACTGGGCAGCAGGGCACCATCAACTGCGCAATGGCAGAGGCGAAGCCAAGACGCTGACGCCCGCAAATTGCTGGCAGGCTGAGTTGTGGCGCGCTTTGCTGCTGGATGTGGGTGAGCAAGGTATGGCGCAAAGTCGTGCCGGAGTTCATCAACGTTTCATTGAGCGAATCAATAGCCTGGATACAGCGCCAAAAGGATTGCCATCCCGGGTGATTGTTTTCGGTATTTCTTCATTACCGGCTCAGGCTCTGGAAGCGCTCGCTGGATTGGCGCGTTTCAGTCAGGTTTTGCTTTGCGTACACAATCCATGTCGTCACCATTGGGCCGACATCGTCGCCGATAAAGATCTGTTACGGCACCAATACAAGCGCCAGGCGCGCAAGGCTGGAATGCCTGTTGCTCTCGATCCGCAAACCCTGCATCAACATGCACATCCGTTGCTGGCTGCTTGGGGTAAACAGGGTCGTGACTATATCAATCTGCTCGACAGCTATGACGACCCCAACAGCTATCGCTCGGCTTTTCGTGATGGACGGATTGATCTGTTCAGCGAAAGTCAGCCGCAGAATATGCTCAACCAGTTGCAAGACGACATCCTTGAACTGCGTCCCCTGAATGAAACCCGCGAGCTCTGGCCTGCGATTGATCTTGTCCAAGACCAGTCGATCCGTTTTCACATTGCCCACAGCGCCCAGCGTGAGGTAGAAATCCTTCACGACCAACTACTCGCCCGCTTCAGTGCCGATCCACAATTACGTCCTCGCGATGTGATCGTGATGGTTCCGGAAATCGACAGCTATGCACCGCATATCCGTGCCGTATTCGGTCAACTGGAGCGAGATGACCGGCGCTTTGTTCCCTTCACACTGGCTGACCAAGGCCAGCGAGGCCGCGATCCGTTGCTGATCGCCGTGGAGCATCTGCTCAAATTGCCCGACAGTCGTTTCCCGGTCAGCGAGATTCTTGATCTGCTGGATGTTCCGGCCTTACGTGCTCGATTCGGCGTAGAGGAGCGCGACCTGCCGACCTTGCATCGCTGGATTGAAGGTGCCGGTATTCGCTGGGGCATGAACGCCGAACAGCGCGCCGGGCTGGGTCTTCCGGATGAGTTGGAGCAAAACAGTTGGCGTTTCGGCCTGCGCCGTATGCTGCTTGGCTATGCCGTAGGCAGCGGCGCTGCTTGCGACGGTATTGAGCCTTACGATGAAATTGGTGGTCTGGACGCGGCGTTGATCGGCCCATTGGTGGCATTGCTCGATGCATTGCAGATCGCCCACCAAGAGCTCACGCAGCCCGCGCCGCCCAAAAAATGGGGTGAACGATTACAAGCGCTGGTGCAGTTGTTCTTCCTGGCCAGTAATGAGCATGACGACTACCTCTTGGCCCAGCTCGAAGAGTTGCGCGAGAGTTGGCTGGAAACCTGTGAGTCGGTAGGTTTGCAGGATGAGCTGCCGCTAACCGTGGTTCGTGAAGCCTGGCTCGCGGGTCTCGATCAGGGCCGCTTGTCGCAACGCTTTCTGGCCGGTGCGGTGAATTTCTGCACCTTGATGCCGATGCGTGCCATTCCTTTCAAACTGGTCTGCCTGCTGGGCATGAATGACGGCGATTATCCCCGTGCGCAACCTCCGCTGGACTTCGACTTGATGGGCAGTGACTACCGTCCCGGTGACCGCTCGCGGCGTGAGGACGATCGTTATCTGTTGCTCGAAGCCTTGCTCTCGGCACGAGATCAGCTCTACATCAGTTGGGTCGGCCGCAGCATTCGCGACAACAGCGAACGTCCCGCTTCGGTGTTGATCGGCCAGTTGCGCGATCACTTGTCGAGCGGTTGGAGACTGTCGAATGGCGATGAGCTGCTTCTTGAAGCGATGACTCAGGAGCATCCACTGCAACCGTTCAGTGCACGCTATTTCCATGAAGGCGATGAGCTATTCAGTTACGCCCGTGAGTGGCAGTTGCTTCATCAGACACACGAAGAAGTCGCTGAGCTTCCAGCGTTAGCGGCCTACCTTCAAGAAGAGCCACTCAGCCTGGACCAGTTGAAGGATTTCCTGCGAAACCCGGTGCGACATTTCTTCAGCCAACGGCTCAAGGTGTTTTTCGAGGCTGCCGAGGCACCTCTGGCCGATGAGGAGCCCTTTGTCCTCGATGCGTTGCAACGCTACAGCTTGAGCGACAGTTTGCTTGAGGCTGCCCTTACCCATCCGGATCAACCCGATCTGGCTTTGGCGGCTCAAGCAAAACGCCTGCAGGGCAGTGGTCTATTGCCCATGGCCGGTTTTGGTGAGCGCTTGCAACAGGAGTTGATCGAGCCGCTGCCTGACTTGCTCCAGCGTTATCAGCAGTTGTTGGCTTTATGGTCGACACCACTCAATAGCGCCTTGCCGGTGAGTTTCGAGCTGTACGGCGTCAGTCTCGAAGGCTGGCTCAGTGGTCTGCATCAGCGCAGCGATGGTGGGTTGTTGGCCGTTACTACGATTCCCAACAGCATTGGTTCGATCAAGACCCGTAAATGGCATCGGCTGACTCGGCCTTGGGTCAACCATCTGGCGGCCTGTGGGAGCGGTTTTTCGATGACCACAGCGCTGGTGGCCAGTGACGACACCTTGTTGTTGCCGCCCATGGAGCAGAGCGCAGCCCTTCAAGCCTTGGGCGATCTGTTGCAGGCCTGGCAAACCGGCATGCGTCAGCCCTTGCCGGTTGCGGTGAAAACCGCTTTCGCCTGGCTGGCTCAGAACGATCCGGTCAAAGCCGAAGCGGCCGCACGCAAAGCTTACGAAGGTGACGGTCAGACCACCGACGGCGAGCGTCGCGAAAGCCCGGCGTTGGCCCGGCAATTCCCTGATTACAACGCACTCGTCGCTGACGAAACCTTCGCTGATTGGTGCGACGCTCTTTATCGCCCACTGCTTGAAGCGCCATGGCGATCATTGACCAGTGAGGAGGCACGCTCATGACGACGAAGACACCTCTGGCGCTGGCTTTCCCCCTGCGCGGCAGCCAACTGATCGAGGCCAGTGCCGGGACCGGCAAAACCTTTACCATCTCTGCGCTCTACCTGCGGCTGGTGCTTGGCCATGGTGGCGAGGCCGCCGGTTTTGGCCGCGAGTTGCTGCCACCGCAGATTCTGGTGGTGACCTTCACGGATGCCGCGACCAAGGAGCTGCGTGAGCGTATCCGTACCCGTTTGGCCGAAGCTGCACGATTTTTCCGCGATGAAACGCCGGAGCCGGATGACCTGATCGCCGAGTTGCGTGAGCAGTACAGTCCTGAGCAATGGTCAGGCTGTGCCAATCGTCTGGATATCGCCGCTCAATGGATGGACGAAGCGGCCGTTTCGACGATCCACAGTTGGTGTCAGCGCATGTTGCGCGAGCACGCTTTCGACAGCGGTAGTCTATTCACCCAGACCCTCGAAACTGATCACAGCGATTTGCTCGGTGAAGTGCTGCGCGATTACTGGCGGCTGTTTTGCTACCCGATGCAAGGTGATGCGTTGAACTGGGTACGTGCCAACTGGGGCGGCCCGGCTGCCTTGTTGCCGCGAGTGCGAGCCTTGTTCGCCAGTGAGCGAGGCCCTGATGATGGAAAAGAACCTGCCCAACTGATCGAAGCCTGCTTGCAAGAGCGGCGCAAGGCTCTGCTGCAACTGAAGACGCCATGGCTGCGATGGGCCGCCGAGTTGCGGGAGATCTGCCTGCAAGCTGTCGCCGACAAGACCGTCGATGGACGCAAGATGCAGGCGCGTTACTTCGAACCCTGGTTCGAAAAAATCAGCGCGTGGGCCGAGGACGAATCCCAGGAGCAATTGGATATTGGCACCGGCTTCAGTCGCCTGACACCGGATGGCATGGCCGAAGCCTGGAAAGGTCAGGCGCCGAGTCATCCGGGACTGGACGCCATGCCCGGCCTGAAAGCCAGTCTGGATGCCTTGCCAACCCCGGATGCCGCAGTCTTGCAACATGCCGCGCGGTGGGTGGGTACGCGCTTCGAAGAAGAAAAGCGTCGCCGCGCCGAGATGGGTTTCGACGACATGTTGCTGCGGCTCGACGCGGCGCTGCAAGCCGACGGTGGCGAACGTCTGGCGACCTTGATCCGCGAGCAATTTCCGGTCGCGTTGATCGATGAATTCCAGGACACCGACCCGGTGCAGTACCGGATCTTCGAAAGCATTTATCGCATCGAAGCCAATAATCCCGAATGCGGCCTGTTCCTGATCGGCGACCCGAAGCAGGCGATCTACGCCTTCCGTGGCGCCGATATCTACACCTACCTGCGCGCGCGTCAGGCCACCAGTGGACGCTTGCATACCCTGGGCACCAACTTCCGTTCCAGTCATGGAATGGTCAACGCGGTAAACCATGTGTTCGAGCGCGCCGAGTCCCGTGAGCTTGGGCGTGGTGCGTTTCTGTTTCGGGAAAAAAACGGCGAGAACCCCGTACCCTTTCTGCCCGTTGCTTCTCAGGGGCGCAAAGAAGTTTTGCAGATCGATGGTCAACCGCTGCCCGCGCTGAATATCTGGCAGTTGGCCGCCGAACAGCCATTGTCCGGCGTGGTTTACCGACAACAACTGGCCGCCGCCTGCGCCAGTGAAATTGTCGCGCTGCTCAATGGCGGTCAGCAGGGCCACGCGGGATTCGCTCAAAACGGCAAGGATTTGCGAGGCCTGCTCCCGGCCGATATCGCGATTCTGGTGCGTGACGGCAAAGAGGCCCAAGCGGTACGCGGTGAATTGTCCGCCCGTGGGGTACGCAGCGTTTACCTGTCGGACAAGGATTCGGTGTTCGCTGCTCAAGAAGCCCATGACCTATTGGCCTGGCTGAAGGCCTGCGCCGAGCCGGATGTCGAGCGGCCGTTACGTGCCGCGCTGGCGTGTATCACGCTGAATCTGCCGCTGGCCGAACTGGAACGCTTGAATCAGGACGAGTTGGCCTGGGAAGCGCGGGTCATGCAATTCCGTGGTTATCGGGCGATCTGGCGTGGCCAGGGCGTGTTGCCGATGCTGCGCCGTCTACTGCATGACTTCCAGTTGCCTCAGGCGTTGATTGCTCGCAGCGATGGCGAACGGGTGCTGACCAATCTGCTGCACCTGTCCGAATTGCTGCAACAAGCCGCCGCCGAACTGGATGGTGAACAAGCCTTGATCCGGCATTTGGCCGAGCATCTGGCGTTGTCTGGCCAGGCTGGCGAAGAACAAATTCTGCGGCTGGAAAGTGATGAGCAATTGGTCAAAGTGGTGACCATCCATAAGTCCAAAGGCTTGGAATACCCGCTGGTGTTTCTGCCATTCATCTGCTCGGCAAAACCGGTGGATGGCAGTCGCCTGCCGCTGCATTACCACGACGCCACAGGCAAGGCGCAAGTATCGTTGAAACCCACCGCAGAGTTGATTGCCCAGGCCGATGACGAGCGTCTGGCTGAGGACCTGCGGTTACTCTACGTGGCGCTGACCCGCGCGCAACACGCCTGTTGGCTGGGCGTCACAGACCTCAAACGTGGCAATAACAACAGTTCGGTCCTGCATCTCTCGGCGTTGGGTTATTTGCTGGGTGGCAGCCTGCCTTTGACTGAGTCGGCCGATTTGAGCCGCTGGCTGGAAGATTTGCAACAAGGCTGCGAGGCGCTGAACTACAGCGAAATGCCCGAAGCCAGCGAGGTCCGTTTCAATCCGCCGCGCAACGAAGCGATCTTGCTTGCGCCGCTGATTCCCAAACGCAAGGCTGCCGAGAACTGGTGGATTGCCTCTTACAGCGCCTTGCGCATCGGCGAGAGCATGAGTGCCGGCAGCGACGAAGCGCCGGAAAGCCCGCAAGCGCAAAAGCTGTTCGACGATGAACGACTCGACCCTGATGCCCCTCGGGAAGTGATCGCCAGTGGTGGCGATATCCACCGTTTCCCCCGTGGACCGAACCCGGGGACTTTTCTCCATGGTCTGCTGGAATGGGCCGGTAACGAAGGCTTCGCCGCGGATCGGCAAAGCGTCGAAGATGCCATCGCTCGTCGCTGCAACCGCCGTGGTTGGGAAGGCTGGATCGGCACATTGAGCGATTGGTTGCTGCACCTGCTGCAAGTGCCACTGCGTATCGGCGCAGGGCAGCCGCCGGTGGTGTTCGAGCAGCTGACCCAGTACCGGGTCGAGATGGAGTTCTGGTTTGCCAGCCATAAAGTCGACGTGCTGAAACTCGATGAACTGGTGCGCCAACATACCCATAACGGCGTTTCCCGGGTGGCGGCTGAACCGGTGTTGCTCAATGGCATGTTCAAAGGCTTTATCGACCTGACGTTCGAGCACGAAGGGCGTTATTACGTCGCCGATTACAAATCCAACTGGCTGGGCGTCGATGACCTTGCCTACACCGAGCAGGCGATGGAGCAGTCGATTCTCGACAACCGCTACGACCTGCAATACGTGTTGTACCTGTTGGCCCTGCATCGTCAGCTCAAGGTGCGGCTCGCCGATTACGATTACGACCGGCACATGGGCGGGGCGCTGTATCTGTTTTTGCGCGGTACTCAGGCAGCGAGCCAAGGTGTGTATTTCACCCGTCCGCCGCGGGAGTTGATCGAACGTCTGGATCGGCTGTTCCAGGGTAAACCGGAACAACCCAAGGCCGAACCCGCCTGGGAACAGGGAGTATTGCTATGAGTCGTTCCTTTGCCGATTTGCTGCCCACCCCATTGGCCGCTGAAAGCCTGGCGGATCTGGCACCGCTGAGCCGAGCCGAAGATCTGCTGCTGTTGCTTGGGCGCTGGGTCGAACGCGGTTGGCTGAGGGCGCTGGACAAAGCTTTTGTCGCTTTCCTTCACGAACTGGAACCCCACGGCGACCCGCTGGTGTTGCTGGCGGCGACGTTGACCAGTCATCAACTGGGTCACGGCCACGTCTGCCTGGATGTGTTCGAGACCCTCAAGGAGCCGGACTTCGCTCTGTCGTTGCCGCCGGAAGGGGATGTGCAGACCGGTTCCATGCTGTTGCCTTCGCAACTGCTCGAAGCGCTGGACGGCGCGCACTGGTGCAAGGTGCTGGCGTCCAGCCGATTGGTGGCGTTGGCCGTCGATGGCTCTGACGAAGCGCAGCAGCGGCCGTTGGTGTTGTCCGGCAAGCGTTTGTACTTGCGGCGTTACTGGGCTTACGAACGGCGCATCGATACCGCGCTACGCCAACGTCTCGCGACTCAAGAAACAACGCCCAATGATCTGCCTGAGCGCTTGAGTGGTTTGTTCGGTGCGACCAAGAGCGGAGCGCCGATCGATTGGCAGAAACTCGCCTGCGCGCTGGCGACTCGCGGTGCTTTCAGCATCGTCACCGGCGGCCCCGGTACAGGCAAGACCACTACCGTGGTACGCCTGCTGGCACTGTTGCAGGCGCCAGCCGTGGAGTCTGGTAAACCGCTGAGAATCCGTCTCGCCGCACCCACCGGCAAGGCCGCCGCACGACTGACCGAATCCATCAGCCAACAGGTTCGAACGTTGGAGGTCGCTGACAGTGTGCGGGACAAGATCCCCTCTGAAGTCACCACCGTGCACCGCTTGCTGGGTAGCCGACCCGGCACCCGGCATTTCCGTCACCACGCGGGTAATCGATTGCCACTGGATGTACTGGTGGTCGACGAAGCCTCGATGATCGACTTGGAGATGATGGCCAATCTGCTCGATGCCTTGCCGGCCCACGCCCGTCTGGTGTTGCTCGGTGACAAGGATCAGCTGGCCTCGGTGGAGGCCGGTGCGGTACTCGGTGATTTGTGCCGCGATGCCGAGGCTGGTTGGTACAGCCCGCAGACTCGCGACTGGCTGGAGGCCGTCAGCGGTGAACATTTGGGTGCCAGCGGATTGCAGGAGGACACCGAGGGCGTTCACCCGTTGGCTCAGCAAGTGGTGATGTTGCGCCACTCGCGGCGCTTCGGTGAGGGTAGCGGTATTGGCCAGTTGGCGCGTTGGGTCAACCAACAGCAGGCCGAGGAGGCGCGCAAACTGTTGGCTATTCGCACTCATGCTGATTTGTTCTCGCTGGCGCTCAAGGGTGAGCAGGATCGCGCTCTGGAGCGGCTATTGCTTGAAGGGCATGGCGAAGGTCCACAGGGTTATCGGCATTACTTGAGCCTTCTGCGCAACCAACGACCGGCAGTCGACACCGCGCTCGAGGATCCGCGCTGGACCGAATGGGCGCGCGACGTGTTGCACGCCTTCGATGCTTTCCAGTTGTTATGTGCGGTGCGCAAGGGCCCTTGGGGCGTTGATGGTTTGAATCTGCGCATCACCAGCGCGTTGCTCAAGGCCCGGCTGATCGACAGCGATCAGCAATGGTACGAAGGTCGCCCGGTGCTGATGACCCGCAACGATTACGGCCTCGGCTTGATGAATGGTGACATTGGCATTGCACTGAAACTGCCGGAGCATGAGGGCTCGCAGGCCCGCCAGGTGCTGCGCGTGGCGTTCCCGCGTAACGATGGTCAGGGCGGCGTGCGCTTTGTGTTACCCAGCCGGCTTAATGACGTGGAAACCGTGTACGCCATGACCGTGCACAAATCCCAGGGTTCTGAATTCGCCCACACCGCGTTGATCCTTCCGGATGCCTTGAATCCGGTACTGACCAAGGAGCTGATCTACACCGGGATTACCCGGGCCAAGGACTGGTTCAGTCTGATTGAGCCAAGGCCAGGTGTGTTCGAAGAGGCCGTGCGGCGCAAGGTCAAACGCTTGAGCGGGTTGATGCTGGAGTTGGGGTGATCGGGGGCAGTACCAGTGGCGAGAGGATTTGACCTCTCGCCACACAGACTTGGCCAGCTCCCGCGTCTACTACTCAGCCGCCAGCAGCATTTCGGGCTGGGAGGTCAGGCCCATGAAGCGTCGGACCCGTTCCCCGGCCCGCTCTTTGCGTATGGCGTAGGGGCTTGCATCCAGCTGAATATGTCCGTTTTCCATGAAAATAACCCGATCAGAAATCGACATGGCGAAGTCCATCTCGTGGGTCACGATCAGCATGGTCATACCTTCTTTTGCTAAATCGCGAATCACGTTCAATACGTCGCCCACCAACTCCGGATCGAGGGCTGAAGTCGGCTCGTCGAACAGCATGATTTTCGGCTCCATGGCCAAGGCTCGGGCAATCGCTACCCGTTGTTGCTGGCCACCAGAAAGCTGATGCGGGTATTTGTGTGCGTGGGCCAGCAGCCCGACCTTATCCAGCAGTGCATAGGCGCGTTGTTCGCTCAAGGGCTTGGCGCTGCCGTGGAAACGCGGTGCCAGGGTGATGTTGTCGAGAATGCAGCGATGGGGGAACAGGTTGAAGTTCTGGAAAACCATCCCGATATGCCGCACGCCGCTGCGAACCCGGGCGCTGTTGGGGGTGTCGTCGCAGCTGATGAAGCTTTCGCCGAACAGTTTGATCTCACCTTGATCAATACTTTCCAGGCCGTTGATGGTGCGGATCAACGAAGTTTTACCTGAGCCTGACGGGCCGATGATTGAGATTACCTGACCACTGCCGACCGTCAGGTCGATGCCCTTGAGCACCTCGTGATTGCCATAGCGCTTGTGGATTTTTTCCAATTGCAGAACCGGTGCCGCACCGTGGTTGGCCGGGAGGCCGGTAGTGGCGATCAGTGGTTGGATTTTTGCCTTGAGTCGGGCCACGGCAGTTTCGTCGAGCGTCTGTGGTTTGCGTTGGTTCAGATCCAGATAGCGTTCCAGTCGGTGCAAGAACCAGCCGAACACGCTCACGATAAACACGTAATACACCGCTACCGCGCCGAGGGTTTCCATCACCAGGAAGTTTTGCGCGTACAGGCGCTGGCCGACGGTGAGCAGTTCGGTCAGGGAGATCACCGAGATCAGCGACGTCAGTTTCACTACGGTGATGTATTCGTTGATCAATGTGGGCAGGGAAATGCGAAAGGCTTGAGGTATCACGATCAAACGCTGCAAGCCCAGAAAGCCGATACCCAGAGCACGCCCGGCTTCTTTCTGACCCTTGGCTACCGAAATCAGGCCGCCACGATGGATCTCTGCCATATACGCCGCTTCGGTTATCACCAGCGCGAACAACCCGGAATAAAACGGATCGGACAGTACCGAGCCGGTCATCGGAAATAATTGCGGCAGGTTGTAGACGAACACCACCAGCACCAGCAGCGGGATGCTGCGAAAGAACCAGATGTAAACCGCCGACGGTAATTTAAGCCAGGGGGAAGCAGACAACTTGGCCGAGGCCAGGAGAAAACCCAGCAACATGCCGATGAACCAGGCCAGCGAACTGAGCTCGATCACGGTGACACAGGCTTGCCAGAAGGCAGAGTCTGCGAACAGGGAGAAGAAATACGTCCAATCGAATTGCATAAGTACCTCGAGCCGCATTGAAATCTTCGCGGGTAAGCCGCTCCCACATAGGGAGCGGTGCTTTTGTAGGCGCGTGCTGAGCCGCGAAGGGGCGTAGCCTTAGTTGGACGCTTCTTCCAGGTTGTACTTCTTCAGAATAGCTGCGTAATCACCGCTTTTTTTGGCTTCATCAAACGCTTTGAGCAGCGCCTGATAGGTCTCGTCGTTGCCTTTCTTGACGAAGATGCCGAGGGTTTGCGGATAAACCAGATGCTCGCTGGTGACCACTACACGGCCATTGGTGTGCTCGGCGATCATCTTCGCCGCGCCGGCGATTTCCATCTGCGCCTGGATGTTTTTCGACAGCAGGGCCTGGGTCACTTCCGGTGCCGACGGGAACTCGCTGACAGTGATGGCGCCCTTGTTGTTCGGCACGCAATATTCGGTCGAGAGTTTCTTCAATTGAGCGACCCAGGTGGTGCCTTGTTCCAGCCCGACTTTCAGGCCGCAGAGGTCCTCAGGGGTTTGTGCTTTCAGACCGCTGTCTTTCGGGGCCATGATTGCCGCGCCAGTCACGGCGTAGCCAATGGTCATGGCTTGAGTCTGACGCTCGGGCGTGATGTACATGCCGGAGATGATCGCGTCATAGTGCCCGGAATTCAGCCCGGAAATCAGATTAGGGAACTTGGTATCGACGAACTCTGCCTTGGCTTGCATCTGCTTGGCCAGGGCCTGAGCCAGTTCCGGATCGGAGCCGACAATATTCTTCTGGCTGTCATAGGATTCGAACGGTGGGTAGGTGATTTCCATGCCAATCTTCAGCTGGCCCGGTGTGGCGGTGGCGGCAAAGCTGACAGTGGCGCAGAGCAGGCCGGCGGCAAGCAGGGTCAGGCGCGATGCGGTGTTGTTAGTGAACATGTTCAGAGACTCCAATGTAGGGACGTAGTGGCCGACGACAGGGTTTCAGGAAGGCTGCGCCTGGTTTTTCAAATGTCCGAAGCTCGATGGCTTGCGGGCTTTTTCTGGAAGCTGTATTTCGCCGTTTTCTACTCGCTTGCGCAGGTATTGGTAAGTCTGCAAAGCCTGGCCGTACATGTGTTCACCGATGGCGATTTGTTCGTACTCGTGCCCGGCTTTGGCAAAGCTCGGCAGTGGTTTGATCTGGGTATGGAAGTCGCAGGCGTAAAACAACGGGAAGGAGTAGCGCTCTTCACTCACTGCGCGCACACGGTGAGCGGTCGCCACGAAAGCGCCCGCGGTCATGACTTCAAGCATGTCGCCGATGTTCACCACGAAAGCGTCTGGAACGGGCGGCGCATCGATCCATTGGCCGAGGTTGTTCATCACCTCCAGGCCCGGTTTGTCGGCCAGCAAAATGGTGAAGCACTCATAGTCGGTGTGCGCACCAATGCCGGGCGCATCCTGGACCGTGTCGTCGAAGGGGTAGTGGATCAGTCGCAGCTTTGAGGGCGGTCGGGTGACCATGCTGTCGAAATAGTCTTCCTCCAGACCCAATGCCAGGGCGAAACCACCGAACAGCCGTCGACCGAGGGCGAAGATCGCCGCGTAGTAGGCCTGCACCGCTTCCTTGAAACCGGGTAGCGACGGCCATTCATTCGGCCCGAGCAGAGGGGTGTTGGCCAGCACCAGCGGGTCGTCTGCCGGGACCTCGAAGCCAATATCGAAGGCTTCCTTGTGATCCGGTTTGCCCTTGGCGTAAACCTCTTCGCCTTCCGGAACAAAGCCCTTATGCGTCTTCGAGGTGCCGATGTAGTGCTGCATCTTGGTGTCGAGCGGCTGATCGAAATAGTCCTTGGCGGCCTGGCGCAAGTTGGCGATCAGCTGCGGATCAATGCCGTGGCTGGTGATGTAGAGAAAGCCGACGTCACTGGCGGCCAACCCGAGCTGCTCAGCGACGGCCAGTCGATGTTCCCGTTCGATGCTGAACAGGCCGGCGATATCCACCACCGGAATCCTGTTGAAGTTGGCTCGGGTCGCGCTGTTATTGATCTTCTCAGGCATGACGCAAAAACCTCACTGGAAGGTTGAGTGGTTGAAGCGATCGAAGTGTTCGCGCTCAGTTTTGGCCATCCAGATGTTCAGCGACCACAAGTCGGCGACCGGCACATTGGTGAAGGGCAGATGATGCAAATAGCCGTCGGCGCCGAACTCTGGCGTCAGGGTGCTGACCTGATAGCCGCGAGCCTGTTGGGAGCGCCAGATGGCTTCCCAGTGCTGTTGATGGAAGGCCAGTTCCCGGGCGTATTCGGGGGCTGCGGGATGGGGAACCTGCGGGCCCTGGTCATAACCGACTCGGGCCTGGATATGGTGCACCCGCTCGACGAAGGCGCTCAGGTCATCCGCCGGGTCATTCAGCAAGCGTTCGCAGGTGACGACCCAATGGCTGATATCGCTGGTGAACAGCAAGTCGGGCAGCTGCCGGATCAGCTCAAGGGTCAGCCAGGGGTTGAACAGTGAGCGCGAACGGTGGGTTTCGAAGCTGCAGACTTGCCCGTGCTTGCGCGCAAGCGTCATGGCCTGGCCAAAGAACTCCACCTGCTGCGCCAGTGGCCAGCGGTCATTGCCGGCCAGAACATTGACGAAGCGTGGGTCGAGCTCGGCGGCCCAGGCGAGTTTTTTGTCCAGATCAAGAAGGTGTTCGGCGGGCAGCGCGGATTGGTCCGGCAACACGTCATAGGCGGTAAACACCGTGCTGATATAACCGAGTCGATTGGCCCGTAGAAAGGCGCCGAACTCGGTTCGCTCACGGGTCTCCAGCGGCAGGCGGGCCTCCATGCCGTCGAAGCCGGCCTCCAGCAACTCTTCGAGTGCCTGAGCCTTGCTCGCGGTATAGCCCCAGAGGGTACGGAATATTTCAAGTTTCATCGGCGAACCTCCACGATTCCTTCAACTACTCAGGCTCGATAGCGGTACATCACCGAATCGGGCTGTTATGGCAGCAGTAAAAGGTTTCCATGAGCCGGATCTCTGGGGATCCGTTCTCACTCGATCGTTGTTAGTTTTTATTGTTATTAGGGCCGCTTGCGGCCACAGGTCACGTTGGTGCCGATGGTAGGCAGGACCCGAGGCAGGGAAGAATAGGAAAGCTCAAATCGTTACTTCAGCTTTTTCTAAACTGTTAGCCAGCTATCGATGAGCCGGCTCTCGCGGGTATTTCTTTGGCTATGCTTTCGTTGCGGCATCAATCTACAACAATAAAAGAGAATTCCTGCATGAACGAGGCTGTCTCGACAACAGAACGCAGTGTTGGCTGGAGACAGTTACTGCTGTCCGCCATTCTCTGTTTCTTGACCTCCCTCGCTTTTACCCTGCCAGACACGCCGACCGGCAGGGCGGCCCTATGAGTTTATTCAAGCTCGATAACCCTCCGACCTTGCGCTCGGTCATTGGCCGCGGGCATTTGATCGTCGCGTTGGTGACAGTGGTCATGGCCAGCATTTCCTTGACCCTGCTCGGCGTCCTGGCTTTGCGCGTCTATGCCGATCACAACCTGCATCTGATTGCCCGCTCGATCAACTACACCGTGGAAGCTGCGGTGGTGTTCGACGACACGGTCGCGGCGACTGAAGCGCTGGCGTTGATCGCCTCCACCGAAGAGGTGGCAGACGCTCAGGTTTTCGGCGGGAACGGGCAGTTGCTGGCGCGTTGGCAGCGACTGGAAACCGGTTTGCTCTCTGAGTTGGAAACGCAGATTGCCCAGGCCTTTCTCGAAAAGACGATCACCCTGCCGATCCTCCATCAAGGCGAGGAAATCGGCAGCATCCTGCTCACCGGCCACGGAGGCAATCTGTTGCGCTTTCTGCTCAGTGGGCTGGCCGGCATTGTGTTGTGTACGGCCCTGAGTGCCTGGGTTGCCCTGCATCTGGCACGACGTCAGCTTCGAGGGATCACCGACCCACTGCGCAATCTGGCCAGCATGGCCCACGCTGCTCGCAGCGAGCGAGCCTTCGATCAGCGCGTACCACCGGCCGAGATTGCCGAGCTGAATAATCTGGGTAACGACTTCAATGCCTTGCTCGATGAAATGGAAACCTGGCAGACGCACCTGCAAAGCGAAAACAAGACGTTGGCCCACCAGGTCAGTCATGACAGCCTCACCGGTCTGCCGAATCGGGCGTTTTTCGAAGGCCGGCTGATCCGTGCATTGCGTAATGCGAACAAACTCGATGAGCGGGTCGCGGTGTTGTTTCTCGACAGTGACCGGTTCAAAGGCATCAATGACAATTTTGGTCACGCGGCCGGTGATGCGGTATTGGTTGCCGTTGCGACACGGGTCAGAGCGCAGTTGCGCGAAGATGACCTTGTCGCACGTTTGGGCGGTGACGCGTTTGCCGTTCTGCTGACGCCCCTGCACCAGAACGAGGACGCCGAGCGCATTGCCGACAAGATCATTGCCAGCATGGACCTGCCGATCCAGCTGCCGGGCAATACCTCGGTCTTGACCTCACTCAGCATCGGGATTGCCATCTATCCCGAGCATGGCGCTACTCCAGGCGCTCTGCTCAATGCCGCCGATGCGGCGATGTATCAAGCCAAATGCCTTGCCCGAGGCGGGCAGTACACGGCGGGGTCGGAGTACCCTGTGGCCCATGTTCAAACCAGGAACTGAAACCACACTGAAAACCGCCGAGTGTTGATTGTGCTGAGCGCGGATTAGTCGGCAAACAGCATCGAGCGGGTTTCGCCCATCAGCAGCCCCTGATTCTGCTCGGTCACGCTGCGGATGTAATCCCACAACAGGGTGATGCGCTTGAGCTTGCGCAGATCCTCGCGGCAGTACATCCAAAATTGCCGGGTGATGTTTATTTCGTCCGGCAATACCGGCAGCAGACGCGGATCCTGTGCGGCAAGAAAACACGGCAGGATCGCCAGCGAGCGCCCCTGTTGCGCCGCGACATACTGGGCGATCACGCTGGTGCTGCGCAGATTGGCGCTGGCGCCTGGCAACACATTGGCCAGGTAAAGCAACTCCGAGCTGAACGCCAGATCGTCGACATAGCTGATGAATTGATGCTTGCCCAAGTCTGTCGGGCGGCGGATCGGCGGGTGTTTGTCGAGATAGTCCTGGGTTGCGTACAGCTGCAAACGGTAGTCGCAGAGTTTGCAGCACACATACGGGCCGTGTTCCGGGCGTTCCAGAGCGATGACGATATCTGCCTCGCGCTTGGACAGACTGATGAAGTGCGGCAGCGGCAGGATGTCCACCGAGATGGCCGGGTAGGTGTCGACGAAGTGGCTCAGCTGCGGGGTGATAAAGAAGCTGCCGAACCCTTCGGTGCAGCCCATGCGCACATGACCCGACAGCGCCACGCCGGAGCCCGAAACCTGTTCGCAGGCCATGTGCAGGGTGCTTTCGATCGACTCGGCATAACCCAGCAAGCGCTGACCTTCGGCGGTCAGCACGAAGCCGTTGGTCCGCGATTTTTCGAACAGCAAAGTCCCCAGCGAACCTTCCAGTGAACTGATGCGTCGTGACACGGTGGTGTAGTCCACCGCCAGGCGCTTGGCGGCCGTGCTGGCCTTGCGTGTACGGGCAACCTCGAGGAAGAACTTCAGGTCGTCCCAGTTCAATGAGCTTAAAGATGTGATGTTTTTTTGCATGTTGGACCGGCTTTTATGTGCGTTCTTATTAGAAGTTTGCACATCTATACTCCAAAAACAGTCCGACAACCAACTCGGGACGCCGCCTCATTTCAAGGCGACAAAACGCCTTGGCTCCCTGCACAGCAACCCACTTCAATAACAAGAAGCCCGGAGACCATCATGAACGTATCGCTTACGCCGACCGACACTACGCTGCAACGGGTCAAACTGCTGATCGACGGCGAATGGGTCGAGTCGCAGACCACCGAGTGGCACGACATCGTCAACCCGGCCACCCAGCAAGTGCTGGCCAAAGTCCCGTTCGCTACCACCGCTGAAGTCGACGCCGCCATCAGCGCCGCCCATCGCGCCTTCCAGACCTGGAAGCTGACGCCGATAGGTGCGCGGATGCGCATCATGCTCAAACTTCAAGCGTTGATTCGTGAACACTCTAAACGCATCGCCGTGGTGCTCAGCGCCGAGCAGGGCAAAACCATCGCCGACGCTGAAGGTGATATTTTCCGTGGTCTGGAAGTGGTCGAACACGCGTGCTCCATCGGCAGCCTGCAGATGGGCGAATTCGCCGAGAACGTCGCCGGTGGCGTTGATACTTACACGCTGCGCCAGCCGATCGGCGTCTGCGCCGGGATCACCCCGTTCAACTTCCCGGCGATGATTCCGCTGTGGATGTTCCCGATGGCCATTGCCTGCGGCAACACCTTCGTTCTCAAGCCTTCCGAGCAGGACCCGATGTCGACCATGCTGCTGGTGGAGCTGGCGATCGAGGCCGGGATTCCACCGGGCGTGCTCAACGTGGTGCACGGCGGCAAGGACGTGGTGGATGCGCTGTGCACCCACAAAGACATCAAAGCCGTGTCGTTCGTCGGTTCCACCGCAGTCGGTACTCACGTTTACGAGCTGGCCGGCAAACACGGCAAGCGCGTGCAATCGATGATGGGCGCAAAAAACCACGCGGTGGTGCTGCCCGATGCCAATCGCGTACAGGCCCTCAACGCCTTGGTCGGTGCCGGTTTCGGCGCTGCTGGTCAGCGTTGCATGGCCACTTCAGTCGTGGTGCTGGTGGGCGCCGCCAAGCAATGGCTGCCGGACCTCAAGGCGCTGGCGCAGAAACTCACCGTCAATGCCGGCAGCGAGCCGGGTACCGATGTCGGCCCGGTGATTTCCAAAAAGGCCAAGGCGCGCGTTCTGGGCCTGATCGAAGCGGGCATCAAGGAAGGCGCGAAGCTGGAACTCGACGGTCGCGACGTCAAGGTCCCGGGCTTCGAGCAGGGCAACTTCATTGGCCCGACCCTGTTCTCTGGCGTGACCCCCGAGATGCAGATCTACACCCAGGAAATCTTCGGCCCTGTGCTGGTGGTGATGGAAGTCGATACCCTTGATCAAGCGATCGCCTTGGTCAACAGCAACCCGTTCGGTAACGGCACCGGTCTGTTCACCCAGAGCGGCGCAGCGGCACGTAAATTCCAGAACGAGATCGATGTCGGCCAGGTCGGGATCAACATTCCGATCCCTGTGCCGGTCCCATTCTTCAGCTTCACGGGTTCGCGTGGCTCCAAGCTCGGTGACCTCGGCCCGTACGGCAAACAAGTGGTTCAGTTCTACACTCAGACCAAGACGGTCACCAGTCGCTGGTTTGACGATGACAGCGTGAACGATGGCGTGAACACCACCATCAATCTGCGCTGATCGAGGAGAAGAACATGAAGATTGCATTTATCGGTCTGGGCAACATGGGCGCGCCGATGGCGCGCAACCTGATCAAGGCCGGCCACGCGCTGAACCTGTTCGACCTGAATCAGACTGTGCTCGCCGAACTGGCTCAGCTGGGCGGTAGCATCAGCGCTTCCCCGCGTGAAGCGGCTCAAGGCAGCGAACTGGTCATCACCATGTTGCCGGCCGCCGCCCATGTGCGCAGTGTCTGGCTGGGTGAAGACGGTGTGCTGGCCGGAATCGCCAAGGGTGTTCCTGCAGTGGATTGCAGCACCATCGACCCGCAGACCGCCCGCGATGTGGCGGCCGCTGCGGCCAAGCAAGGTGTGGCCATGGCTGATGCACCGGTCTCCGGTGGCACTGGCGGCGCGCAGGCTGGGACCCTGACTTTCATGGTCGGCGCCACGCCAGAGCTGTTCGCTACTCTGCAGCCAGTGCTGGCGCAAATGGGCCGCAACATTGTGCGTTGCGGTGAAGTCGGCACCGGGCAAATCGCCAAGATCTGCAACAACCTGCTGCTGGGGATTTCCATGGTGGGCGTCAGCGAAGCCATGGCGTTGGGCGACGCACTGGGGATCGACACCCAGGTGCTCGCCGGAGTCATCAACAGTTCGACCGGGCGTTGCTGGAGTTCGGAGATGTACAACCCATGGCCAGGCATCGTCGAAACGGCGCCGGCGTCGCGCGGTTATACCGGCGGTTTCCATGCCGAGCTGATGCTAAAGGATCTGGGGCTGGCCACTGAAGCTGCGCGTCAGGCGCACCAACCGGTGATACTTGGCGCGGTGGCCGAGCAGTTGTATCAGGCGATGGGTCAGCGTGGGGAAGGTGGCATGGACTTCTCGGCGATCATCAACAGCTATCGCAAACCCCAATAAGGGGTTTTCCGAGAGTTCGCGTCGGGCGAACTCTCGGGTTTTTACGCTGGCCCTGTGGGAGCGGGCTTGCCCGCGAAGCTAACACCGCAGTTTTTCAGGCATTACGCGTCAGTCGAGCGCGACCCCGGCGTCTTCGCGGGCAAGCCTCGCTCCCACAGGTTCTGCAGTGGGTCGAGCATTGACACTGTTTCCTGACGTCGAGCCATTGCCTGACATGGTTTAGGTGCCAGAATCTTTGGAGACAGCGCATGCGTTGCATTCGCACAATCAAACCTCTGTCCTTCTTGATGCTCTCCTTGAAAGGCTCTCATCGCACGCTCGCACTACTGGGGCTGGGATCAATCGTGTGCCTGAGCGCTTTCGCGCCATCCACGGCCTGCGCTGAGCCAATGCCTGGTCGTATGGTCTATTTGCGTACGATCGATCCGAGCATTGAGCAGGACATCCGCTATGCCAGTGCCCACAACTTCACGGGACGCCCGCTCGACGGTTACGCCGCCGCTGAGTGCGTCTTGTCGGAAGACGCGGCGAAGGCCATCGCCCGGGTACAAACGGCACTGCGTGCACAGCGCTACGGTTTGAAGGTGTTCGACTGCTATCGTCCCAGCCGCGCTGTTGCGGACATGGGGCGCTTCTCGAATGAGCCAGGTGATCCCCGCAAGGTCGAGTTCTATCCGCGTGTGAACAAGACGGACTTCTGGCGTCTGGGTTACGTAGCCCGAGTTTCAAATCACTCGAAGGGGGGCACTGTGGATGTGACGCTCACAGGCCCCGAGGCTCTGCCCGCCGAAATGTGGACGGCCTCGACCGCGCAAGTCGATTGTGCGGCCCCCTATGGCCAGCGGTTTCGCGATGGCGCCCTTGATATGGGAACGGGTTTTGACTGCTTCGATGAACGAACCCATACCGACAACCCTATGATCAGTCCGACGGCCAAGCAGAATCGCCAGCGACTCACCAAAGCCATGGAGAAAGAGGGATTTGTCGGCTACGCGGGCGAATGGTGGCACTTCACCTATACCCGGGATCTTACGTTGAACAAGGCCCTGGATTTCCCCATTGCCCCCTTGGAGACCAGCGTTACGGACGAAGGACATCAAGTTCCTGATACCAGCAATCAGTTAATTGTGGTCACAACAAAAAACTGGACTGACTTCAAAGGGACTGCACAGCGCTATGAACGCCATGGGCAAACGTTTCAGAAGTACGGTGAATCATTTCCGGTCGTTGTCGGCAAAAGCGGTTTAGCCTGGGGCCGCGGCATCGACCAGGTCGAGCAAGATCAAGGTCCGGTTAAACGTGAAGGCGATGGAAAAGCACCGGCAGGAATATTCAAAATCGGAACGGCTTTTGGTTATGACAGTACGGCCAAAACCAAATTACCTTACATCCCTCTCACTTCGACGACCGAATGTGTGGATGACAGCAACTCCAAACACTATAACGAGCTTGTCGAGGGGCAGGCTGTCTCAAAGGACTGGATCAGTTCCGAACACATGCGCCGCGATGACGATATGTATCGAAAGGGCATTTTTATCGAACACAATACGCCAGCGTCCCCGGTTTCTGGCTCCTGTATCTTCTTCCACATATGGCGTGGGCCAACTTCCGCGACGCTAGGCTGCACGGCCATGGACCCAGCGAATATTGCTCATCTGTTCGCCTGGCTCGATCCCCGCGAGGCCCCCTTGCTGGTTCAAATGCCCGAAGCGGAATACGAGCGCTATCGCGCTAGCTGGAACCTTCCCAAACGTTGATACAGTTGAATCATGCGGCCTAATGCTGGCCTGCGCCGGAGTCGGCAAATATCTGCTAATTGAGGCGGGATGAAGGGCAACGCCAAGTCTGAAAAACTTCAAACTTGGCGAGTTTGGGTCCTGAGTTTTTCAACGGCCTGCCAAGGCAAACCCGTTCCCACAAAAGGGAACGTCAGAATCAGGCAAACACGAAATACTTGCGTACGGTCTCAACCACTTCCCACGTGCCTTTCATCCCCGGTTCGATCACGAAGATATCACCGGCGCGCAGATGGATCGGCTCCTTTCCTTCCGGGGTGATGATGCAGTAACCCTCGCGGAAATCGCAGTATTCCCACTTCACGTATTCCACATACCACTTGCCCGGTGTGCAGATCCAGGTGCCCATGATCTTGCTGCCGTCTTCGCTGGTGTAGGCGTTGAGGTTGACGGTGTGCGGGTCGCCTTCGAGCTTTTCCCATTTGCAGGCATCGAGCACGGGCAATGGGTGGGTATCGCGAAGAACGGTAATCGGTGCGGACATGATGACTCCGAGCGTTAGGGAGAACTGAAGTCGCACCCTATAGGGCTTGGCGAGGTGTCAGTTGTCTGTACTCGACACTGAGGTATCCAGAAACGCAGCAGCCAGCGTGCATTCACACAACGCTCGGAGGATGAAGGCAGGCTTTTGAACTGGCTGTTTTCTTCGTTGAAATTTCCGCTCGGTAAATGCCTGATTCTTGGCAATTTGTGCGAAACATTTGGGCGTTTGCGAAGGTTTTCGCAAGAATATTCACAGGTATCACTCGTATCATTCACCTCGGAACAGGCCGAGAGCTTTGCTATGAAAAAAACAATGTCGTGGTGGGATATCAGCCCGCCCTTGAGTGTCGCTACACCCACCTGGCCGGGTGACACGCCTTTCCAGGAAGAACGCGTGTGGAAGTTCGGACCGGAGTGTCCAGTGAATGTCGGGCGTATCACCCTGTCGCCTCACACCGGCGCTCACGTCGATGCACCGCTGCATTACAGCGCTGACGGTGCGGCCATTGGCGATGTGTCGCTGGATGTCTATATCGGCCCTTGCCGCGTGTTGCATTGCCTGGACAGCGGGCAACTGGTGCACCCTGAGCAACTGGAAGGTCGTTTGGAAGACCTGCCTGAACGGGTTCTGCTGCGTACCTATCGACAAGCGCCGTTGGCGGCCTGGGATCCAGACTTTACGGCTGTTGCCAAAGAAACCGTCGACCTGCTGGCAAGTCTAGGCGTGCGCTTGATCGGTATCGATACACCGTCGCTGGACCCGCAGCAATCCAAGACCATGGATTCGCACAATGCAGTGGCCCGGCATGGCATGGCCATCCTCGAGGGCATCGTGCTCGATGACGTCCCGGAAGGGGATTATGAACTGATCGCTTTGCCGCTACGTTTTGCCAATCTGGATGCCAGTCCGGTCAGGGCGATTTTGCGTCCACTGGTCCACTGTAAACAGCAACCGTCACTTGAGGAGCCGACTCAATGAGCCAATGTCCCTATTCCCCAGCAAACCAGACGGATGAATGGCATAACGCCGAGCTGAATTTTTCCGACTCCATGAGCTACGGCGACTACCTGGATCTGGGGCGGATTCTCAGCGCTCAGCATCCCTTGTCTCCGGACCATAACGAGATGCTCTTCATCATCCAGCATCAGACGTCTGAACTGTGGATGAAGCTGATGTTGCACGAGCTCAAAGCCGCCCGCGAACATGTCCGGCTGGGAGAGTTGCCGCCCGCTTTCAAGATGCTGGCGCGGGTCTCGCGGATTTTTGATCAGCTGGTGCATGCCTGGACGGTGCTGGCCACCATGACCCCCACCGAGTACCACGCGATACGGCCGTTTCTGGGGCAGTCATCGGGCTTCCAGTCGTTCCAGTACCGCGAGATCGAATTCATTCTGGGCAACAAAAGTGCAACCCTGTTGCGCCCGCATGCGCATCGGCCGGAACTGTTGCAGGAGCTTGAAAAGGCGATCGCCACACCTTCGCTGTATGACGAAGCGATTCGCTTGATGGTGAGCGCCGGCCTGACCATCGACCCGCAGCGTTTCGAACGGGACCCGACCAGTCCTACGACCCATGACGCCTCAGTCGAAGCGGCCTGGCGTGAGGTCTACACCGACCCTTCGCGTTATTGGGATCTCTATCAATTGGCAGAAAAGCTCATCGACCTTGAGGACTCGTTCCGTCAATGGCGCTTCCGGCATGTCACCACGGTTGAGCGGATCATCGGCTTTCAACCGGGGACCGGCGGCACGGAAGGGGTTGGTTATCTGCGCAAGATGCTAGACACCGTGCTGTTCCCGGAATTGTGGCGGGTGCGCTCAACGCTCTGACCTGGATAAAAAAACGGCCCGGCATTCATCGAATGCCGGGCCGTTTTTGTTTTTTGGTTTGAGATCGTTCCCACGCGCAGCAAAGTAACGCCGCCCCGGACGCTCCGCGTCCATCGCGATGTGACGCAGAGCGTCACGGGATGCATTCCCACGCAGAGCGTGGGAACGATCAAAGCCCCGGCATTCATCGAATGCCGGGGCTTTTTGTCGAGGGTTAAAGGTTATTGAACCACCGGCAAGCCCCGATCCCTGGCTACACGCAGCCGGTAGAACACGTAGATGATCAACACCCACACGGGTATCGCAAAGACCGAGGCGCGTATCCCTGGAATCATCAGCATGACGCAGATGATCATGGCCATGAACGCCAGGCACAGGTAGTTGCTGAAGGGGAACCAGAACGACTTGAAGCTCGGCACGATGCCTTGCTGGCCCATGATTTTGCGAAACTTCAGATGGGTCAGGCTGATCAGCGTCCAGTTGATCATCAACGAGGCGACCACCAGTGCGAACAGCAACTCAAGCGCTTCATGCGGGGCGAGGTAGTTAACCAGCACGGACAACATGGTGATCAACGCCGATATACCCAACGCCCGCAATGGCACGCCCTGTTTGTTCAGTTTCATCAGCGACTTGGGGGCGTCGCCCTGTTCGGCCAGGCCATAGAGCATGCGGCTGTTGCAGTAGACGCCGCTGTTATAGACCGAGAGCGCCGCCGTGAGCACCACGAAATTGAGGATATGCGCTGCGGTATCGCTGCCGATCAAGGAGAAGATCTGCACGAATGGACTGCCGCTATAGGCATCGCCGGACGCGCCCAGTGTTTGCAGCAGTTGATCCCACGGATACAGCGAAAGCAGCACGGTGAGTGCGCCGACGTAGAAGATCAGCACGCGATAAACCACCTGGTTGATCGCCTTGGGAATGACCTTCCTCGGCTCGCTGGCTTCAGCGGCGGTGATACCGACCAGCTCCAGACCGCCGAAGGAGAACATGATGAACGCCATCGACATCAGCAAACCCGTGGTGCCGTTGGGGAAGAAACCACCGTGCTTCCACAGGTTACTGACCGAGGCCTGCGGGCCGCCGGTGCCGCTGAACAGCATGTAGCAGCCCAGGACGATCATGCCGATGATCGCAACGACCTTGATGATCGCGAACCAGAACTCCATCTCGCCGAAGACTTTGACGTTCATCGTGTTGATCAGGTTGACCAGCACAAAAAATACCGCCGCGCTGACCCAGGTGGGGACCTCCGGCCACCAGAACTGCACGTACTTGCCGACGGCCGTCAGCTCGGCCATGCCCACCAGCACATACAGCACCCAGTAGTTCCAGCCGGACAGAAAACCGGCATAACCGCCCCAGTACTTATGCGCGAAGTGACTGAAGGAACCGGCGACCGGTTCCTCGACAATCATCTCGCCCAGCTGGCGCATGATCAGAAAAGCGATGAACCCGGCAATCGCATAGCCGAGGATCATCGACGGTCCGGCCGATTTGAGCACGCCGGCAGAGCCTAGAAACAGCCCGGTGCCAATCGCGCCGCCCAAGGCGATCAGCTGAATATGACGATTTTTCAGCCCCCGCTTGAGCTCGCCTTGTTGCAAGATTTCATCCGCCATTAGGTTCCCTTCTAGTTGTTATGGTCAGGCCTGGTTTGAATACGTCAGAATCGCTGCTCATTTTTGAATGATCAGATATTACTCTCGGTAAATTTTTCGTAATACAAATGAACGCTGTCAGGTGTCTGTTCCTGCAACCAGCTCTTGATCGATTCGACCATCGGCGGCGGGCCGCAGACATACATGTCGACCGCCGCGTCGCGCAGTTCGCGGGTGTCGAAATGCTCGGTGATGTAACCGCGCTTTCCCTCCCATGCAGGCGACGGATCACTGACCACCTCGGTGTAGCGAAACCCCGGAATGTGTTCGGCATAGGCCTTGATGCGTGCGCTTTCGCACAGATCGGCTGCGTCCCGCACGCCGTAGTACAAATGCACCGACTGCTCGCAACCGCGTTCGGCAAGCTCGTCGAGCATGCCCAGCAGCGCCGATAACCCGGTGCCGCCAGCGACCAGAATCAGCGGTTTAGCAACGTGACGAAGATAGAACGCCCCCAGCGGCGCCTCCAGTTCGATTTCGTCGCCCACCTGGCAGCGTTCGCGGATGTAGTTGCTCATCACCCCATCGGGCAGCAGGCGAATCAGGAATTGCAGGTGATTGCTGCTGCTCGGCCGGTTGGCGAACGAGTAGGAACGCTTGCTCTGCGTACCCGGGATCAGCAGCCGGGCGTATTGTCCCGGCAGGAAATCCAGTGGCTGGCCTGCGGTGGCCAAATCCAGATGCAGGATCGCGGTACTGGCCGAGACCTGCCTGACTTCAGTGACCGTTGCGCTGAGTCGGTCAGGGCCTGAGGCGTTGCACAGGCTGGAGGCGAAGTCGAAATAAAACGCCGCATCGGATTTTACCCGGGTCTGGCAGGTGAGCATTTTGCGTTGTTGCAGGTCCTGGCTGGAGAGCGCTTCCTCGTCCACGTAGTCCTGGCTGTAGTCGCCGGATTCGCAGCGGCCCTGGCAGGTTCCGCAGACGCCTTCGCGGCAATCCAGAGGAATATTGATGCCGTTGCGCAGGGCGGCATCGAGCAGTATTTCGTTGGGCTGTACGGGAAAGAACAGCGTTTTGCCGTCGGCAAAGCTGAACGCGACTTTGTGGTTCATGCCCCGGTCTCCATGGATTCAGAGGTGGTAGAAATCGAGCACCGAGTTGATGGTGTCGTTGAGCAACAGCACGTGTTTGCGGGCGATGACCCAGCTGTCTTCGTGGGGCTTGAGGCGATAGGTTGCGCGCCCGTAGAACTGCTCGGAAGTGGCCAGGCGATAGAACAGGGTGTGCCAGTTCAAACGCACCTCCAGCTCACCGTCGTCGAGTTCACTGATGCGTACGTTGTTGACCATGTGCAGGGTGCGTGGCATCGGGGTCGATGAGGCGGATTTACCGGTGCGCAGGCGGAACACGCGGTCTTCCAGGCCCGAACGGTTGGGGTAGAAGATCAACGACATTTCGCGTTTGGGGTCGCGGGTGTAGACGTGTTCCGAGTCCCATTGCGGCAGGTGAAACTCACTCTGCTCGTCGAACAGCTTGATGTAGGCGTCCCAGTCCTGGGCGTCGCACAATTCGGATTTGCGGTAGAAAAATTGCTCGATCTGGTACTGCAATTGCAGATTCATGTTCACACCTCACGCAGCTTCAGGGATTTCGCTTCCAGGCCATTGAGCAGAAATTTCTGCCAGTTGCTGTGCTGATTGACGTAAAGCCCTTCGTGGGTGAATTCGGTGCCGGTCATGGCCGGGGCGATGCCGATCGACTCGCTGTTGGGCGTGGCGCCGGTCGCCCATTGATGGCTGCCACGGGAAATATCGCTCCAGCGCTCCAGGCGTGCCTGGAAACCACGTTGGGCTTCGCGAAACTCCACCAGGTCATCCGGGGTGCCGAGTCCAGACACGTTGAAGAAGTCTTCGAACTGACGAATCCGGTTCTCGCGATCCGCGTCCGACTCGTTCTTGACGCCCAGGCACTGGCTGATGATTTCGGTTTTGTTCCAGGCCACCGGGCGGATGATGCGCAGCTGAGAGCTGATTTGATCGAGGAAAAACAGGCTGGGATAAATGTTCAGATTGCGCAGGCGGTGCATCATCCATTCGGCCTTTTCCTGGCCATGTTCTTCGATCAAACGCGGCATGATCGTGGCGTAGCCGGAACGCACCGCCGGGTTGGGCATGTCGCTGAACAATAGGCTGTGGCCGTTATTGAAGGCGAACCAGCCGTCATCGGTATTGGCGTCGCCGGCGCCGAGTTTGCTGTAGTCGAGCGTGCCGCTGGAGCTGGTGCCGTTTTCGCTGTTGACCTGCTGGCGGTGCTGCACGGTAGCCACGTAGTTATAGTGGACGGTGCTCACGTGATAGCCGTCGAGACCGTTTTCGTTCTGCAGTTTCCAGTTGCCGTCGTAGGTGTAGGCCGACTTGCCGGGCAGTACTTCCAGCTCACCGGTGGGCGACTGGGCAACCATCATGTCGAAGAACACTTTGGCATCGCCGAGAAAGTCTTCGAGGCTGTTATCGCCGTGAACATCCAGGCTGATGAACACGAAACCTTTGTAGCTCTGAATGCGGGCTTTTTTCAGGCCGCGAGTGGCTTTGTCGAAACCTTCCGGGTATTCGCCGGGAGCCTTGACCTTGACCAGGCGGCCATCGCTTTTGTAGCACCAGGCGTGGAACGGGCAGGTGAAGGTCGACTGGTTGCCTTTGCCGACGCGGGTCAGCGTCGTGCCGCGATGCTGGCAGGCATTGATCAGCGCGTTGAGCTGGCCGTCACCGTCGCGGGTAATGATCATCGGCTGGCGGCCGGCGCGCATCGTGATGAAGTCGTGATTATTGGCCAGCTCGCTTTCGTGGCAGGCATAGATCCAGTTCTTCTCGAAGATCAGCTCCATCTCCAGATCGAACAACTGCGGCTCGGTGAAGATGTCCCGGGCGATCCGGAACACGCCGTCTGCCGGACGGAAGTCCAGGGAGCCTTTAATAAACGCTTTCCATTGTTCGACGTTTTTTTCGCCACTCATGGGTGTGTACCTTTTTTATTCGGGCCAATCGGGTGCGTTCATTAGAGAGAGTGGGGCGGGCCGGGGTCTATCCGGTTTGTCGGCGAAGGCAGTCCAGAAAGTTCGGTGGCGGGGCATCTGAGGAAGAGAAGCCGAGCGCGCCCCCTGTGGCGAGGGAGCTTGCTCCCGCTGGGCTGCGAAGCAGCCCTAAAGCCGGCGGATGGGGTCTATCTGATAAACCTCGGTTGCAGATTTTAGGACCGCTGCGCGCTCCAGCGGGAGCAAGCTCCCTCGCCACAAATACCCACCAGGCTGAGCCAGCACCACGATCGCTTTGGGGTAACACCCTGTGTATCAAGCTGGGCAACTAATACTCAGTCCCCGCACCAAACGACAAACGGCTGCACCTGTTTGCAGCAATCAGGTACTGTTTTACGGGGCGTCGAGCGCTGTTCGCTGGCCTCAAAACAGCTGCTTTATCCACTTAGTCGATGATTACTATCCACCGGGTTGGCAGGGCCGTTTTGTGGCGTGGAACTTGCTCTTTTCAAGCCTGATACGCGCCGTTAGAGCGCGCTAAAAAATATTGCCGTGGGTGCGCCGTGATGAGTAGCAAAGCTGATCCGCAGTTTCGCGACATTCGTATCGATCGCTATGACCTCGAGGGCGCGAGGAACTGGATGTCCGGTATCTGCGGCCCGCATCGACTCGTGACCACGACCCCCGAGCGAATCCGCTTTCATCACAGCGCCAACGTGTTCAAGTCCATGGCCACGACCTTGGGCACTATCGAATACGGCACCGATGTCACCGTCGATATCGAAGACGCCGAGCACTTCAGCAGCTACAGCCTCAGTTTGCCCTTGGTGGGCGAGCAGGAGTTGAGCAAGAACGGCACCCTGTTGAAATCCAACCGCGATCAGGGCGTGATCATTTCCCCGAATGAAAGCCAGGTGCTGGCGATCTCCGGTGACTGTCGCAAAGTCCAGGTGGTGATCACCCGCGCCGCCATGAGCGAGTCCCTGGAAGGCATGCTGCAGCGACCGCTGGATGCGCCGCTACGATTCGAGTCGGTGATGGATGCGGTGGACGGCGCGTCGGCCTCGTGGTGGCGCATGGCGCGTTATTTCATTGCCGAACTGGAACGCAGCAGTGAACTGTACGAGCAGGTGGCCTTCACTCGGGACATCGAAAGTTCACTGATCAAAGGCTTGATCCTCGCTCAGCCGAACAACTATTCCGAAGAACTGCGGGACGTGTTGGGCGTGAAGCTGCCGCACTACCTGATCCGGGCCAAGCAGTACATTCACGACAACGCTCGCGAAGCGTTGCATCTGGAAGACATCGAAGCCGCGGCCGGGGTCTCGCGTTTCAAGTTGTTCGAGGCGTTCAAGAAGTACTTCGCCCTGTCGCCGATGGTCTACCTGAAAAAGTATCGGTTGAACGCCGTGCGTCAGGAAATCCTTGAGCACGGCTCGGCGCGCAATATCTCTGAGATCGCCATGGGCTGGGGCTTCACGCACCTTGGGCGTTTTTCCGCCGAGTACCGCAAGTTGTTCGACGAATCCCCGAGTATGACCTTGCAGCGCAACGAAGCCCGGCGCATGCGCGGGCTCTGAAAATCCAGCCGTCTAGGGTTGAATCAGCAACTCTTCAATCAACTGCAGGCAATGATTGAGGCCTGGCGATTGGTCGGCAACCCGTCGACTGAGAATGATCGGCGAGGTGGCTGTGGCCTCAAGCAACGGGGTGTAGCCGATGTCGGCGCGGTGCAGCACCTGCACCGAAGCCGGCACCAGCGTCGTGCCCATGCCGGCGGCGACCAGACCGATGGCAGTCTGCAATTCATTGGTCCACTGGGACACCTTGATACTCAGCCCATGAGCATCGAACAGCGCGATCACATGGTCGGCGTAGCTCGGTCTGGGGTTGCCCGGATAGAGCACGAAAGGCTCCTTGGCCAACTCGGCCAGCGTCGTCGGCCCGGCCAGCAGCGGGTGACCGGCGGGCAGGACGGCGACCAGCCGATCCTCGATCAGTACGCGTTGCTGAATGGCCGGGTCATCAATCCGGATGCGGCCGAAACCTACATCGATCCTGCCGGCCTTGAGCGCCTGGACCTGTTGCAGGGTGGTCATCTCCGACAAGCCCAGTTCCAGTTCCAGGGCGTCGTTGTTGCGCAAGCGGCGAATCAGCTCCGGCAGCATGCCGTACAAGGTCGAAGGGGCAAAACCGATGCCCAACCAGGTCTTCTCGCCCAGCCCGATGCGCCGGGTGTTGTCACAGACTTTGCCCAGTTGTTCGAGCAAAACGTTGGAGTGTTCATAAAAATACCGTCCGGCTTCCGTCAGTCGCAGCGGGCGGCCGCGCTCCAGCAGCACCACACCCAATTCGTCTTCCAGTTGCTGAATCTGTCGGCTGAGGGGGGGCTGAGCGATATGCAGACGCTCTGCGGCGCGGGTGAAGTTGAGGGTTTCCCCCAGGACCTGGAAATAACGCAGATGGCGAAGCTCCATGGGGACTCCTCAAAGAAAGCGGCTCAGTGTGTTGCATACCCTGAAGGTATGGATCGAGACCAATTCTATATTGGAACCTCGAAAAAATGGGGGGCAGAATCGGGCAAAACAAGCAAAGAACCTGACGGGTATCGACATGCACGCTAGCGCCATTGAATCGATCGAGACGATCATCGTCGATCTTCCGACCATCCGCCCGCACAAGCTGGCGATGCACACGATGCAGAACCAGACCCTGGTGATCATCCGTCTGCGTTGCGCCGACGGTATCGAAGGCATCGGCGAATCCACCACCATCGGTGGCCTGAGCTACGGCAACGAAAGCCCGGACAGCATCAAGACCAACATCGACCGCCACTTCGCGCCGCTGCTGATCGGTCAGGATGCCTGCAACATCAACGCGGCCATGCTGCGGCTCGATCGCAGCATTCGCGGCAACACCTTCGCCAAATCCGGCATCGAAACCGCCTTGCTCGATGCACAAGGCAAACGCCTTGGCCTGCCGGTCAGCGAATTGCTCGGCGGACGCGTCCG
This sequence comes from Pseudomonas sp. H11T01, assembly GCF_048515765.1. Taxonomy (NCBI): domain Bacteria; kingdom Pseudomonadati; phylum Pseudomonadota; class Gammaproteobacteria; order Pseudomonadales; family Pseudomonadaceae; genus Pseudomonas; species Pseudomonas sp. H11T01. The sequence goes on along the minus strand of NZ_JBLYED010000026.1, from coordinate 53,473 downwards.
TGATGCCCTGCCGGTGGCCTGGACCCTGGCCAGCGGCAACACGGAAAAAGACATCGCCGAAGCTGAGCAGATGCTCGATCTGCGCCGTCACCGGATCTTCAAACTGAAGATCGGCGCCGGTGAGGTGAATCAGGATCTGGCCCATGTCATCGCCATCAAAAAAGCCTTGGGCGATCGCGCCAGCGTGCGAGTCGATGTCAATCAGGCCTGGGATGAAGCTATTGCCTTGCGTGCCTGCCAGGTGCTGGGCGACAACGGCATCGATCTGATCGAACAGCCGATTTCGCGCAATAACCGTAGCGGAATGGCCCGGCTCAACCTGTCCAGCCCGGCGCCGATCATGGCCGACGAATCCATCGAATGCGTCGAGGACGCGTTCAATCTGGCCCGCGAAGGCGCGGCGTCGGTGTTTGCCCTGAAGATCGCCAAGAACGGCGGCCCGCGTGCCGTGTTGCGCACTGCAGCGATTGCCGAAGCGGCGGGGATCGGCCTCTATGGCGGCACCATGCTCGAAGGCGGGATTGGCACGCTGGCGTCGGCCCATGCTTTTCTGACCCTGGCCAAACTGGCGTGGGATACCGAGCTGTTCGGTCCGCTGTTGCTGACCGAAGACATTCTCACCGCGCCACTGGTCTACCGCGATTTTCAGCTGCATGTGTCGAACGAGCCAGGCCTGGGTCTGACGCTTGATGAGGAGCGCCTGGCGTTCTTCCGACGCGACAAGTCTTCCCCTATCACTTCACACGCCTGAGGACATCAAGCCATGTTGTTCCACGTAAAAATGACCGTGAACCTGCCGGTCGACATGAATCCCGAGCGCGCCGCCCAGCTCAAGGCTGACGAAAAAGCCCTGGCCCAGCGACTGCAACAGCAAGGCAAATGGCGGCACTTGTGGCGGATCGCCGGTCTCTACGCCAACTACAGCGTATTCGACGTCGACAGCGTGCAGGAACTGCATGACTTGCTGATGCAACTGCCGCTTTATCCGTACATGGCCATCGAAGTGAATGCACTGTGCCGGCATCCTTCGTCGATTCACGAAGACGATCGCTAAGCCGTGTGACCCTTGTGCTCTAACCTAATAAATACAAGATGAGGAATAAATCATGTCAGTCAGAATTTCCCACACTGCCAGCGCCCAGAAGTTTCTCGAAGAAGCCAGCGGCAACCTGAATGACGGCGGCAACCCACGGGCCAAAGCGTTGATTTACCGGATCCTGCGCGATTCGGTAAACATCATCGAAGACCTGGAAGTGACCCCGGAAGAGTTCTGGAAAGCGGTTAACTACCTCAACGAACTCGGCAAAAACCAGGAAGCCGGTTTGCTGGTGGCAGGTTTAGGCCTTGAGCATTATCTGGATCTGCTGATGGATGCCGCGGACGAGCAGGCCGGCAAGTCGGGCGGTACGCCACGGACCATCGAAGGGCCGCTGTATGTGGCCGGTGCGCCGCTGTCGAAATACGAAGCGCGCCTCGATGATGGCCTGGATCCGGGTGTCCCGTTGTTCATGCAGGGTCAGGTCCGTGACACCGACGGCAAACCGTTGGCTGGCGCTATCGTCGATGTCTGGCAGGCCAATACCGGCGGCACCTACTCCTACTTCGATGGCACGCAATCGGAGTTCAACCTGCGCCGCCGTATCGAGACCGATGCCCAGGGGAACTACCGTTTCCGCAGTATCGTGCCGTCCGGCTACGGCTGCCCGCCGACCGGTCCGACCCAGCAGTTGCTGGATCAATTGGGCCGCCACGGCCAGCGTCCGGCGCATATCCACTTCTTCATTTCGGCGCCCGGCCATCGTCACCTGACCACGCAGATCAACCTGTCCGGTGATCCGTACCTGCACGACGATTTCGCCTACGCGACCCGTGACGAGCTGATCGCCGAGATCCGTTTCAGCGAAGACCAGGACATGGCCCGCGAGTTGGGCGTCGAAGGGCGTTTCGCACAGATCGACTTTGACTTCACCGTGCAGTCCGCTGCCGAGCCGGTTGAACAGAAGCGTATGGAGCGAGTCCGCGCCCTGGAAGACTGATCGTCCATTACCGCAGCGTCGCGAGATAACCGACCGTTTATCTCGCGGCGTTTTTTGCAGTGTTGGCAGGCTTAGAATCACGGCTGAAGAACAATAAGAGTGACCGGTAATGGAAAGTCGTCTGCTGAGCGAGCGCAGTATGGTGTTTGAGCGTGCCGACCCCTATGCGGTGTCCGGTTACGTCAATCAGCACGTCGGCGTGCATTGCATCCATCTGCCCAGGGCCTCCAACCCACAGGCCAGCCTCAATCACCGCAAATTCGCCAGCCTTGACCTGTGCCGCATCAGCTATGGCGGCAGCGTTCATGTCACCTCTCCCGCACTGGAAACCATCTATCACCTGCAAGTCCTGCTCAGGGGCAATTGCCTGTGGCGCGGGCGTGATCAGGAACACTACCTGGCACCGGGCGAACTGCTGCTGATCAATCCCGATGACCCGGTCGATCTGACCTATTCCGCAGATTGCGAAAAATTCATTCTGAAAGTGCCGACCAGCCTGCTGGAATCGGCCTGTCTGGAGCAGCGTTGGTTACACCCGGGGCCGGGTGTGCGTTTTATGCAGAATCGCTACACCCTCGGAGAGCTGGAAGGCTTCGTGAATTTGTTGGCCATGGTCTGCATGGAGGCTGAAGCGAGCGAACCCATGCTCCAGGTCCAGGAGCATTACGCGCAGATCATTGCGAGCAAGATGCTGAGCTTGATGAAAACCAACGTCAGCCGTGCCCACTTGAGCTCCCGTGGCGCTACCTTCGAGCACATCGTCGACTACATCGATCAGAACCTGAAACAGGACATCGGCAGTGAAGAGCTGGCGCTTCAGGCCCGCATGAGCCTGCGCTCGCTGTACTCGCTGTTCGAGCGCCATGCCCGAACCACGCCGAATAACTACATTCGCCTGAAGAAGCTGGAGCGGGTGCATGCCTGTCTCAGCGATGAGACGTGCAACGTGCGCAACGTCACGGAACTGGCCATGGACTATGGCTTCCTGCACCTGGGACGGTTCTCGCAAAGCTATCGCCAGCAGTTCGGCGAATTGCCGTCGGACACCCTCAAGCGTCGTCACTGAATCTGCGTTCCACCCCCTCTGAATCCCCCGTCCCCTGTGCAGAAAACGGATAGCGATCTGCACTCAGCGGATATTGCCGCCTGCGTCACCTGCCTAGCATGAGCCTTGCCTGAACAAAAACAACGGAGGGCTGTGACCATGTCTTTGCGACCTGAATACCTTCATTCACTGCTTGAAGAAGACCCGGAACAGGGCGTCTACCGCTGCAAGCGCGAGATGTTCACTGACCCGCGGTTGTTCGATCTGGAAATGGAACACATCTTCGAAGGGAATTGGCTGTACCTGGCCCATGAGAGCCAGATCCCCAACAAGAACGATTTCTACACCACCACCATGGGCCGCCAGTCGATCTTTATCGCGCGGAACAAGGATGGCGTGCTCAATGCTTTTATCAATGCCTGCAGTCATCGCGGCGCGATGCTGTGCCGGCACAAGACTGGCAACAAGGCGTCCTATACCTGCCCGTTCCATGGCTGGACCTTCAACAACTCCGGCAAGCTGCTTAAGGTCAAGGATCCGGCCGAAGCGGGCTACCCGTCGAGTTTCAACTGCGAAGGCTCCCACGACCTGACCAAGGTCGCGCGGTTCGAGTCTTATCGCGGTTTTCTGTTTGGCAGCCTGAAGGCTGACGTGTTGCCGCTGGCCGAGCATCTCGGCGAGTCGGCGAAGATCATCGACATGATCGTCGATCAGTCCGCCGATGGCCTTGAAGTGCTGCGCGGATCGTCCAGCTACATCTACGAAGGCAACTGGAAACTCACCGCCGAAAACGGTGCCGACGGCTATCACGTCAGCTCCGTGCACTGGAACTACGCCGCCACCCAGAACCAGCGCAAACAGCGCGAGGCCGGTGACTGCAATCCGACCATGAGCGCCGGCAGCTGGGCCAAGCAGGGCGGTGGTTTCTACTCCTTCGACAAGGGCCACATGCTGCTCTGGACCCGCTGGTCCAACCCTGAAGACCGCCCGCTGTACGAGCGCCGCGATGAACTGGCGAAGGACTTCGGTCAGGCCCGCGCCGACTGGATGATCGAGAACTCGCGCAACCTCTGTCTGTACCCCAACGTCTACCTGATGGACCAGTTCAGCTCGCAGATCCGTATCGCCCGGCCGATCTCGGTGAATCGCACCGAAATCACCATCTACTGCATCGCGCCGAAAGGCGAGAGCGACGACGCCCGTTCCAAGCGCATTCGCCAATACGAAGATTTCTTCAACGTCAGTGGCATGGCCACTCCCGATGACCTGGAAGAGTTCCGCTCCTGCCAGGTCGGCTATGAGGGCAGCGCCGGTTGGAACGACATGTCGCGCGGCGCCATGCATTGGGTTGAAGGCGCTGATCCGGCAGCCCAGGAAATCGATCTGCACCCGCTGCTCAGTGGCGTGCGCACTGAAGACGAAGGTCTGTTCGTGCTGCAGCACAAGTACTGGCAAGAGACCATGCTCAAGGCATTGGCCGCCGAACAGTCGAAAACCATCCCCGTGGAGGCCGTGTGATGAGCATTTCCCATGACGCGGTGCGTGACTTCCTCTACCGCGAAGCGCGCTACCTGGACGACAAGGACTGGGACAACTGGCTGGAGCTGTACGCCGCCGATGCGAGTTTCTGGATGCCGTCCTGGGACGACAACGACGAGCTGACCGAAGACCCACAGAAAGAAATTTCGCTGATCTGGTACGGCAACCGTGGAGGTCTCGAAGACCGGGTCTTCCGGATCAAGACCGAGCGCTCCAGCGCCAGCGTGCCGGACACCCGGACCTCCCATAACATCAGCAATATCGAGCTGCTGGAAGTCGCCGATGGCCAATGCAAGGTGCGTTTCAACTGGCACACCCTGAGCTTTCGCTACAAGACCGTGGACAGCTATTTCGGGAGCAGTTTCTACACCCTCGATGTGCGTGGCGAGACCCCACTGATCAAGGCCAAGAAAGTCATCCTGAAGAACGATTACGTCCGTCAGGTCATCGACATCTACCATCTGTGAGGCCGCTGCCATGAGCCATCAAATCGCATTGAATTTTGAAGACGGGGTCACCCGTTTCATCGCCGCCGATGTCGGTGAAACCGTCGCCGACGCCGCCTATCGCCAAGGCATCAACATTCCGCTGGACTGCCGCGACGGCGCCTGCGGTACTTGCAAATGTTTCGCTGAAGCCGGGCGCTATGATCTGGGCGATGAGTACATCGAAGACGCGCTCAGCGAGGATGAAGCGGCCCAAGGTTACGTGCTGACCTGCCAGATGCGCGCGCAAAGCGACTGTGTGGTGCGCGTCCCGGTGTCTTCGGATGTTTGTCGCACTCAGCAGAGCAGCTACAACGCCGCCATCAGTCAGATTCGCCAGCTCTCCGACAGTACTCTGTCGCTGTCGATCAAGGGCGAGGCACTGAGCAAACTGGCGTTCCTGCCGGGGCAATACGTCAACCTGCAAGTACCCGGCAGCGAGCAGACTCGCGCCTATTCCTTCAGCTCGCTGCAGCGTGACGGTGAGGTCAGTTTCCTGATCCGCAATGTGCCAGGCGGGTTGATGAGCAGTTTCCTTACCGGATTGGCCAAGGCCGGCGACTCGATCAACCTGGCTGGTCCGTTGGGCTCTTTCTATCTGCGGGAAATCCGCCGGCCGTTGCTGTTGCTGGCGGGCGGGACCGGGTTGGCGCCCTTTACCGCGATGCTGGAGCGCATTGCCGAGCAGGGCAGTGAGTATCCGCTGCACCTGATCTACGGCGTGACCAACGACCATGATTTGGTGGAAATGGAGCGGCTGCAAGGGTTCGCGGCGAGCATTCCAAATTTCAGCTTCAGCGCGTGCGTCGCCAATCCGGACAGCGGGCATCCGCTCAAGGGTTACGTCACCCAACATATCGAACCGCAGCACCTCAACGCCGGTGATGTCGACGTCTACCTTTGTGGGCCGCCGCCGATGGTCGATGGGGTCAGCCGCTACCTGGCCGAGCAGGGCATTGCGCCGGCGAACTTCTACTACGAGAAATTCGCTGCCAGCGCGGCCTGAATCCAATCCCATGGTTGAGGAGATGACATGAGCAGTTTACGTTTCAGCGGTAAGGTCGCATTGATCACCGGCGCAGCCCAGGGCATTGGCCGACGAGTCGCCGAGCGCATGGCTGCCGAAGGTGCGCAGCTGGTGGTAGTCGATCGTTCGGAACTGATTTTCGAGTTGCGCGATGAACTGGCGACCGGCAGCGAAGTGCTGGCGCTGACCGCCGACCTTGAGCAGTACACAGAGTGCAGCCGGGTCATGGCTCAGGCTATCGAGCGCTTCGGTCGGCTGGATATTCTGATCAACAATGTTGGCGGGACGATCTGGGCCAAGCCGTTCGAGCATTACAAACCAGAAGAGATCATGAGTGAGGTACAGCGCTCGCTGTTCCCGACACTCTGGTGCTGTCATGCCGCGTTGCCGTACATGTTGGAGCAGGGCAGTGGGGCTATCGTCAACGTGTCGTCGATTGCCACCCGCAGCATCAATCGCGTGCCCTACGGCGCGGCCAAGGGTGGGGTGAATGCGCTGACGGCATGCCTGGCATTCGAGACCGCCGAGCGCGGCATCCGGGTCAATGCCACGGCCCCCGGAGGTACAGAAGCACCGGCCCGGCGCATCCCGCGCAACAGCGCCGAGCAAACGCCTCAAGAGAAAATCTGGTACCAGCAGATCGTTGAGCAGACCTGCGACAGTAGCCTGATGAAGCGTTATGGCACGGTCGACGAACAGGCTGCGGCGATATTGTTTCTGGCCTCGGATGAGGCGTCTTACATCACCGGCATGACACTGCCGGTGGGTGGTGGTGATCAGGGTTGATGATGGCCTCAAGGTCTGAACGCCAAACCTGTGGGAGCGGGCTTGCCCGCGAAGGGGCCCTCACGGCCGCCAAAAGCTTCGCGGGCACGCCCGCTCCCACACTGGATCTGTATGGTTTTGTAGACTGCACCTACTTAACTGACAGCCCTCACTTCCGCACCACCAAATCAAGCAACTCCTCCCGTTCCTTGATTTTCTGCAACACGATTTCCGAGCGGATATCGGTAACCCCCGCCGTGCGGTTTAGCTGGTTGACGATGAAATCGGAGAAGTGTTTGAGGTTGCGCGCCTGGACCCGCAGCACATAGTTACTCGCCCCGGTAATCACGTAGGCGGTGACCACTTCCGGCCACAACTGGACCTTCTTGATGAAGGTCTCGTGCCAGTCCTCGACGTCCTGTCGCAATGACACATGGACGATGGCTTCCAGCTCAATTCCCAGTCGTTCGGCGTTCAGCACTGCGCGATAGCCGGTGATGATTCCCTCACTTTCCAGCAGGCGCAAACGGCGTAAACAGGCCGATGGCGACAGTGCGACTTTCTCCGCCAATTCCTGATTGCTGATGCGGCCATCCTGTTGCAAATGATGCAGGATCCGCAGGTCTGTCGAGTCGAGAGTCATGGCTAGAATAAATCCTCGTTTTTTGGAGTTTGATTCGAATTATCTTCGAGATAACTACGCTATGACCGCTTACTTTGCACGAAAATTCTCCAATACTTCGTTCATTATCTCCTCACCGTGAAGGCGCAAATAGCGCCTGAAACACGACGCTCACACCCATGCCCGACCCGACTATATCGATCTGCCCGGACGGCACTTCTTTCAAAAAACAGGACATCCAATGACTACAAGAAACGATTGCCTGGCGCTCGATGCGCAGGACGCTCTGGCGCCTTTGCGTCAGCAGTTTGCGCTCCCCGAAGGCGTGATTTATCTCGATGGCAACTCCCTGGGCGCTCGCCCGGTCGCCGCGTTGGCGCGTGCTCAGGCGGTGATCGCCGAGGAATGGGGCAATGGCCTGATCCGCAGTTGGAACAGCGCCGGCTGGCGCGACCTGCCTGAGCGTCTGGGCAATCGATTGGCAGGGCTGATTGGCGCCGGTGACGGTGAAGTGGTGGTGACCGACACCACCTCGATCAACCTGTTCAAGGTGCTCAGCGCCGCCCTGCGTGTGCAGGCCACGCGGGCGCCGACGCGGCGGGTGATCGTCACTGAGACCAGCAACTTCCCGACCGACCTGTACATCGCCGAAGGTCTGGCGGACATGCTGCAGCAGGGCTACACCCTACGTCTGGTGGACAGTCCCGAAGCGCTGCCGCAAGCGATTGATCAGGACACTGCGGTGGTCATGCTCACCCACGTCAACTACAAAACCGGTTACATGCACGACATGCAGGCCCTGACCGCGCTGACCCACGAGTGTGGCGCGCTGGCCATCTGGGACCTGGCGCATTCCGCCGGCGCGGTGCCAGTCGATCTGCATCAAGCAGGCGCCGATTACGCCATCGGCTGCACCTACAAGTACCTCAATGGCGGCCCGGGTTCTCAAGCCTTTGTCTGGGTGGCTCCTGAACTGTGCGATCTGGTGGCGCAGCCGCTGTCCGGCTGGTTCGGGCATTCGCGGCAATTCGCCATGGAGTCTCGCTACGAGCCGAGCAGCGGGATCGCTCGCTACTTGTGCGGCACCCAGCCGATCACTTCATTGGCGATGGTCGAGTGCGGTCTGGATGTTTTCGCTCAGACCGACATGGCCAGCCTGCGCAACAAATCCCTGGCCCTGACTGACCTGTTCATCCAGTTGGTCGAGCAGCGTTGCGCCGCTCATGAGCTGACCCTGATTACCCCACGCGAACACGCCAGGCGTGGCAGCCATGTCAGCTTCGAACATCCCGAAGGCTATGCGGTGATCCAGGCCTTGATCGCCCGTGGCGTGATCGGTGACTACCGCGAGCCACGGATCATGCGGTTTGGCTTCACTCCGCTGTACACCAGCTTCACCGAGGTCTGGGATGCGGTGCAGATCCTCGGCGAAATACTTGATCAGAAAACCTGGTCGCAAGAGCAGTTCCAGGTCCGCCACAGCGTCACCTGATACATCCGACGCCCTTGTCTTGCTGCCGCGAATTTCCCGGCAGCAGGGCTTCGGTCGCCTCCAATAAGCAGTTCTGTGAAAACACAATAATAAGGAGCACGCAGAATGAAACTGTCCCTCTGGCCCGCCTTGCCGCTCGCCATCACTAGCTGTCTCGGCCAAGTGGCCTTTGCCACACCCGACAATGGATTTGTTGAAGACAGCAGCCTGACCCTGACCAACCGCAATTTCTATTTCTACCGCAACAACCTCAACAACCCGGGTGGTCAGAACTATCGGGACGAATGGGCCCACGGGATCATGCTCGATTACCGTTCCGGTTATACCCAGGGCACTGTGGGCTTTGGGGTCGACGCCTATGCGCAGTTGGGGCTCAAACTCGACAGCGGCAAGGGCCGTACCGGCACCGGTTTGCTGCCGGTCGGTTCCGATGGTCGCGCCGAGGATGAGTATTCCGAAGCGGGTGGCGCGCTCAAGGCGCGGATCTCCAAGACCGAACTCAAGTACGGCAACCTGACACCGCTCAACCCGGTGTTCGGCACCGGCAACGCGCGACTGTTCACCACCTATGCCAACGGTTTCCAGCTGACCAGCAGCGAGTTGAAAGGGCTGCTGTTCGACGCCGGGCACTTCACCTCCGGCAATGACAGTGCCTCGACCAACGACGATGGCGCCCTCAAGGCGCTGTATGCCGGGGTGGAAACCCGCAGCGTCGATTATCTGGGCGGCAGCTATGCCCTGAGCGATCAATTGAGCGTCAGTCTGTACGGTTCTGAGTTCGCCGATATCTGGCGGCAGTACTACGCCAACGCTAACTACAGCTATGCGCTGAGCGAACTCCAGTCGCTGAACCTGGATTTCAATATTTACCGCACCAGCGACTATGGCCAGCGCCTGGCCGGCAAGATCGACAACACCACCTGGTCGCTGGCCGCCGCTTACAAGGTCGGTGCACATCGATTGACCCTGGCTTACCAACGGGTCGATGGCGATGAGCCGTTCGATTATCTGGGTTTCGATCAGCAGCCGGGCACCTCGATCTTCCTCGCCAACTCGGTGCAGATTGTCGATTTCAACGCACCCAACGAACGTTCCTGGCAGCTGCGTTATGACCTGGACATGGCGCCTTTCGGCGTACCGGGCCTGAGCTTCATGTCGCGTTACGTCAGCGGTGACCACATCGACGACAGCCACTACGACGGGGGTGCCAATGGCGCCTATGGGCGTTACGGCAGTGACGGCAAGCGCTGGGAGCGCGACCTTGAAGCGCGCTACGTGGTGCAAGAGGGCAAGGCCAAGGATCTGTCGGTGCGCGTGCGTCAGGCCAGTTTGCGTTCGACCGCCCAGGTGGCCCGGGCGGACACCACCGACAACAACGAAGTCCGGGTGATCATCGAGTATCCGCTGAGTATTTTCTGATCCGTGTCCTGCTGTGTGTGGCTGATCCCCACGGGTAATCCCAACGACTTGCTCTCTTCAAGAAAGACAATATTCAGAGGACAGAAAAATGACCGATAACACCGGTTTTGAAAGCATATCCAAGCGTGAGCAGGGCCTCAGGCGCCAGCTCACCTCGGGTCAGATGAGCATGATCGCCATTGGTGGTGCGATTGGCACCGGGCTGTTCATGGGCAGTGCCTACGCCATTGGTTATGCCGGGCCGAGCGTCCTGCTTAGCTACGCGATTGGCGCGATCATCACCTTGCTGTTGATGGGCTGTCTGGCGGAAATGACCGTGGCCCATTCGACCTCCGGCTCGTTCGGCGCCTATGCCGAATTCTATGTCAGCCCGCTGGCCGGATTTCTGGTGCGCTACGCCTATTGGGCGGCGATTGTGTTGGCGGTGGGCACGGAAGTGACGGCGGTGGCGATGTACATGAAGTACTGGTTCGCCAACGTGCCGGAGTGGATCTGGATTGTCTCGTTCTCGAGCATTCTGATCGTGCTCAACGCCATCAGCGTGAAGACCTTCGGCACCTTTGAGTACTGGTTCTCCACCATCAAGATCGGTGCGATTGTCGGCTTCATCATCCTCGCGGTGTATGTGGTGTTCGGTTCCGGCAATCCAGATTATGGCGTGCATAACTACACGGCCCATGGCGGCTTTTTCCCCAATGGTCTGCAAGGCATGTGGATTGCGGTGATCGTGTCGATCTTCAGCTACCTGAGCGTGGAAATGATCGCGGTGGCCGCCGGTGAAGCGCAGGATCCGGAGCGGGCGGTGAAGAAGGCTTTTCGCGCGACCATTGTGCGGCTGGTGGTGTTTTACCTGCTGACCCTGGCGCTGATGCTGGCCATTGTGCCGTGGGTTCAGGCCGGTCACGCCCAAAGCCCGTTCGTTACGGTCATGCAAACCATCGGTATTCCCGGCGCCACCGGCGTGATGAACTTCGTGATCCTGATTGCCGCGTTGTCGGCGATGAACAGTCAGCTCTACATCACCACGCGCATGATGTTCAGCCTGTCCCGTGGCGGCTACGCACCCAAGTCCATGGGCGTGTTGAGCAAAACCGGGATCCCGCTGAATGCCTTGTTGCTGTCCAGTTCCGGCATTGCGCTGGCAACCTTGCTGAACGTGGTGTACCCGGAAAGCTCCTTCACCTTGATGATGGCGATCTCGATGTTCGGCGCCATCTTCACCTGGTTCATGATCTTCCTGACGCACTACTGTTTCCGTCGCTACCACGAGCGCAACGGCGAGCGGAAACTGTCCTTCCGCATGCGCCTGTTCCCCTACACCACATTGTTGGGTCTGGTGCTGATGGGCGCGGTGATGATCACCACCTACTTCACCGAGGCCTTCAAAATGACCCTGGTGTTCGGTGTGCCGTTCCTGCTGGTCCTCACGGTTGTCTATTGCCTCTTCTTTAGAAAACCCAAGGCAACCACCGCGTTGAATCCACTGCCAAAGGTTTAGACGCAGAAGATGTACATTACCGGCCGGCAGTTTTCATGGACTGTCGAGCCGGCATTGTTCCTGAGCCTTCTCGAGACTGGCGAATGGCCAGAGCTCTCCCTCTTAAGTTAATCAACTCTCTTTTAAAGAGTGCGAATAAATGGAACTTCCGTTCCATCTCGACTCTTTCAGCCCCCCACTTTTTCTGTGCATCAAACAGGTACTCAAAGTGCCGGTCTTGAGCGGAAAACAGTTCGTCTAAAAAACCGTGATGGCGCGTTGACTCTCCCCTCTAGGGGAGAGTTTAGACTCCCGCGCCGTAGGGAAAGGCTGTAGGAAATTAAGCCTCTTGCGGTACTGCTTAATACCCAAGCGCACACTTTAAAAGGAGATAGATGATGAACAATCCATTGGAATTGGAGAGCGTTATTACCAGTACTCGCGAAATGCTCGCGCAGTTACTGGTGATGGAAGTCGATGCTATCGATGAGCACAGCAGTATCGTGGAAGACCTCAGCGCCGACTCTCTGGATATTGTCGACCTGAGTTTTCAGCTGGGTCGCACCTATGGCTGCACCTTGCCGAAAACCAGCGTGCTGGATCACGCGGTAGCGGTTTTTGGCGACGTCACCCAATTTGTCGATAAGGGCCGTATCACCGAAGCCGGTGTGGTGCTTCTCGAACAAAGCCTGAGCGCCTATGCCCCGGGTCAACTGCGGGTCGGCATGCAGCCCGCGGACGTGTTCGCTGCCACCACGGTGCGCAACTGGGCGCAACAGTGCCACAGCGTCTTCAACTATCTGCCCCAGGCGTGCCCCGAGTGTGGCGCCGTCGAAGCGCGTCTGAATGACCGTCGGCAGGTGGTCTGTTCCGGCTGCAGCGCACGATTGGTCCCGATGGAAGGGGACGAGATCTCTCGCCAATTGGTGGAAAAATATGCCGCGTCCTGCTTGCAAGAAACGGCCTAGGAGTTTCTTCATGCGGCTGCGAGAAGTTTATGTCACGGGATACGGACTGGTGGCGCCCATGGCGCTGGACGCTGCCACGCTGTTTTCGCGGATCAGCCAGAAGCGTTCGTGTATTCGTGAACATCCGGTGTTTGCCGAGCTTGGATTTGCAAATACCGCAGCCGGTTATATCGATCACCGTCAGTGGCAGGAAATGACCGCTGATGCTTCGGGCGATGCTCTAACGTTACCGCGACAGAGTGTGCTGGCCGAGTACGTCGCCAGGCAGGCTTTGCAGCATGCAGGTCTGAGCCCTTCGGCCTTTGCTCAAGTCGCCAGCGGGTTGTTCCTGGGCTCAAACAAACACTGCGTGAGCCGGGATTTGCAGGACGCCAGTCGGTGTATGGATGACACCGGCAGCGTGGATCTTGATCGGTATCTGCAAAACCACGAACCGGTGGGCGGAGCATTTTCTCGTCGGGTCGACCAACAGACCCTGCACCTTGCCCGATTTCTCGGCATTCGTGATCACATCTCTACTCACTCCGATGCCTGTGCTGCCGGGACCATGGCGATAGGCAGCGCGTATCGCGCCATCGAGCGCGGTGAAATCGACCTGGCCATTTGCGGCGCCGTGGAATTGATGGCCCACGAATTGTCGTACTACAGCTTCGACGGCCTTGGCGCAGTGTGCCAGCGCTCCGATTTCGCCGCGGATCAACAGAGTCGCCCGTTCATGCCGGATCGTTGCGGCTTTGTGCTCAGCGAAGGCTCGGCGCTGATCGTTCTCGAATCAAGGCCGCATGCCGAGCGTCGCAAGGCCAAACCGATCGGTCGTGTATTGGGCTACGCCAATTATTGCGAGGCGCAAAAGATCACCTCCAGCAGCCGGGATGGCAGCAAGTACGCCGAATGCATGACAGCCGCTATTGAAAATGCCGGCCTGAGGAGCAGCGCCGTCGAGCACGTCAATACCCATGGAACCTCGACACAGGCCAACGACCGCAGCGAAGCGTTGGCACTCAAGCAGGTATTTGGCGACTCCTTGAACGACGTGACGTTCACCGCCAACAAATCGGCCATTGGCCATTCCCTGGCGGGCAGTGGCGCCATTGAGGCAGTCCTGTCGCTGATCAGTCTTCGCGATGGCGTGTTGTTGCCAACGCTCAACTATGACCCGGACAAGGCTGAGTTCCCCGAGCTGAACTTTCTGAGCGAGCCATTGCATCAGCCGATCAATGTCGTGCTGTCCAACTCGTTCGGCTTCGGTGGCGTCAACAGTTCACTGGTTCTGGGGAGGGCATGAGATGAATACGCTTGATAAAAGATCCGTTTACATCACGGCGGCCTCGGTGTTCAACGCTGCCGGCAGCGAATGCGCCGACTTGCACGGCCCGCTGACGACCGCGCAACCCCTGGATTTCGACCCGGCTCGATTGGCCTATTGCGTGAAAACGCCACGATTGCCTGCCGACATTTTCGATCGCAAGATTCAGCGCGGTGTTGAGCCTCAAGGCGCGCGCTTGTTGTACTGCGCAGGGCGTATCGCCCCGGCGTTGAGTGCCTTGAATCTGCCTGCGCAGCGGATTGCGCTCACCGCTGCCATCCCTGAAGTGGATGGGCCAAGCTCCTGTTGGGACGCAGTGCAGGCCATCGGCGAGCAACCTGATGCACTGCTTGCGCAGCTCTTTGCCCACACGCCGCCCTTGCATGCATTGATGATGCTCAATAGCAGTGTCATGGCCTACGTCGCCGAAGCGTTGCATTGCAATGGCCCTATGGGTGGTTTCTGTTCGCAGGGCAATGCCGGCGTCGATGCCTTGATCGAAGCCTGGCAACACCTCGCCGAAGGCCGCGCCGATGCGGCTGTCGTGGTCAGCAGCAGTCCGAACATCACCCCGGCGTTATACCTGCGAGAGAAGGCCGAGCACCCGCTCAACGCGGGGCCGCAGCTTTACGGGGAAGGCGCCGCTGCGCTGTTATTGACGTCCTCTGCGTCGACATCCGGCTCGATGGCGTTGCGCATCGCTGGATTCGCTCGCGGTTATAGCGCGTCGCCGGAGCGCTCAAGCGCTGTGGCAAACAGCGTCATCAAGCAGGCATTGAGTCAGGAAAAACTCTGCCTGAGCGACGTCGAACGCATCGTGGCGGACACCCAGGATTCGCGGCTCATGAGTCTGTTCGCCGAGACAGGGCGGGTTGTTCACAGTTCCCGGCACATGACCGGCGATCTGGGGGCGAGTGCCTTGCTGACGGAGATCGCCCTGACGTTGCACAACGATTGTAGTGAACAGGCGCAAGCGCATTACACGCTGCTGCTCAATCACAGTCGTGCAGGGCATTGGGGTGCGCTATTGCTGGCGAGTGAAGTCATGGAGAAACACGCATGAGCGCGACAAGGATTGTGATAACCGGTATGGGCGCCGTGACCGGATTCGGTTTCGAATGGCAGTCTATGTGGGGAAAAATATTGCGCGGCGAACACTGCATCCGCCCGTGGCAGCCCGAAGGCGTGAAGGCCGGAGCATTCCCGGTCCGCTATGCGGCGCCGGTGGATTCAGGTCTGTTGCCCGTTTATCTGCAGGGCCATCCGGCCTGGCAAATGGCCCTGGAAAAACGCAGCCAATTTGGCTGGGTTGCCGCCAGCCAGGCGGTGACTGACAGTGGTCTGGATCTCGCTCAGCTGCGTGAAGCCGCCGTCTTGTGTGCCTCCGGCGCACCGGCGCACAGTCTCCAGGACATGCTGCTGACGTTCTCCGGCGAACCCAATGACACCCCGGCCTGGCGCCATCTGATGGCCCGGGTGGATCAAGTCAGCCCTACCGGTTCGTTGTGCCAGAGCAACGATCGGCTGGCGCGGGTCATTGCCGACGCAATCGGTTGCGAAGGGCCGGTGATCAACATCAGCAGTGCCTGTGCCGGCGCGTCCCAGGCCATCGGCAATGCTTTTCAGATGATTCGTCGTGGCGAGGTGGAGGTAGCGATCGCGGGTGGGGCTGACTCCGTGTTGAGCCTGGACACCATGACCGCGCTGTATTTATTGGGCGCGGCAAGCAGCGAGCAGCGCTGGGGAACCGAGCTTTGCCGGCCTTTCGATCGCCACCGCAGCGGCTTGATTGCGGGCGAGGGCGGTGGCTTTGTCGTACTCGAAACCCTGGAGCGAGCGCTGGCGCGTGGCGTCATCCCCTACGCCGAAGTGCTGGGTTTTGGCAGCAGTCTGGACGGTTACAAGGTGACCGCGCCCGACCCGCAAGGACGTGGTGCGGCCCTGGCCATGCAGACCGCGTTGCACGACGCCGGGATCGCGCCGCAACAGGTGGATCTGATCAACGCTCACGGGACGTCGACGCCGCTCAACGATGCCGCTGAAACCCTGGCGATCAAGACGGTGTTCGCTGAACGCGAGCACTACCGACGGCTGGCGATCAGCGCCAACAAGTCGCAATTCGGGCATCTGATCGCGGCGGCCGGCGCACCGGAATTCATTGTTACGGCACTGGCCTGTCGGCACGACCGTATTACGCCAACGATCAACCTGCACGACGCCGATGAGCTGTGCGACCTGGACTACTGCGCCCATCAGGCGGTCAACCGCCGGGTCGATGTGGCGCTGAGCAACTCATTCGGTTTCGGTGGTCTCAACACCTCGCTGGTGCTGGGTAAATATCGGGAGCACGCATGATGGGTGTTGCAAAAACGCCGGTCGCGATTGCCGGTGCTGGCTGTGTATTGCCCAGCGGCTGGGGCGTCGAGCGTTTCTGGTCGGCGCTCTGTGAATCGCGCAGTGGCATTGCGCCGTTGCACTCCAGGCAGTTTCACAGCGAGCGGGTGACGGCCTTCGGACAAATCCTGGATGAAGATCACCAGCGCAGCCGTCAGGACCTCGCACAGAACCTGCAGCGCTACTGCACGCCGGCGGTGATCTGGGGTGTCAGTGCGGTACGCCAGGCCTTGGCCGAAGCGAGTCTTGCGCCGGGCCAGGACGGTTTGCGCTATGGCCTCTATTGCTGCCAGGGCGGATACACCCACCCATCGCTGGCCTCTTATGGCGAGTTGCTGCACGAATGCCGCAAGGGCGAGGGTGCCGACATGCGCCTGCTGGCCCGACGGATTTTGCAGGAGCGGGTGCAGGATCCTTTTCTGGTGCTCAAAGGCCTGAGCAACATCTTGCTCGGGGTGGTCAGCCTGGCCCTCAAGCTGGAATGCGAATGCAATGCCTACATGCAGGGCGTCGCCGGCAATCTGGCAGCGTTGCGCGAGGCCAGCGCGGCGCTGCAGAGCGGGCGTATCGACGCCGCTATCATCGTCGGCTCCGGGAGTGAGCTCGACGCACTGGCGCTTTGCGCGCTGGTGCAGGCGGGTGTTATCAGCGCCGACGGCTCGCAAACGTTGCGACCTTTCGATGCGCAAGGGACGGGCGGCATTGCCGGAGAGGGCGCGGCGGCCTTAATCCTGCGCCGACGCGAGGACCTGTGCGAGGCCCCGCAGACGTGCCTGCTGGGCATGACCGCCCATGTCGATCTTGAAGCGTTGAACCTGCCCGACAAGCAAGTCGATTTGCTGGTGTGCGCGGGCAGCGGCGATCCGCAGAAGGATCGTCAGCTGAGCCAAACCCTGGCCCGTACGGGTGCTGCACATATCACCAGTGGGTTGCCGGTGACCGGAATTCTCAGCGCGGCCCCCAGCCTGGTCGACCTGATTCTGGCCCGCAGCGCCCTGCAGGCCCAGAGCGTGCCGCCGATTCTCGGCTTGCAGCAGCCCGTCGCTGCGCACTTGCCCTTTGTAATGGGCGCCAGTCGCTCGGCGAACCTGCGCGATTGTCTGGTCATCAACCGCGATGACAACGGTTTCAGCGCTTGTTACCACCTCGAGCACGGCGCCTGACGCTTTTTTGTGAACCGACTTCTTCTTTCAAGGGATATGACTGTCATGGATTACCGTAATTTTGTTCGCCCCAAGTTCGTTGATTTGCTGCAGGCGCTGGGCCTGGAGTGTGAGTTCCAGCGGGCGCTGGGCAGTAAATTGTTCTATCGCGACCGCCACGGTGCGCAAGTCACTGTCACCGACTTTCTCGGTGGCTACGGCGCAGCTTTGTTCGGGCACAACGATCCGCAGTTCGTCGACCAGCTCTGCACCTTGCTGCGTGACGACGTGCCGTTCAACGCGCAAATGTCGATACGCGGCACGGCCGGCGAGTTGGGTCGTGCACTCAGCGAAGCCTTCAACCGCGAGTTGAAAAACACCGAGCGCTACATTTCGACTTTTTCCAACAGCGGTGCCGAAGCGGTGGAAATCGCCGTCAAGCATGCGGAATTTCGTCGTCAGAAAACCCTGCAAAAGCAGTTCGACGAACTGGATTTTGCCCTGGCCAATCTGACGGCCAGCGACAGGGCTTATCGGCAACTGGACGTCGATGACCTTGACCTGCCGGCCGGTCTGCTACCGGCCCATCTGACGGGTGTAACGGTACGTCAGGTGGTCGAGGCGGTGCGTCAGCACAACCTTGCGCTGCTGCATGTAGAGCCGGTATTCGTCGCGCTGCGTGGCAGCTTCCACGGCAAGCTGGTCAACACCGTGCAGCTGACGTACGGCAAGCAATATCGCCAGCCGTTCGCGCGCTTCGGGCTGAACGTCGAGTTCATCGATCCGCAACAGCCGCATCAACTCGAGGAACTGCCGGCTCGCCATACCCATCACTGGCTGACCCTGCAGTGGAGCGGTGAGCAGTTACTGGTCGGCCGGCAGGCGTTCAGTGCACTCACGGCGGTGTTGGTTGAGCCAATTCAAGGGGAAGGCGGAATCATCGAGTTCGCCGCTGATTTCTACCGTGCGTTGCGGCGTCTGTGTAATGAACAGCAATGTCCGTTGATCGTCGATGAAGTGCAGTCGGGTTTCGGGCGCACGGGCACCTTCCTGGCCAGCAGCCATTTCAATCTGCAAGGCGATTACTACTGCCTGTCCAAGGCGCTGGGCGGTGGCTTGATGAAGATCGCGGCAACCGTGATCCGCAGCAGCCATTATGAAAACGACTTCAGCTACATCCACAGCTCGACCTTTGCCGAAGACGACGCGTCTTGTCACATCGCGCTGTCGGCCCTCAAGCGCCTGTTCGCCAACGACAATGCCATGCTCAAGGACGTGCACAACAAGGGCGAATACCTCAAGGCTTCGTTGCTCGAACTGAAGGCGGCCTATCCCGATGTGATTGCCGATGTCCGCGGCCGGGGGTTGTTGCTCGGTTTCGAACTGCATGACCAGAGCTCCAACAGTTCGCTGGTACAGGCTTCGGCCCAGTACAACGATGCATTGGGTTACCTCATCGCCGGCTACCTGCTGCAGTTCGAAGCGTTGCGCGTGGCACCCTCGGGCAGCAACTCCAATGTGATCCGCCTGGAGCCGCCGGCCTGCATCACCTTCGCTGAAATCGACGGGCTGATCGGCGCGCTGCAAAAAGTCTGCGACATGCTTCAGCGGGGCGACGCCTTCCCGCTGGCGGCGACTATTTGTGCTGATTCGATCCCTGTTGTGGCTGCGCGTGACCTCAGTTTCCAGGTGCCTGCCAACGACATTAACCTCGACCCAGGCACGCAGGTCGTCGCTCGTGTGGCCTTCATCAACCACTTGATCGATGCCGACATTCTCGGTGATGTCGACCCCTCGTTAGGCCAGCTGAGCGCCGACCAGAAACGCGATTTCATGACGCGCACGGCACCAGAGCGACGGGCTGCGCCAGTCGGCCCGGTGCTGATTCGCTCGCGGCTCGGTACTGCGGTGGAGTTCACCCTGTATCCGTTGTGCATGGACTCCAACGCCATGGCGGACTACATCGTCAGCGGTGATCTGGAGGTCATTCGCGAAGAGGTCGGCAACCGCATCCTTGACGCACGCGCCGATGGTTACAGCATCGCCGGGCTGGGGATGTACACCTCCATCGTGACCAACAACTGTCAGGCACTGAAAATCCCGGACATGGCCCTGACATCCGGCAACGCTTTGACCATCGGGATGGGGCTGGAGGCCATCGAGCAAGGCTGCAAGCAACAGCAACTTGAGTTGCATGAGCAAACTGCGGCCGTGGTCGGGGCTTCCGGCAACGTGGCTTCAACCTACGCGTCCCTGCTGTCGGCCACGGTCGATCACCTGATCCTGATTGGCAGCGGTCGCGACGGCTCGGTGCGCCGCCTGGAGAAAACCGCGCAGCTGATCTACGCCGACGCCGCCCGGTCAATCCTCAAAGGCAACGCCGAACAGGACCGGCTGGCGATGCGTCTGCTCAAGCTCAACGGTATCGAGGAGTTGCTCCAGGAGAATGGCAGCAGCCCGGACCTGGGGCTGCGTATCTCGCGGCTGGTGCAGGAGCGTGTCGGGGTGAATGCGTTCATCACCGTCACCAATGACCTGGAAGCCCTCAAGCGAGCCCGCATTGTGCTGTGTGCGGCGAACGCTCCGCAGCCGTTCCTGGAGGCCGGACATTTTGCCGAGAACAGTGTGATCTGCGACATCGCGGTGCCGTTGAACGTTGATCAGGCGCTTTCCAGTCAGCGTGCGGATGTTCTCTACATGCATGGCGGCATTGTCCAGACGCCGCTCGGCGATGGGCTCGCACCGAATGTGCGGGCCTATCTGAAACAGGGTCAGTTGTATGCCTGCATGGCCGAGTCGGTCCTGATGGGGTTGTCGGGGATGAAGCAGCATTACTCCTACGGCGATATCAGCCGTGAGCAAGTGCAGCAGATCCGCGCACTGGCGGCGATCCATGGCTTTGGCCTCGCTCAGTTCAAGACCAACAACTCACTCTAAGGAACGGCCATGACCCAAAAAATAGCGGTAGTGACCGGGGGCAGTCGCGGCATCGGCAAAGCCATTGTCCTGGCACTGGCCGGCGCCGGTTATCAGATTGCATTCAGTTATGTGCGTGACGAAGAGGCGGCGATGGCGCTGCGTGCCGAGGTCGAGGCCATGGGGCGCGAGTGCCTGGCATCGCAATGCGACGTCAAGGACGGCAACAGCATCAAGGGCTTTTTCGAGCGCGTCGAACAGCAGTTCGAGCGCATTGATTTGCTGGTCAATAACGCCGGGATCACGCGTGATGGGTTGCTGGCGACGCTGTCGATCAATGACATCACCGAGGTGATTCAGACCAACCTGATCGGCACCTTGCTCTGCTGCCAGCAGGTGGTGCCCGGCATGATGCGCCAGCGTAGCGGCTGCATCGTTAACTTAAGCTCCGTGGCCGCGCAAAAGCCCGGCAAGGGCCAAAGCAACTATGCCGCCGCCAAGGGTGGAGTCGAAGCGCTGACCCGTGCCCTGGCCGTTGAGCTGGCACCGCGCAACATCCGCGTCAACGCGGTGGCGCCGGGCATCGTCAATACCGACATGACGGCCGCGTTGCTGGGGGCTCACGCGCAGGAAGTCCAGTCGCGACTGTTGATCAAACGTTTCGCCGAGCCACAGGAAATTGCCGAGGCGGTGCTGTACATCGCCGAGCGCGGGCATTACTTGACGGGCGAAGTGTTGTCCGTCAACGGCGGGTTGAAAATGCCATGAGCGCGCTACGAACGCTTTTGATCACCGGTGCGGCCAAAGGCATCGGTAGGGCGGTGGCGGAAAACTTCGCCGCCGACGCTGGAAACCGTCTGATTTTGCTCGATCTGGATCTGCCGCAGTTGCAGGACTGGGTGGCCGGGCAGACGTTTGCTGCGAGCATCGAAACCTATGGGGCCGATATCGCCGACCTTGCCAGTTTGCAGGTGCTGTTCAAGACGCTGGCCACGCGTCTCGGTTATGTCGATGTGCTGGTCAACAGCGCCGGTGTCTGCGACGAGAACGAGCCCGAGGATCTGGACAACTGGCACAAGGTGATTTCGGTCAACCTGAACGGGACGTTCTACGTCACCTCGCTGTGCCTGCCGCTGATGGCCGACCGCGGGCGGATCATCAACATGTCGTCGATTCTGGGGCGCGCCGGCAAGGTGCGTAACAGCGCTTACTGCGCCTCCAAGCACGGCATCATTGGCATGACCAAGGCATTGGCGATGGATCTGGCTCCTCGCCAGATCACCGTCAATGCGATCCTGCCGGCCTGGATCGACACGCCGATGTTGCAGGGCGAGCTGGCGGCTCAGGCCCGCATTGCGGGGATCAGCCACGAGCAGATCCTGCGCAACGCGAAGAAGAAATTACCGCTGCGCCGCTTCATTCAGGGCGATGAAGTGGCGGCGATGGTGCGTTACCTGGCGAGCCCCGAGGCGGGCGGCGTCACAGCGCAGAGCCTGATGATCGATGGCGGCGTCGGGTTGGGAATGTAGTCATGGCCAGAGAGCGATTCAGGCAGGGGCTGGTTGCCGTGCTGGCCTGCCTCGGCCCGGAGTTGGCCTGGGCCGACATCATGCCGGCCCATGCCGATGCTGAAGTCGGCGTGGCCACCGCGCTGCGTTTGCACGGTGACGACCAGATCACCCAGAAGCAGGTCTACTTCAAGGCCAATCTGGAGGACAACTGGGACAGCGGCTATTACAAGGCCAAAGGCCGGGTGCGTTATGACGCCCGCTATGACGGCAATAACCCCTACAGCCAGGACGCCCGGGATGACTACCGGATCAGCGCCGACTGGCGGCATCTGTACTGGGGGCAATACGTCGGTGACGGTGAACTGACGGTGGGTTGGCAGCAAGTGGTCTGGGGGCGGGCGGATGAACTGCGAGTGCTCGATCAGATCAACCCGCTCGACTACCGCGAGGGGCTTACCGCTTTGCTCGAAGACAGTCGCATTGCGGTGCCGATGGTGCGCCTGGCCCAGCCGGTGGGCGAGTGGGAGCTGGAAGCCTTGTGGGTGACTGACTTTGTAAAGAACAAGCCGCCGGCCCAAGGCAGTGAGTTTGACGCACCGCTGTTCGCCCGGCCGGATCCGGCAACCTTCATTGTCGACTCCACGCCCGACTACAACGCTCAAGACGGCTTTGCCTATGGCGTGAGCGCCAACGGTCGGATCGGCGCGGTAGACGCCAGCTTCGTCGCCCTCAATGCCCGTCAGCAAGACCCGGTGTATGCGGTCGAGGGTGTGGCCGACGATCAGCGGATTCGCCTCGAACGGCAGTTCCCGCGTTACAGCATGGGCGGTGCCGGCCTGGCGATCGATGCCGGGCACAGTATTGTCGTGCGCAGCGAGGTGGCCTATTTCGACGACTGGCGAGTGACCAATCCCTACCGCCAGTACGGCAGCGACGAGAGTTCGATGATCAAGTCGCTGCTTGGCGTCGACTATCTGGTGCGCAATTGGCTGATCTCCGTGCAATGGCAGGAACAGCAACTGCTCGACTGGCAGGTCGGGATGTTGCAGGACAAGCGTGACGATCTGTTCACCCTGTCCGCCGAAGGCACTCATCTGCGGGACCGACTCAAAAGCCGATTAGTGCTGGCCATGTCACCGCCGGCCAAAGACGACGCGTTGCTGCAGGGCATCTTCACTTACAAACCGGTCGACTGGCTCAAGTTGGGGCTGGAGGTGGATGTGTTTTTTGGCAAGGACGACCGGCCATTTGGCGAATACGACCAGCGCGATCAGGTTCGGCTTTCGGCGGGCTATTTATTTTGAACATACAGGTTTTAAACATCCAGGTTTTGAACATACAGATTCTGAACATACAGCGCCTGCGTGCACCGTGCGCCGGCGAGCAACTCACTCATATGATGAAAAGGAAATCTCAATGTTGCCGCTATTCAAGACCTTGACCGCCGGTGTGTTGATGCTGACGAGTGCTTCGGTGTTGGCCGCTCAGGGCCAGAGCGCCGATGACATCATCCGCCAGGCCAGAGACCGCAACGACGGTAAGAGCTTCATGTCGCAGGTGTCGTTGATCCTGCTCGACAAACAGGGCAACAGCCGGGTACGGGAGTTCAGCTACCTGCAAAAGGATTATCCGGACAGCGACAAGTTCACCATGTACTTCTCGGCGCCCAATGACGTGCGCGATGTCGCCTTCCATATCGAAAACCCCCACGAAGCGTTGGGCGCCGAAGACAGCCAGTGGATGTACTTGCCGGTCAGCCGGCAGACCCGGCGCATCTCGACCACCGACAAGCGCGGCGCCTTCATGGGCAGTGATTATTCCTATGCCGACCTGGACAAGATACGGGCCAACGATTATCGCCAGACCCTGGTCGCAGAAGAGAACATTGCAGGCCGTGACTGTTATGTCATCGAGCGCGCGCCTGCGTCTGCGCAAGTCCTGGCCAAGACCGGCTACAACATGCTCAAGGTCTGGATCGACAAAAAGAACCTGCTGGTCATGCGTCAGGATTTCTTCGATGTCAAAGGCGTGATGTTCAAACAAATGCGCACGCTGAAAGTCGAGACAGTCGATCAGATCGACAGCATCACCCTGAGCGAGACCGAAGACTTCATCGCGGGCACTCGCTCCCAGCTGCGTTTCAACCAGTTGCAGTACAACGTCGAGCTGGACGACCGGCTGTTTACCCAGACCGCCATCAAACGCGGCCTGAAGAGCGGCGACCTGCCTGAATTTGCTGTGTCCGCTCGCTAAGCGCTGCCCTGACCTTTCTGGAACGCATGATCATGGAACGATACCTGAACTTCGTTGAGCGCTATGCGCGGGCGATTGTGTTTGTGCTGGTGGCGATCACCGCTTACTTCACCTACACACTCGGCTCGCTGATGTCGGATACCAATCCTTACTTACTCAAGGAAACCCATCCGGCGCGCAAAACCATTCTCGACCTTCAGCACGAATTCACCGGTACCTACGATTCGGTCATGGTGGCGCTGAACAATCCGCAGAGCGTCTTTAATACCGAGTCACTGAATGCCCAGTTCGAAATCTCGCAAGCCCTGCGGCGGCTGATGCTGGCCAACGCGGAGGATGAAGTCGAACTGCAGCGCATCGTCGGCAAGCATGGGGCGGACAGTCGTGCCCAGCTGCTGGCCGCGGACATTCTCAGTGAGGGATTTTCCCAGAACGATTACGCCCAGGCCAAGGTTTTGCTCGATCACGCTCGCAGTCAGGGCTGGGACGAGCGCGACCAGCAGTTTCTCGGTTTTCTCGCAGAGCGGATCAACCCGATCAAGGAAATGGCCTCCATGGCCGACCTGGAAAACATCAGCCTGAGCCCTGACGGTGAACTGTGGATTCACAAGACTCTGCATGGCCTGGACATGGACCCCAAGGTCGTCGAAGCGCAGATCATGGGCAACGAGCAGATGGTCGGCGGGGTGGTTTCCGCCGACAAGAAGGTCGCCATGGTGGTCGCCGAACTCGGCACCAAACAGGACGACGCCCAGGCCCAGCTACGTGCCTATCACCAGGTTCGTCAGATCATCGCGGACTACCAGGCCAGGCATCCGCAATTCACCGATGAGGTGTTCATCGCCGGGATGCCGATCTTCATTGCGGCACAGCAGGAGATCATCGATCACGACCTGGCGTTGCTGTTTCCGATCGTGTTCCTGCTGGTGACTTCGCTGTTGGCGTTCTTTTTCCGCAAGCCCTTGGGCGTGCTCCTGCCGCTGTTCAATATCCTCTTCTGCACCATCTGGACCTTGGGCCTGATGGCGCTGTTTCGGGTACCGATTGACCTGCTGACCAGCGTGTTACCGGTCTTCTTGTTCACCATTTGCTGCGCCGATGCGATCCACGTGATGGCCGAGTATTACGAGCAACTCAATGCCGGCAAGTCCTATCGTGAAGCCAACCGCGAAACCATGCGGATGATGGTCGTCCCCGTGGTGTTGACCACCGTGACCACCATCGCCACGTTCATGATTTCCACCACCAACAATATCGTCAGCATCCGCAATTTCGGCGTCTTCATGTCCATCGGGCTGACGGCGGCTTTGATCATTTCCCTGCTGCTGATTCCGGCGTGGATCTCCATCTGGGGCAAGGATCAGCCGCCGCAAAAAATTGTCCATAAAGAGTCGATCATCTCGCGCTATCTGGTGGCGTTCTGTGCGCGCTTGATCCAATGGCGCAAACCCGTCCTGATCGTCACCTTGCCGTTGTTGGCGTTGATGACGGTATTCACCTTCATGGTCAATATCGAAGACTCAGGGATTGCCTACTTCAAGAAAGACAGCCCGGTCCGGGTCTCGGATGAGTTCATCAACCGGGCCCATGTCGCCGGCACGTCTCCGGGCTGGATCGCCTTCGACAGCAAGACCCCGCGCGGTGTCCTGACCACCGAGGTGGTGCAGTTCCTCGACCGGCTCGACCAATTCATCAAGTCCCAGCCGAACGTCAGTTACACCTATTCGGTGGCCACGTACGTCAAGCGCATGAACCTGGTGCTCAATGACATGAATCCCGACTATCTGCGTGTGCCGCAGGCGTTGGAGCGCGTGAATTCGGTCAACGATGAGGGGCAGACGGAAACCTTTGAGGTGGACGGCAACTCGCTGATCGAGCAACACATCATGATGTTCGAGAACGGCGGCGGATCGGATTTGCAGAACGTGCTCAATGCCGACTATTCCAAGGCGCTGACGCTGTACACCATGACCTCCTCGGTCGCCAGCGATTATCAGGACATGCTCGATCGGCTGGATGCCTGGCTGTTGGTGAACAAGCCGGCCAACCTGCAAGTGACCCATGCCGGTACGCCCTACATCTGGACCGGCGTGTTGCAGGAAATCACCCAGGGCCAGGTGCTGAGCTTCTCCCTGGCGCTGCTGGTGGTCACGCTAATGATGATGTACTGGTTGAAGTCGGTGCGCCTGGGGATTCTTGGCATGCTCACGCTGCTGACCACCTCAGTGACGGTCTATGGCTGCATGTACCTGTTGGACATCGAGCTCAATATCGGCACGACGCTGGTGACGTTCCTGGTGGTGGGGGTGGTCGATTACGCCGTACACCTGCTGTCGCGGATCAAGTTGCTGGTTCAGCAAGGCGTGCATATCGATGAGGCGATTCTCGCGGCCATGCACAGCGTCGGGCGTTCGACCGTGGTCAACGTGGTGATTTTTTCGGTGGGGTTCCTCGCGTTGCTGTTTTCCGCCTATAAGCCGGTCGTTGACCTGGGAACGTTGGTGGCGCTGGCGCTATTCTCCAGCGGTGTGATGACCATCTTGCTGGTGACATTGATTTCGCCGTGGTTCTTCGCCGCGATCGTGCCTGAGCCACCGGTGGGTGAGCGCGAGCACCCACTGCGTGACGGCGCGTTGAGTTAAGCACAAGGGCGGCTGTCGCAACGGGTTACGCCGGCATTGGGTTTTCAGGAACCACTCATTGCCGGCGTGCCTTGGCAGCGCAACGCGGGTTAATAGCCGTTTCAGTTCTGTGCAGTGGGTTGACGGTATTCAGGCGGTTTTGGCGATGTGTTCGAACTGGCATTGATGCTGGGCGTCCTGGAGGCTGGCTTCGAATTCGACCAACCCCGCGTGCACCTGCTGCAACGCTTCAATCTGGGTCATCAACTCCTGTTTCTTGTCCGCGATAGCCTTGTTCGCCAGGTCCCATGGCAGTTCCTGGCCCCGGTGATCCTGCAGGATCGCCTGCATTTCCTTGAGCTTGAAACCCAGTTGCTGGGCGCACTTGATGAACGTCAGCAGCTCAACGCTTTGCGGGGTATAGATTCGATATTTACCTTCGCGTTGTGGCGGCGGTAACAAGCCGATTTCCTCGTAGTGCCGAATACTCTTGACCGTCGTGCCCGACAGTTGGGCAGCTTTGCCGATATACATGAAAAGTCCTTTTTTATGTGTAGAAAGAGGCTGAGCGTTCCCGCGCCTGGCGCGGGCGCGGCATCTTTACACAAGCATGACGAGGCTGGAACCCGGACGGGTCAAATGGCGGGGGTGGAGGGGATGAGGGCAGGGACGAAGCCGGCATCGCCCGTTGCAAGGCGATGCTGCACCGTGAGGGATTCAGTGGCTGGCGATAGCCTGGGCTTGCTTGAGCCAGGCGTCCCGTTGAGTTGACTTCGAGCCGAGGATCGGGCCAAACGTCAGGGTCTTTAGTGGTTTGATGCCACAGAACTCCAGCGTGGTCTTGCGCATCTGGTGCAGCCCGGGCATGCGGTAGACCCACTTGTAGTACCACGGCGGAGTGTCCATGGTGACCAGCAGGTGAGCGGTTCGTCCTTTCAGGAGTTTGTCTGGAAAGGCTTTGCCTTTGCGGTATTTGAAGGCAAAGCCGGGCAGGAAAACCCGGTCGAAAAAGCCTTTCATCAAGGCCGGAATACCGCCCCACCAGATCGGATAGACAAACGTCAGATGTTCAGCCCAGGTGATATCGGCCTGGGCGTTGAGCAGATCGGGTTCCAGCATCTGGACCAGGTTGTAACCATCGTGCAGCACCGGGTCGAAGCTCAGAGCATCGAGGCGTAACAGGCGCACATCATGTCCGGCACTTTTTGCGGCCTCGACATAGGTGTCGGTCAGGGCTCCACAGAAACTATCGGTTGAAGGGTGACCCAGAATCACCAGTACTCGCTTGCTCATCAGACCTGCTCCGGAAAATAGAGCCGTCAGGGTAGAGTCTGCCCCTAACGGGAGAGTCAATGGGTGGCTGACTCAACAGACAAGGCCTCAAGCAAGGCCCTGGCATAACCGGGCAGGTTGTCGAACGAGCGTGCGCACAGCAGCAGTTTTCGCTGAGCCCAGTCTTCCTTCAGCGCAAAGCGCTTGAACGGCTGATCGACCGCCCAACGCTGGATCGCGGCCAGCGGCACAATCGCCAACCCGGCGCCACGGGCGACCATGCGGATCACCCCGTCGAAGCCTTCGGCGCGGATGCGGATTTGCATGCGTATGCCGGCGTGCAGCGCCTGTTCTTCGAGGTACACCGCCAGCGCGCTATTGGCGGCCAGGCCGACGTAATCGTGAAACAAGGTATCGCTGAAGCTCGGTGGCCCGTCGTCGGCCAAGGGATGATCGGGTGGCATGATCAGCACCAGCGGATCGTCGCGAAAGGGCCGGGTTTCGAGGTCGTGGGTGTCCACGGCATCAGAGACGATACCAAGATCGGCCGCACCCTGACGCAGCGCGTGGGCGATGCGCAAGCTCGGTAACTCTTGCAGGTCGATGTCGAGGTTGGGATGACTGCGCAGAAAGTCCGCCAGCAATTCCGGCAGGTACTCGGTGATCGCTGTGGTGTTGCACAACAACCGCACCTGACCTTTGACCCCCTTGGCGTACTCGGCCAGATCCTGCTGCATGCGCTCGGCCTGTTGCAGCAGCACGCGCGCATGTTGGGCCAGGGCCTTGCCGGCTGGCGTAGGGCTGACGCCACGGCGCCCACGCTCCAGAAAGGGAGTGCCCAGCGATGCTTCCAACGCCCGAATCCGCGCACTGGCGGCTGCCAGTGACAGATGACTGCGGGCCGCACCGGCGGTGATATTCCCGGCTTCGAGGATGTTCAAGTAGAGGCGCAGGTCGGTCAGGTCGAAGTGCATGAGGGGCGCCTGAGATGAGTGATTGATTCAGATATTGAGTTGACCGGGCCGACGCCATCGCGAGCAAGCCCGCTCCCACATTAGATTTGCAGTGCACACAAAATTTTCATTTCAAACAGATTTAGAGTGGGAGCGGGCTTGCTCGCGATGACGTCGGCAGCCTCAGCGAAAATCTATAGGCTCTTGTTGAGCAAGAGGCTACCTCAGTATATGGCGAATTTTCAAGGTCGATCACAGGCCTCAGGATAACGCCATGAATACACTCATCGCGTTCTACCAAAACCTCGGTCTTGCCCTGTCGTTATTGGTCATTGGCACATTCCTGCTGGCCGGTATGATCAAAGGCGTCATCGGCCTCGGCCTGCCGACCATCGCCATGGGCCTGCTCGGTCTGGCTATGCTTCCGACGCAGGCTGCGGCGCTGCTGATCATTCCGGCAACCTTGACCAATATCTGGCAACTGGCTTTCGGTGGGCATTTGTGTTCGCTGATCAAACGGCTGTGGCCAATGCTGCTGGCGATCTTTATCGGCACCGGCCTGGGCACGCTGTGGCTCGGTATCGAGGGCGGGAGTTGGGTGATGCGGGCGCTGGGCGCGGCGTTATTGCTCTACGCCTTGAGCGGATTGTTTTTGCCGACTCTGCATATGGACGTCAGCACCGAGCGCTGGCTCGGTCCGGTCTGCGGCGTGCTGACCGGCATTGTTACCTCGGCCACCGGAGTCTTCGTGATTCCGGCCGTGCCGTATCTTCAGGCATTGGGTTTGAACAAGGATGAACTGGTGCAGGCGCTGGGCCTGTCATTCACCGTTTCCACACTGGCGCTGGCCGCCGGTCTGTTGTGGCGCGGGGCGTTGGGCGGCGGCGAGTTGAGTGCTTCGCTGCTCGCCCTGATACCGGCCGTACTCGGCATGTGGCTGGGGCAGTGGCTGCGCCAGCGAATCAGTGCCGTGTTGTTCAAACGGGTGTTCTTCATTGGCCTCGGATTGCTCGCAGGCCATCTGTTGATCAGCGGCTAGCGGACGACGGACTGAGCATGTCGATACGGCGGATATCGAAATCGCGCTCCAGGTAATCCATGCGTTGCTCGAAAAACTGCTTCATGTGCGGCAGGTTCGAATGCACGTCCAGATGCGCCTGGGATTGCCAGATTTCGTAAAAAATAAACAGCGTCGGGTCCTGCTGGTCGCGCAGCATGTGGTACTCGATGCAGCCGGGCTCGGCGCGGCTCGGTTCAACGTAAGCGCGGAACAGCGCTTCGAACGCTTCGGCTTTTTCCGGTTTGGTCTGGGTGTGCAAGATAAAGCCGTGCAACTCACTCATGTAGATCTCCTCAAGTCTGGGTTCGAAAAGTCTACGACAACAATCCGTCGATGATTCGTGCGTATGGGTCAAATGTATTTTGACCGCTTCGGGCTTATTCCCTCAGCCTCCCATCGATACCCTGCCGTCATCAAATTTCAACCTTCTCAATCCAGCGACTTATCCACAGCGCTGCGGATTGGACCCTGATGAGGCTCCTCATGAAAAAAGTACTGTTGCTCAACGGTGGTAAAAAATTCGCCCACTCCGACGGCCGCTACAACTCGACGCTGCATGACGCCGCGCTGAGCGTGCTGGATCGCGGCGGCGTCGATGTGAAAGTCACCCACATCGACGAGGGCTACGACCTCGCTGAAGAAGTGGCGAAGTTTGTCTGGGCCGACGTGATCATTTATCAGATGCCAGGCTGGTGGATGGGCGCGCCGTGGACCGTCAAGAAGTACATCGATGAAGTCTTCACCGAAGGCCATGGCAGCCTGTATGCCAGCGATGGCCGCACCCGTTCCGATGCGTCGCAAAAGTACGGCAGCGGCGGCCTGTTGCAGGGCAAGCAGTACATGCTCTCACTGACCTGGAACGCACCGCAGCAAGCCTTCGACGACCCGACCGACTTCTTCGAAGCCAAGGGCGTAGACGCGGTGTATTTCCCGTTCCACAAAGCCAACACCTTCCTCGGCATGACCGGTCTGCCGACCTTCCTGTGCGTCGACGTGATGAAGCGTCCAAACATCGAAACTGACGTGGCCCGCTACGAACAGCACCTGACCGAGGTTTTCAACTTGCGGGCGTAAGCGTTCCTTTTGTGTGACATACGGCTAATATCGGTGGTTACCGCGAAAAGATCGCAGCCTATCGGCAGCTCCTACGGATTTGGATACACCCGCACGATCAAGGTGTACCTGAACCGCGTAGGAGCTGCCGCAGGCTGCGATCTTGCTGCAGACCGAATCGCTAAAGAGGACGCACGTGAAAGCCAGATCCGATGAGTTGCAGATTTTCGTCTGTGTGATTGAGTGCGGTTCGATTTCCGCCGCGGCTGAACAGGTCGGGCAAACCCCCTCGGCGGTCAGCCGCACGCTGTCGCGGCTCGAGGCCAAGCTCGACACCACGCTGATCAACCGCACCACGCGGCGTATGGACCTGACCGAAGAGGGCAAGTATTTCTTCGAACGGGCTAAACTGATTCTCGAACAAATGGATGATCTCGAAGAGCGGCTGTCCTCGCGTCAGCAAACGCCGTCAGGTCGCCTGCGAATCAACGCCGCCTCACCGTTCATGCTCCACGCCATCGTGCCGTACATCAGCGAGTTCCGCAGTCTGTATCCAGACATCCAGCTGGAGCTCAACAGCAATGACCTGATCATCGATTTGCTGGAACAAAGCACCGATATCGCCATTCGTATCGGGTCGTTGGCGGATTCCACGCTGCATGCGCGCTCCTTGGGTTGCAGCCCGTTGCACATCCTTGCCAGCCCTCAATACCTGGAAAAACACGGCACGCCGACCACCGTGGCGGAACTGGCCGGGCATTCGCTACTGGGCTTCACCCAGACCGAAAGCCTCAACCATTGGCCGTTGCGGCATGCCCAAGGTGATCGCTGGCAGATTCAGCCAGGGATTTCTGCCTCCAGTGGTGAAACCTTGCGCCATCTGGCGCTGGAGGGGCAGGGCATTGCGTGCCTGTCGCACTTCATGACCATTGATGACATCAAGGCCGGCCGCTTGAAGGTGGTGTTGGCCGAGGCCAATAGCGGCTATCGCCAACCGATCAACGCGGTGTACTACCGTAACTCGCAGCTGGCGTTGCGCATTCAATGCTTCCTCGACTTCATCCAGAGCAAGCTGGCGGCCTACGCCATGACGGTGTTTGAAGGCTGAATTAAACTGGCGTTGGACGACTACCGAGGCGGCGCTGATTGCCTGCCGTCAGGAGATTGAAATGAAGTACGACACGCTGATCCGCAATGCCCTGATCATCGACGGCACTAACACCCCGGGTTATGCCGCCGACGTGGCGATTCTGGAGGGTCGCATTCAACGCATCGGTGACCTGAACGGTGCTTGCGCTGACGAGGAAATCGACGCGACCGGTCGCGTACTGGCGCCAGGATTTATCGACGTTCACACCCACGACGACACCGTGGTGATCCGTCAGCCGCAGATGCTGCCCAAGCTCAGCCAGGGCGTGACCACGGTGATCGTCGGCAACTGCGGGATCAGCGCCTCGCCAGTGAGTTTGCGTGGCGAGCCGCCGGACCCGATGAACCTGCTGGGTGCCGCCAGCGCTTTCGTCTATCCGAGTTTCAGCGACTACCGGGCTGCGGTCGAAGCGGCGAATCCGACCCTGAATGTGGCGGCGCTGGTGGGTCATACCGCGTTACGCAGCAATCACCTGGACGATCTGTATCGCACCGCCACGCCACGCGAAATCAGAGCCATGCGTGAGCAACTGCGCGAGAGCCTGGAGGCGGGCGCCTTGGGCTTGTCCACAGGCCTGGCCTACGCCAGTGCTTTTTGCGCCGAGACCGATGAAGTGCAGCAACTGGCCGAAGAGCTGACAGCCTTTGGTGCGGTCTACACCACCCATTTACGCAGCGAATTCGAGCCGGTGCTGGAAGCGATGGACGAAGCGTTTCAGATCGGCCGTCACGCCAAAGCCCCAGTGATCATTTCCCACCTCAAATGCGCGGGTGCCGGTAACTGGGGCCGCAGCTCGCAACTGCTCGCGTCCCTGGAACGTGCCGCGTTGAGCCATCCGGTGGGCTGTGATTGTTATCCCTATGCGGCGAGTTCTTCGACCCTGGACCTCAAACAAGTCACCGATGCGTTTCGCATCACCATCACCTGGTCGACGCCGCATCCTGAGGTGGGCGGCCGCGATCTGAAATACATCGCCGCCGACTGGGGCATGCCGCTGCTGGACGCGGCCCGTCGCCTGCAACCGGCCGGCGCGGTGTATTACGGCATGGACGAGGCTGATGTGCGGCGTATCCTGTCGCACCCGCTATCGATGATCGGCTCCGACGGTTTACCAGGAGACCCGTTCCCGCATCCGCGTTTGTGGGGCACGTTCCCAAGGGTACTCGGGCATTTCAGCCGCGATGTGGGCCTGTTCCCGCTGCATACCGCCGTGCACAAAATGACCGGGCTTTCGGCAGCGAGATTCGGCCTGACCGAGCGGGGTGAAATCCGCGAAGGGCATTGGGCGGATCTGGTGTTGTTTGACCCTGCGCGGGTACGTGATGTCGCCGACTTCACCGACCCGCAACGGGCCGCCGAGGGCATTGAAGGGGTGTGGGTCAATGGTGTGCGCAGTTATGTGGATGGCCGGGTGACTGGGCGGCGGGAAGGGAGGTTTTTGGCGCGGGAAGGGGATTTGCGGTTGGGGTTTGGTCATTAATCAATTGATCGTTCCCACGCGGGAGTGGGAACGATCAAAACAACTGGTTAACTGACAACCCCAGTTCTATGACTTCACCGAACACTCGTTATCCAGTGCCTTTTCGATCAACAACAAACCCAACTCCATCATTTGATGAATGGCCAAGGCCAGGTTGCGCTCTTTGCCATCGAGATCATCGCAAAGATCCAAAACCAGAGTAGTGGCCGAGCTGAAGGTTTCGTAGGCGTTGGGCAGCAGGGCTTCGGTGTTGATGTCGGGGGCGACGGTGAAGACTTGCAGCGGACGGTTGCTGGTGGATCCGGGATTGCCAGAAGGCGGCGTCAGATAATGATCGAGGGCACGGTTCGCAGCCTCGTGAAGTTTGCTGGAATCGAGTGATTCGCAAGGGGAAACGTTTGGGGTTGCAGGGGGATTGGGGGTGACTTTGAACATAGTGGAGCTCCAAGTATGAATGGAGCTGCCACCGATCGCCGCGACGCGATTGAGGGTGGCAACTGTACGCGGGTTCGCGGACCGAGAACTTGGAACCCGGCATACCCGAAGGTATCCCGCGCACAGCCGCCATGACACGAAACAGCAGGCACAAAAGTGCGTGCTGTCGGATGGAGCGATTATGCATCAAGTTCTAGGCCGCGACGCCCGGTCGCTGATGTGCAGCGACTGGCGAAGGTTAGCCGCGTGCCCAAATCAACGGAACCTCAAAACCTGTCAGAAATATCCCTAATTGTTGGCCAAGGAAATATCGCTTCGCCTACCCACAGATTCAGGCCATGCCCTGGGGAGCCAGGACATGACAATCAGTGGTCCGTTCGGGAATCGGTTGGTGTTTGATCAGTGTCTGACCGACTCAGCTATTTCACCCATTAGGTGGGCCGTGATTTATTGTATTCGGAATGTTTGAAAAGTAGCTCTTTCCCTCGTTGGATTGTTGCTCTGGTAATGTGTATGTCGCGCTGTATATCCGAATGTTTTATTGAGTTTGAGCCCGTGGTGCTAATTTTGTTGGTCGCTTGGTCGAAGGAAAATTTCAACGTGCCCAGAGGATCGCTGGAGTAAAATTCTTCTATTCCTAGCGTGTCGAAAGCTTTTTTTATTTCATGTGTATCGTGTTTCAAATAGTCATCCAGCAGATAAAGTGCGTTATTCAGTTTTTCAATTTTTCTCGGGGCCAATCCTCTGAGCGCAGTCTCTACCTGGACGGAAGTTTCGAAGTTTGCAACCCACGCGCCGGGCAATACCATAACCTTTCCCAATAGTGCTCGCGTTAGTATCAATGAAGGTTTCTTTTGCCCTTCCGGTACTCGGATATCGTGCTCTTTGACAGTGTCCTGTGATTTTGTGTGTATATCGTAAAAGGCAGTTCTCCCTGCCTTTTCTATTTTTTCAGGATCCAGGAGAGAGGCTTGTGGGACTAATGAAACCGTTAAGTGGCGAGTGGCCTCGAACTTGTTTGCGGCAGCATCGACTGCCAGTGATGTGATCGATGCAGCGGCGACTGCCGCAGCGGGACCCAGTACCAATGCGCCAACGCCAGCAGCAGTGGCAGTGGCGTTTCGCGCTAAATTATAACCAATGCTTTGTGCGTATCTTTTATAGATGTCTTTTTCGCTAAAGCTGTTGTAGAGCTGGTCGTTGAGCCGGCTAACCCTGTTCTGCACTTCGGATAAGATAGTTTGGTAAGTGGTTAGCTCTTCTTTGTTAGTGCCAAGTTTGTCAGCGTAACGAATTGGATTATTGCCAACCATGCAATACAGATTCATCCCGTCTGCGACTCCTTTCGGATCGGGACTGATCCAACGCTGTAGCCATGGCGCATAATATCGCTGCCCGTAGTAATACAACCCACTGGCGTCTCGCTCTTTACCGGAATATCGAATGGTTTTGTAGTCGGCCTCCACGGCAGAACGGGACGCTGTCCAAGCAGTTCCACCGTAGGGAAAATAGCTTTCCTGGCTGATCAGCCAGGCCTGGTCGTCGAGTTCCAGCGTGCTGGAACCCAAGTGGTCATCAAGGCTGTAGCGCAACTGGTTTGTTGCAATCGCGGACGGTCGGCCTTCAGTCCAGTACAGGTAACGCACACTGCAGCGACCGGTTTGCACAGTAATGACTTCCAGGCGTTCGTTGTTGCGGGTGCGGATCTCGAGGCCTGGCAGGTAACGAACTTCTCGGGTATGAGTGATCGACGCGGCATAGGTTGTTTGTATTTTGCGTACGCGTTGGCCGCTACTGTCGTAGCAGTAGCGTTCAATATCATTACGCCCGTCTTCACGCGTGATCAGCATCACGTTGCCGAGTTGATTGCGGATGTTCCATTCCAGAGTCTGACCCGGTTGCAGTGCCTGCTGGTTACCGTTGGCATCGAAGTCTGCTGCAACGTCAGGTGATGAGTCGCCCTTGTTCCAGGACCGCATGCGATTGCTTGTGACTGCAACGTTCAGGGTTCGGGTGTAGTTATTGCGGTCGCGAACATGACGCAATTCGGTCAGGTTACCGACGCTGTCGTAATCGTAGTGCTCGATAAAGTTGAACAGTTGCCGGGCATCAATCGGTGCTCTGCTGGAGGTGGGAAGGTTGGGAAGGTTCGGTCCCGCCGCTTCACGCCCTGTCGCGCTGGTTAGTTGGTAGAGGCTGTCGTAGGTGAATGTGCTGACGGCTTCGACCCGCTGGTTACTGCCGAATTGCACCGGCTGGGCCTTGTCGGCGATTTGCGTCACATTGCCCACCGCGTCATAGGTGTAGTGCAGGTCCTGCAATGTATTGGCGGACACGGACGCGGTGAGTGAGGTCAATCGACCGCTGGCCGGATCGAACACTGCGTGGCTGATAACACCGTTCCCGGCAGTCTGGGAGTGGACCTGGCCAAACGCGTTGTAGGCGAGATCCTTCACAATGATCTGTTCAGTTGCTGCGTCTTTGATTTGCAGGCTTATTGCCTTGAGTTGGCCTGCGACATCAAACGAGAAACGTTGTTGATGCTGGCTGGCATCGATCTGCAGGATGGGTTCTCCGAGTGCGTCGTAGCGCCACATCGTTTCGTGGCCATCCCCCTCTTCAAGCAGTACATCGCGGTCCTTCTCATCTGTTGGCCAGTTTGGCTGTTCGGGGGCGAAGAGGAAGCGCCGTATCTGGTTAAGGGGTTTGGCGCAGAGTGCGTAGTCATTGATGAGCAGGGTACCGGCGCCGTCATCGTGACGGGTCAGCGCACCACATAGGTTGCGCGCCGCAGATTCTGGTGAGCTATCGCTGTAGCTGAAGCATTCGACCACGCGCAGATCCTGGCCTGCCGCTTGCCCCTGAATGGCGGTCGGCCTTAGCTGATTATCGTAGGTCGTTTGCCAATGGCTGCCACGTTGATCCCAGCTGCGTAGCGTTTGCCCAGCGTCGCCAGGCAGACTCACACGCCATCCGGCGTCGACACTGTCGCTCAGCAGTGTCGCCCCCGACAGGCTGTAAGCGGTCGTCAGGTTGGCCTTCGTGGATTTGCCAAACAGTCGAGGGTCCCACTGCTCAATCTGGCGTCCGACAATGTCGTACTGGTGGCGTGTAATGAGTGCCTGCGGATTTTGGGTAGCGTCGCGACGCCAGTAGGTGACATGCCGGACTGTCAGGCCTCGGCTATCGACCACGTTGATCGTCGGAGTCTTGCGATGCAGTTGCGCGCTCATGCATCACCCCCGGCAATGGAAGGTTTTTTGGGCGTTATTTCCTCGAGCGTATCGTTCTCGTCTTCATCCAGGGTGTACCAGGGATAGCGGGTTTGCCGCCGCATATAGGAAAGATCGCCTTGCTTGGCGAGGCGAGTCTGTGTCGGGCGCCCCAACGGATCGTAAAATTGCAGATCGCAGTGGCCGAACTGCCGCAAGGACACATCGTTGATGTAGCGGTGCTGATCGGCGAAGTAGGGGCGGTAGGTTCGGATTGCCAATCCCTTGTTGTTGTATTCCACCCGTTGACTGACGTGCCAGCGGTTTGCAGCGGTCTGCTCCTGCGGTTTTCCGTCCTTGATGCCCAGCGCTCCGTTCGCGTTGACGACGTAGGCTGTTCCTGACTCAACCTTTTGTTTGTGTTGCAGTGTCCGAGCGAAGCCATCGCAGCAGGTGACGGTGATACGGATTTGCCTCTGGTCGTCATCGGGGTAACGATCAGCAATCAGTGAGGCAATGTGCGCCGGCTCACGGGTCGAGGTGTCGAGTTCGATTTTCAGTTTCGCTTCATCGGCCGAGAGTGTCTTTAGGTGCGCCAGACGACTTCGGACCGAAGCGCAGATATGTCCGGTCGACAGCAAGTCACCGTTGGCCACGCAGCGCGTCAGCCAGCCGGTGTCCTTCAGGGCTGTGTCCGAGACGCGGCCCATCCAGCTAAATGGCGCGTAATAGATGGCATTGGCGGCGTCCAGCAGTGCGCCTTTTGCATTGTTGATCGCCTCGGCCGGGCTGGTGAACACCGGACGTTTGTAGTGGGCGATAGGCTTGAAACCGATGAGCTTTTTGCTCTTGTTGCTGTAAACGCTGGTGGCCAGTATTTGACCGAAACCATCGTAGAGAGCCTCTTGAATGTTCCCGTTCGGGTCAGTGATGCACCGGGGCTGGAGTGAGCGGTAATCGTAGGTAGCCTTGGTGATGCAGCCATCGGGCAGTTTGAACGCGGTGATGAGGTAGCGGTACTTGTCGTAGCTGACCTCGATCAAACCGTGGCTTTTGCTCGCCTGTAGGGTCTGTGCTTTGTAGAAGCCCTCCAGCGCGGCGTAGGTCGCGAAACCGCTTTTGACTGACCAGAGTTTTATGGGAGACGTGGACACGGGGAGAAAATCGGTCATGCGGTGATAGCCACTTCGTTCGAGCAGTTTTCCCTTGGGGCGAGAGTCTTGCGGCAATACGCTGAAGGCTTTCAGGGCTGTTTCGTCCAGCTCGGCTGTTTCCAGGTGGTCGGCCAAGGCTTCGAAGTGGGCGACGCCGTCCGGCAGGGTTTCTGCTGCGGCGGTGTTCTTGTAACGTTGCACGGACAGACCCGTCAGGACGCTCTGGGTCGTCCAGGCCGTTCCCTTGACGAGCTCGATGAGCTTTTCGTAAGTCATGTCCTTTATGGTCAGCCCCAAGGCTTCGGGTGCTTTGGGACGTTTCAACGCATGGGTGCGCTGGCGGTAAGGCAGACCCAGCCGCCATCCTTGGGCGCTATCGAGATGAATGAACTCGGCTCGGGTTTCGTTCAGGTAGTAGAACTGTTGCGCCGGATCATGAGCGTCGCGCCACCATTGTTGTTGGTCGGCATCGCTGAACGGTGGGGTATCGCTGCCGGTTTTGCGTCGGGCGTAATGGACGCTCACGCCATGCGTCAGTGCGCCGTAGGCGTCGTGCTGCAGACTGAAGGTGTGCTGGCATCGCGGATCATCGGTGATGCCTTCGTACTGGTAGCTGATGGACTCCAGTTGCAGCGGCAACATCCGGGCGTAGCGCTGGTTGCTGCCTGGCGCTGGTAGCAGGCGCACCCGGTAGCGGTTTTCCTGAATCGAATACAGCGTTCTGGTTTTCAGACGCCTATCGAGTCCGAAGAGTTCGGTGCGTAGTAAATGACCGCTGAGGGCACGAGCCATTTCAAGGGTGGTCAGCTCATCTGGTGAGAGGATGAGTGTGTCGCTCCGGGTGTCAGGCGAGTACTCGCAGAGCAGTGCGTTGCCCAGCGCTACCGCCTGTTTGTCGGCACGGTGATAACCGCTACGTGACGCATCGACTGCTTGCCCAGTGTGGAACCAGCTTTTTTTCAGACACGGCGCCGTAAAACCTTGCGAGTCGACATCGCTGGGGTTGGCTTCACTGTCGGTTTGCAGTAACAGACCAAAGCCACGAAACTCCCGTTCGATACCGTCGTAATAGCCTTGGCGATAGGAAACGTTCTGGGTCAGTCGATTGCCGGTAATCTCGTCGAGCTGAGTCTGTTTCTCGACCAGATGCAGGGCAAAGGGCACATGACAGGTGAGTGGCTTTGCGGCTTTGTTTTTCTCCGCTTTTTCATCCAGCCACTCCTGCGCTGAACTGCGGTAGCGGATGTTGCCTGCGGCGCCCATGTTGTTATTGGTAGCGGTGAGTAAATACGGTTTTTCACTGACGAAGTCGTAGCGCCAATGTTGGGGGGCCATGTGCGGCACGCTGAGTATCAGGCTGGAGCAGCCCAACCCTTGCAGGTCGGCGATGCTCACCTGGCATAAACGGTCGTAGCGAACACCTTCCGGCCAGGGTAGGGCAACTGAAGGGCCGAAACCGTTGCCGCCACGGTTCATGAAGATCCGCGCCTGCGCCGCTTCCAGATAGATCAGATCGGCGGCACCGGAGCCGTCCAGATCCGCCAGACGGATGCACGAGGCGTCAAATGTCTCGTACGCAAGGGCCGGTGATCCCAGCACGATACCTTTACCGAAACGCCCATGTCCCAGGTTTGGCCAGCACTTCACTTCATTGTGGCGAATGCGCACCAGGTGCGGCTGACCACTGCCCAGGATATCGCTGAAAGCCACCAGCTCGGTGGGCGAAGAAGTGAGTACGGGAAGGGCATCTTCGTCCTCTTCACGAGCCACTTCGCGGGCAGCACCAAAGCCCTTTTCTCGTTGATTGGCGTACAGACGAACGCTACGCGGCCCTATGAGCGTCAGGTCGCTTAGCCCTTCGCCCATCAGATCGGCCAACTGCCCTTGTGGATGGAAAACCTCCATAGGAAACGCATTGAACG
The DNA here is from genome assembly GCF_048515765.1 of Pseudomonas sp. H11T01. Lineage (NCBI taxonomy): Bacteria > Pseudomonadati > Pseudomonadota > Gammaproteobacteria > Pseudomonadales > Pseudomonadaceae > Pseudomonas > Pseudomonas sp. H11T01. The sequence goes on along the minus strand of NZ_JBLYED010000026.1, from coordinate 12,764 downwards.
GGGCGAAATCCGACCAGTTGCGGTCGGGGCCGAGGGAGAAAAAACCACTGAGCCCCGGCTGGGCGATGACCCAGTCCAGTCGTCCGTCGCCCGTGAGGTCGCTCAGTGACTGGCGCGCAGGCTTAGCCGTGTCGGCGGTAGGGAGACTCGGCAATGCGCGCCACTGATCGTAAGCCACCTCATTGCTTTTGGTTTTGGCTCGTATGGGCTCGCGGTAATACCAGGCACTTTCACTGGAATACAGCACCCCCGGCAGCCCTTCACCGTACAGGTCTACCAGTTGGTAACGCTGACCGTCGTTGAGGCCGGGCATGTTCTGAAACGGCTGCCATGCATGGGTATCAGAGGGGAGCTTGAACTCGCTGTAGCTGAACTCGATGGGGGGACGGCTTTCGGGGGTGATCGCGGTACCAAACGCCTGGTCATGGGCCGCGCTCAGGAGGTGATAGCCCAGAGGCGTCTGACGATAATCTAGCAGCAGGCGTCGCACCAGAACGGGGTAGGCGCCCAGCTCATCGGGAAAACGGTGAAACATCAGCACCTGGCGGCACAGGCGTTCCGTGCGTAGTTCAAAGCCGTAGGCGAAGCTGGAAAACCCGTCGCTACGGCTTTGCCACTGTTGCCCGGTGTACGCCGGTTTCTGTTCGTATTCCGTACTTCGTTCGCCGTAGTCGAACACCACGTCGAAGTGCCATTGCACAGATTCCAACCGATCTGCGTTCCATAAGTAAAGGTGTGCATCGGCCTTGAAGTTGCCATAGCTCACACGGCTCAAGTAGCGCTGGGCTGTGGCGCCATTGCTGTGATCTTCTGCCTTGTACTGATAGAGGATGTGTTCGCCGTGGGCGTTAAGACTCTCCTCCAGCAGCCATTCGCCGACATGCGTTGAATCTTGCGGATCGACCCGACGCGATACCGGGTTTTTCCCGAACAGGTGAAGGCTGCCGTCGGCGCTGTGCACCAGCCAGAAACCCGGTTTGTCGCTCGCAGAGGACCAATGTTCAATTCGGTCGAAGGTGCTTTCGACTCTGGGGAAGTGGCGCACCACGGTGTAGGTCGTATTCAGTTTCAGATCGTTGTAATGATTGATTCCGGTTGAGGTAATGGTGCCTTGTGGATTGCGCTCGGGCATCCACACAATCCCATTTGGGCCGACAATTTCGTCATCTTCGGTATAGGTGGGAACACCCTTACTGGTGCGTCGCCCTACGGTGGGCAATGTCATTCCCCAGCCGATACCGAACACGCCATTGCCGACTGAACTGCCATAGTTCAGCGACAACGACGGTGCGAAGCCACGGCCCGGCGAAATGGGTAATGCAATTTCATACGATGCTGCACCGTGTGCGCCAATGGCGCCCCATCCTTTGCCGATGCTTTGAATGGCTCCTCCACCTTTGGGCAGCGACGGTGCGATAACCGGCAATGCGGTTTGTTCACTCATTGCGAACCTCCGCCTGCTCTGGCCGTGTAGCTCACGTGCACGATGATGTCGGTCAATGATTCGAGCATGGCTTGCTGCGCTTCGTGGTTCGGGAAGGTCAGTCGCCATGTGGAGATGGCGCCGGTGTATTCGAAGGGCAGGTAGCGTTCATCGTTGAAGTTCAGGGTAAACAAACCGTTATCGTCGAATCCGGTGGAAAGGGCGATCTGCTGGTTGGCTCGCTGGTTCTCCATGCTCGGTCCTGTGCTACCTGCGGACATGAACACCTTGCTGGAGGTCTGAGTCAGCATTGCCCTGACGTTTTCATAGGGACCCAGTAAGGCTGGCAGAGAGACGCTGATGGTCTTGATGCGCCTCAGGTAATGATTCTGGTCTTTGTAGTCGTCCTCGAACATCGCGTTTGTCAGCTCGAAATCGCAGGTTCCATTGGCTTTCAACTTACTGTGGAGCTCTGCCCAGTTCAGGTTGATCGTCGATTTTTGGTCTTTGGCTTTCACGTGGCGCAAAGAAACAGCCTTGCGAATCTCTAACTCTCGTTCGTGACCCAAAAGGCAGGTTTTCTTCATTTTCAGCAAGCCCAGCTTCATCGACTCCCCAGGGCCGAGTCCGCGATAGGTACTGTTCCAGGCTTGGGGTTGGAAGAACGGCTGTGTCAAATGGTCGGCCATCTCGTAGCGCCAACATAACTCGGTGAGTTGGCACAGCGACAAGGCTTCGTCATACGCTTGGTAATAGAAGATGGACAACTGGCCAGCGAACCACTGGTAAAGCTGCGAGTTGGTAAAGCGCTTGCTGAGGAAGTCGTAGGTGGTTCTGGCTTGGGTGAGTGCCGTTTGAGTGTGTCGCAACAGCAGCAGGGAGGCTGTCTCCCGTTCGGCTTCAAGTGCCAGTTGTGCATCGAGTTGTGCGATTTCGAGCCTTGTCTGATCGCGAGCGAGCGTCCACTCCTGATGGCGACGACGGTATTGTGCTGCACGTTCGAGGGCTTCGCCGGCGCCATGAGCAGCTGCTGCCACTCCTTGAGCTCCGGCCATGACCGCAAAGGGCACCCCCTCGACGCGATGACCGCCGTCTGCCATGCCAAAAATGTTGGGGATGACCTTCAGGCTGTGACCGGCCACTTGGGCCGCGTAGGCAGAGGCTTCAGCAATACGTCCTGTCAGGTGCAATGCGGCGGCGGCGACTTCTCCCGGGTTGACCACCTCATTGACCAGTTGACTGTAATAATCCATACGCCCTTCGACAATGGCTTTACTGGCAAGTAAGGCCTCCTTGTTCTTTTGGTCGATCTTCAACGCCTGGGTTTGTAGGTCTACGGTAATGTTCGCCAGATCCCAGAGGTGTTGCTGCTGAATTTCCTGATGGCTGGCTTGCTCGGTACGCTCGATGAATGACAACAGTGTTGTACCGAACTGAATCACGGTATCTACCGCGCTTATGGCATGGGCATGCAGGGTGCTGAAGCGGTAAGGCGGGATATCCAGACTCAGGCGTCGGTCAATGCCGGGTTCTGCCGCACGCTGAGGATTGGAGCGCAGTGAGTCACCTGGTGCAGCGGGCGCCGTGAAGAGGGAGAGACTCAGTGGCTTGCCGACAATGTCGAGATTATGTCTAAGGTTGTGCAAGCGACTTTCCAGCTTTTCCCAGCGCGAGATCAGCACCGGGTTGAACGGTAGACGCAAGTGTGGCGTGTCAATCGCGTGTACCGAGGGGGGTGGTGCATAAGGGCGCACGCACACCTGAGGCGCAACGTTGGGGGCTGTTGTTGTAGGTTGGTTTTTTTTCTTTTTGCCAAGATCATTTTCAAAAGCGCGCAGTGTGGTGTTGGTCTCGTCACTGAATTTTTGCAGTGTGACGGTAGACCAGAGGTCGGTTTGTTTGAGATCCGGGCGAGGGCCCAACAGGTCCAGTGCGCGGATGTACCAGAGCTTGGCTTGCGCCAGCCCATCGGGGGTCAACGTGCGGTACGCAGTGTCACCGCGATTGGCCAGGATATCGATGTAGAGCATGTACAAGGCTTTGCGAAAGTGCACTGGATAACTAAGGCCAATCTGATGCGGGTCTTGTGGGCCCTGGATGGCGTAGCTGGGTTGGCCGGGGGCTGGGGTGGCGCTGATTAATGGCACGGCATTCCAATAGTCGGGATTGCCGTTATTGACTTTTTTGCGGCCGGGGTTGAACACGTATTGCAACCAGCGTTCGGCCTCACCGTATTGGCGCTCCAGGTTAAAGCGGTGTGCCACCAACCATGGAAGATAAAGGAACAATTCTACAAAGTAGCGACCATAGGCACCGTAGAAATCCATGCTCTCAGAGGTACCTTGTTTTCCAATAGCAGGCTCGTGCAGGTGCTGAGAATTCCAGCTCAGCAGGCTGTCCATGCTCGTTTCCGCACGCTGGATCAGATGCCTGGCGAAGGTGATATTCATTCGAATGGGTGTGCGTGTTTGATTCGTTATGCCATCGCTGGATTTGATGTTCGAGTCTGAGAAGTCAATAAATTCTGCAGTGCCTAAAGCGCTGTCCTGGCGGGACTTGATACTGGGTACCTTAGGTTCCATGTCTGACGGCATTTGCTTGAATTGGAGCCTTACATCTCTCTCGGTCCGGTTTTTGGGAGGCAGGAATAACGATGTCCATTTTTCGAGTTCTGTTTGGAGTCGTTCAAAGAATGACGTTGGCACCTCTTCATTAACTACGTGTGTGGGCAGCCCGTCGAAGTAGGTTGTTGGCGTGGCATGAGAGTCTTTGTCGATATGCACCGACATCCAAAGCAGGTTCTTCAAGTTCGATGGCAACGTGTATCCGTCGCCGTCAACATAGAGAGCAATAAGGAGTGACTCTGGGGAGTGAACATGATCATGGAAGGCAAGGCTGTGTGTGTTCTTCCTGAGGTGGGCAACGTCCTGAGAGTGAAGCAAATCGTTCGAACCGTAACCCTGTAGACAGGTCTGTGGTGTGCTCCAGCTCTCGTCGTATTTTTTGTAGCACAGGTTCAAACGGAACAGGGGATTGACTCTTTTACTGTCGTCCTTTCCAGCGGACTTGTCCTGAGCGATGCATTCCGCCCAGATCACGTATAGACGATTGTTGAACATGACTGGGCGAATGGTGTGTTCGATGGCACTTTCGGAAATGGGCAGATTGGCGCGCTTCCAGTCCGACCAGGCCTGTGGCTCTGGTGCATCGTATTTGAGGGGGACAGAGCCGGATGCTGAAGAGGCTCCCGTGAGGGGACGCTGAGCCATGTCCAGCGAGCGCCAATAGTAGGTATTCGCGGCGCGGGACTTGGCAATGAAGTAATAGGTGCTGTTAGCGAAATCGCTTCCGTCGATGTAACCATTGAGCGTGGTCAAGTTGGCAACTTCTTCGAGTCTTGTCAGGTAGGCCAGTACTGCCGTCTGAACGGACTCGGAGGTGAGTTGGTTCTGGTTGATATCGTTTTCCAGTTGCTGGAAGCTGTCGGTCCTGATCTGGCGAAGGGTCGGGTCCAGATAGACCGCAGGAAAATAATGCTGCCGCTGGTTGGCCGCCCAGGTTGGATAGTGATGCATTACGGTTTGCCAGGTTTCGATCTGGTCTGCCGGGATGTTCGCCGTGTGATACCCGGGCTCCATGTTGGCCAGGATGCTGTTGATGTATTGCTGCAGGCTTGCGGTGGCGCAGGCCACCGGGCTGGTGGGCACATTCTGGGTGACCAGCACATCGAGTAGCCAGTAATGGTAGAGGTCATTGGCCGTCTTGAGATGCTCTGCGATCTTCAGGGACTTCAATGTCTCGTTATCAGGCACGATCCCTGACAGATAGAGCGCGAGCTGAGCATCACGCAGACTTTCGTTGAGTTGCTTTTCAATGGAGGCAGACATGTTCATTCCTTGAGCATGTAATGGGATCAATGACTCGCAGCCATGACGGCTTCACCGACTTTCTTCCAGGTGTTTGCTGAGCGGGTGTTGTTCAGGGTGGTGGCGCTGAGGAGTGAAGCGGCAGACAGCCCGGTGGCCTTGCAGGTCGAGTGGCAGCGCATGACCCAATCCACGTCCTTCATTGTTCGGGCTCGTTGGGGCGTTAGCTTTGCGGTCAGCACACTGACTTCAGCTGTTGTCCAGTTCAGCAATTTGGCCAGGAAACTGTTCGTTACTGTCTTGGGAGCGTCCGAATTGGCGAGCCGTATATAGCTCAGAAGGCTTTCTTCAGGGTGCTGGTGGGTGGTCATGCAATGGTTGAAGCGATCGAGCAAGTACAAGCTGCTCAGTGTCAGTGTCAGTTTCAGTTGCGTGTTCGGCGTTTCCAACCAGTCGGGATGGCTCAGGAACAAACGCAGGGCACTGTTGCTCAGGTGCAGCTGAACGGCCGCTTCGGCATGGCGCAGAACAGGGTGTAGTGTTTCGCAAAGCCTGGTCGGGTGTACTAGGTCCAGGGCATCGGTCAGGATCTGGTGGGCCGGGGTATTTGCCCATGACAGCACCCCCTTTGTGCAGTTCATGGGTAGCAGGGAGATTTCCTGCAAGAGCTTTTCGATCAGGTGCAGTTGTCGATCATGGGCAAGCAGCAGCAGATCTTTGAGTTTCTTCTTGCAGTCGTCTTTGAGCGCTTTGCCCAGTGCCAGTGGGTCGATGATGTTATCCAGCGCAGAGGTCAGTTTCAGTGGCACATCGTCTTCGATTGCTGGCGCGAAGTTTCTCACCAGACCTTTGTCATCAAGCAATGTGTTAGCCAGTAGCTTGCGCCAGTCGACGTCTTTTGGAAGCGACAGCTCTGCTATTTCTCGTGGGGTTACTGCGCACTGGATGGCATTGCCGTTCAGTTGGGTGAGGTGTTGCTGCAAACCTGGAAACGAATGCTCATCGCTGCCCATGGGTTCCAACAGGCGTTGTAGTTTGGGGATGTCGTAGGCGGATTCACTGAGCCAGTTTGTGATCCAGTCCATTTGCATCAGTACATCGAGCAGATTAAGCGTATCTACGCCCTGGGGGATATCTTGGCTCAGCGTGACATTGGAGTAGGTACGACTTCGATTGTTGTTATCGGGCAGCGTCGTAATTAGAGTCGCAAACGGAACTTCATTGTGTATTAGTGCATCGAGATCACCGTTGGACAGTGTTATTGGAAGCCCCGTCAGAGAAGTCTTTACATCAGCGAAAACCATCTCGATCAGGCCGATGCTGATTCTGGGGAGGTCGCGGGTCGAGGTGTCGGGGAAACTGACGTTAATCTCATTGAAAGTATCTTTATTGGCGAACCGTGAAGTATTGAGTGTCAGCGTTGATCCTGGCAGCAGCAGGGGAGGATTATCGGGATCGGTTTGCTCGGGTAAACGGAAGCGTGCTACCAACTTGAAATACTCGTTACCCTCACTGGCTTCTATTCGGATTGTGCGGACATCTGAGTTGTTTCCTTTTGCCAAACATCTAGAGATGCTTTCACCACCCAGCAAATGTGCCAGGGTTACACTTTCGGCGATCGAAATACCGAGCATCCGGGTAATCCGCGCCTGCCGGTAGATCGAGGACAGGGTACGTAGATCACACTTCAGGGGGCCAAGGTGTTTTTCTGTGTTCTTGACGATCAGTAATAGAGAGTCCTCGGTCAGGGGCAGACCAAGACTGGCACTCAAGTATTGGAGGATGGTGTGCGAGTCCGGGTTCGAGTCGTCAACAGAGAATGATCGCCCATCGAGTACAAGTGGTGTGTCGAACAGCCCGGCTTGATCGAATACCCGGTCGAATAGGGGGGGAGTATCGCCGGTGGCATAGGGGGACACCTGATGAAGCAAGGCTCCAAACTCTTCGGCGTTGATCGAGTACCGACGGCTCAGATAGCGATAAACCCCCAAGGCGCGCACGGTATAGGTGTCGAGTTGCATGAGCGTGTTACTCGGCACTTGAGACTCCAAGGCGCTGATGATCAGGGTGTCCAACTCGGCGAAAGGGATATCGAGCCAGCGTTGCAAGCGGATCATTCGTTGTAGGCGCTCGAATCGTTGATCTGTCGTCCGGGCGATCTCTTTGCCCTCCTGATTGTTGATGATTGCCATACTGTTGGCAGCGGTACTGCCGGTAGGGGACGGGCCGTTTACGTAACGGGCGCCATAGGGGCCGGGAGGTGAAACTGCTGTTGGGTAATTGCTGGATTGGCGTGGAGTATGTTTGCCCTGAGACAGCAGCGCTTCGAGTTGCTCTGCCTTCAGTTCGGTACGCTCCAGAAAGGTGTTCATGTTGCTAAGGCCGGAAGGCGAATCGATGCCATAGAGGTTCTTCCAATAGTCATCTTTCTCTCTATTTTTTCCCTCATCTGTCAGCAATAGCTGCTGCTGCGGACTTAGTCCGGATAACAGCTGTTGGGCTTCGGTCGCCGAGGAGTCCAGTACCTGACCATACTGAATGTTGACTGTCTGAGTGATGGGGAGACTGGTGCTGGTGAGGTAGTTCAACTCCCCCAACGATGGTTTATTCGCACTGAGGCCCAACAGGCACTGATGATGGTAAATTTCATAGGGAAGAGCGAAGGGATAACGTCGTTGCGCCAATACGTCATACGTTGATTTGTTTTTGTCGGCGGTGCTCTTCAGTGCCTCCTGAATATTCGTGTTCAGGATGTCATTGACGATTTTGAGCATGGGCTGTGCAGTGAAGGTATTTTGCTGGTCGATCGATAGAACCGAGAGATCCGGGCGCCGTTTTTCCAGCAGGATTCGGTTGACGGCCTCATTTGCTGATTGCGAGGCACTGGTTTCCAGTTGCTTGGCAAACAGGTACAGCGCTCTAAGGTAGGCGGCTGGCGAATCGATTGCTGCAATCGAATCGATTTTGCAGGATTCGTCCCAGTCTTCCTGAAACAGATTGGTATAGGTGGGGCCTTGTTTCTCGACGGCACGAATGCCTGGGGGATGCCAATGGTGTTGCGTTTGTCCGGATGAGAGTTGTTGTTCCCGATACAAATGGCTGACCTGGGCGGCAAGACACTTGGCGTTGTCGTAGAGCCTCCCGATGTCGATGCTGGAGGCGTGCTCTTTGAGCGTATGGTCACGGTTGATCGCGGCCTTGACGTTATCCTTGAAGCTGGCTTCGGTCAGCCGGGTGATATCGAACACTGAAGTGAGCCGCAGTGTGTCTTTGAAGAGTTTTTGCAGTTCCAGGTATTTCTCGGGACTGCTGGCCTTGATAAGTGCCTGGAGTAATGGATAGCCGTCCATGCCGATAAGTCTCCTATGAAGTGGAACTATCGACGTTACTGCACGGGAGGATTGAGAGCCGTCAGGCGTCCATTGTATGGAGAACTGGAAAAGTCGCCGTTTGGACGGAAGAGACTCCTATCGACCTGTAGGAGTTCGACACTGCTTGCTCCCCCGGTCGGCTCGAGCGCTGGAGGGGGGAGCAAGCTGAGACTCAAACCCGGAAGTGGCTGACCATCATCTGTAACTGACTACCCAACCGCGCCAGTTCAACACTGGACGCGGCGGTTTCGTCGCTGGCGGCGGCGGTTTGTTCAGAGACGTCGCGCACGTTGATAATGCTGCGGCTGATCTCTTCGGCCACGGCGCTTTGTTGCTCGGCGGCAGCGGCAATCTGCTGGTTCATCGACTGGATGTTGGACACCGTGCGGGTGATGTTTTCCAGTGAGGTGCCGGCCTTGCGGGTCAGTTCGACGCTGCTGTCGGTCAGGCTGCGGCTGTTGTTCATCACTGCGGCCACTTGCTTGGTACCGTTCTGCAAACCAGCGACCAGACCTTCGATTTCTTCGGTGGACTTTTGCGTGCGCTGAGCCAGGCCACGGACTTCGTCGGCGACTACCGCGAAACCACGACCGGCTTCACCGGCGCGAGCCGCTTCGATGGCCGCGTTGAGGGCCAGCAGGTTGGTTTGCTCGGCCACGGCTTTGATCACGTCCATGACGCTGCCGATCTTGTCGCTTTCCTGCTGCAGCACGGTCATGGCGTCGGTCGAGCGTTCAACTTCCGTGGCCAGGCGTTCGATCTGGGCGATGGCTTCGGCGACCACTCTGTCACCTTCGCGGGCTTGACCGTCAGCGTGGGCAGCGGCTTGCGAGGCGTGTTCGGCGTTGCGCGCGACTTCCTGCACGGTGGCGGTCATTTCGTGCATGGCGGTGGCAACCTGATCAGTCTCGATCTTCTGACTGTTGACCCCGGCGCTGGTTTCTTCAGTGACAGCAGACAGCTCCTCGGCGGCGCTGGCGATCTGCGTGACGCCATCGCGAATGCCGCTGATCAGATCACGCAAGGTCACGCCCATGCGCGCAATGCCTTGCTGCAACACACCGAGTTCGTCGCGGCGGGTGACGCGCACATCGTGGGTCAGGTCGCCCGAGGCGATGCGCTCGACCACGGCCAGGGTTTCGCGCAGCGGACGGGTGATCTGGCGAGTGATGATCACCGCCGCCAGAATGCCAACCAGCAACGCCAGCAGGGTGCTGATCAGTTGCAGGCTACGGGCCCGGGCGCTTTCGGCGTCACGACGGTCCAGCTGAATCTGGTACAGTTCATCGCTGCGGGCAACGATGTCATTGCCTTGGTCGGTCATTTCCTTGCGGGCCTGAACCGCGTCGCTATTCGCCGCTTTATAGGCCAGCAACGCGCTGCGATAACCGGACAGTGCGCTTTCCAGCTGGCGCAGGGCGTCTTGCTGCGTGTCGGCAAAAAGCGTGTTGAGTTGTTTCAGGCTAGCGATGGCCGCGTCCAGTTGGGCTATGGCTTTGTGTTCGTTCTCGGCGTTGGTATTGCCGGTATAGCCGCGCACTTCATAACGGGCGAGCTGGAAGTCTTCCTTAGCCTGGGTGATGGCCTGGAACTGCTCGAAGCGTTGGTCGCTCAAGGGCATTTGCTGCACGAGGGTGTTGATCGTGGTGATCAGCGTGTTGGCGGTTTCGGCGTTGTCACCCATGGTCTGGCGAGCGGCGTTGCCGGCGCGGTAGGCGCTACGCATTTTGTTCAGTGATTGCTGGTAAGCGCTGATGGTCGCGCTTTGCTCTTTGAGCAGCTTGAGGTTTTCCGGGCTTTTGAAACTATTGAGCAGCGATTGTTGCTGGGCAACGAAACCATCGAGGGTGGTTTGCACATTTTGTGCGGCGGTCTCGTCGCCATTGGTCAACATGTACTGCAAACGACTGACGCGCAGTTTGGTCAAGCCGGCGTTCAACTGAGTGATGTCGCTCATCCAGTTGCTGCGATCGATCAGCCCGCCCAGGCTGGTCCAGCCAGTGAGAGCCAGGATCATGGTGAGCGCCAGTACCAGGCCGAAACCCAGGCCCAGTTTCAGGTTGACGCTGATATTGCCGAACCAGCTATTCATCAAATTCCTCCAGGAACGTTGCGCGTGTTGATCGTCAGTAGGCTGGAAGATTGTTGTTTTTTGAGCCAGCAAGGTGTGGGGATGTATCGGCAGCAAACGCGAGAGCTGAAACGGTTTTTCGAGCTCTCTCGTCCCTTTAAGCTTTTTTTCACATTCATTTCACCGCTCCCCTACGTCACTCTCTCTAGGTTTGCTCTCGCTCGTGTGCCCGATCGGTGGGCACTCGTTCTCATCGCGCAGCTGTCATTACTGCTTTGTATGCCCCGCGCGGCTTGTTAATACATCTTTATAAAGGGGCGGCTTGATCGTGGAATTAAGACTCGATCTGATTGGCATCAAGCGCTCTCTGGGCTTGAATGGCAGTACGAACTACAGAAAAGTGGCCGCTGTGCTGCTGTCTGCGTTGTTTGTTATTGCCTTGACTGTTTTTCTTTTAAGGCCGGCGGCAGTGCCTGATCTAGCCCATGGCAATGCTTCGGGACTGGCGCTGCTGCGAGAGGGGTGGGCCAAGGGCGACATGATCGTGCTGATTCGTCACGTCGAGCGTTGTGACCACTCCAAAGCGGCCTGCCTGGACAGCGCCGACGGTATTACCGAGCGCTCCCGTAGCGTCGCCATGGCGATCGGTGCGCAGTTTCAACACATGGGCCTGGACAAGGCCGACATCTACAACAGCCCTTTGACCCGTGCGGTGCAGTCGTCTTCTTATATGTTCAATAAGGTCAGCGCAGCCCAGGAGTGGCTAATCAACTGCAAAGGCCGCATGCTTACCGATGCCCTCAGCCATAAGGTTGCCGGCCGAAACCTGATTCTGGTGACGCACAGCGAGTGCATGGCGGAACTCGAAAAAGAAATGAAATTTTCGACGTCGACGCAGGGCTATGGCGCATCGCTGTTTGTTTCAACCGCAGGTATTGCTGGAAAACCTCAGATGCTCGGGTTCGTTGAAGCCGCCGATTGGCCTTCAGTCGCTCTCAAATAAAAGAGACGGATTTGTCTCTTCAACCAGGAAAAAAGATGCTGACCTCTTCTCGCTACCGATTTTATTGGGTGAATTTCGGTATCCCGCTTATTTGCGCTGCAGTGGTGTTTTTGTTGTTTGATATGACAAAAATAGACATTGCCTTCAGTGATCTTTTTTATGATCCGGCGACGCAAATGTTTCCGCTGGATAATGTTCAACTCTTCGAAAAAATCACCCATAAATGGGCGCGAATCATTCCGAACTGGACAGGCGAGGCGGCGATTATCGGCGCGTTGTTGTCATTCCTCTGGCCGCGACTGAAGGCCGACAAACACGTCAAACTGATCGCGTACCTGGAAAAGATCCGAGTCGCTCCGCTGCTCAGGTTTGCGACAAAACACCGTCGGGACTTCCTGTTCATCGTGTTCGCTTTTTCCATCTGTACCGGCGTCATCCACTATTTGAAAGGCCATACCAGCGTGTATTGCCCGGTTGAAACCACCCAGTACGCCGGGAAAATCGAACATAAAGAGTGGTACGAGAATTTTGACCTGTTGAAGGTCGCAGGCGAGGGACGCTGCTGGCCGGGCGGTCATGCTTCGGGTGGCTTCACCATGCTCGCCTTGTACTTTGTGGCTCGTCGTTATCGCTGGCGCCATTCCAAAGCCATTCTGTATGGCTCGCTGTTGCTCGGTTTCGTCTACGGCACTACCCGGGTTCTGCAGGGTTGGCACTACATGTCCCACACCTTTTGGGCGGGGATCTTCGTTTGGCTTGCCTGCTTGCTGACGGCGTTGGCGTTCTATGGGCGAGGGCGGCTGGAGCTGCCGGTTCTGCGTAAGGACGAAGAACCGGTGGTGGTTGCCAAGCCTCAGTCCATTAGCTGACAACCGCGATGGTCTAAAAAAAAACGGCACCTGAACAGACTGTGTGAAAACACAGCCGGCCAAGGCCAAAAAACAAATGCCCCGACTTGTCGGGGCATTTGTTTTTCTGAGGTGCTCAGGAAAAAAGGGCCTTTCAGCCCATCAATGCCATCAATTGACGC
>NZ_JBLYED010000025.1:0-87635 GCF_048515765.1 Pseudomonas sp. H11T01 | reverse complement strand
TTTCCCTGCACCACGGCGGCGGCGTCGGCATGGGCTTCTCCCAGCATTCGGGCATGGTGATTGTCTGCGACGGTACTGACGAAGCGGCCGAGCGTATCGCTCGCGTGCTGCACAACGACCCGGCCACTGGCGTTATGCGTCACGCCGATGCCGGTTATCAGATCGCGATCGACTGCGCCAACGAGCAAGGCCTGAACCTGCCGATGATTACTGGCTGATAAGGGGGCCGCCAGGGATGGGCGGCCCAATGCAAAACAGACGAATCCTGGAACAATCCACAGAGGTTGAGTAATGGCTGTTAATGACAATCGTGCAAGCAGTAAACCGTTGATCGAGAAGCGTTCGATCGACTACATACCGGAAGCGGAAAGACACGGTCGTCTGTTCAGTCAATTCACCCTGTGGTTGGGTGCCAACCTGCAAATCACCGCGATTGTGACCGGTGCGTTGGCGGTGGTGCTCGGTGGGGATGTGTTTTGGTCGTTGATTGGTCTGCTGATCGGGCAATTGCTCGGCGGCGGTGTGATGGCGCTGCATGCGGCGCAAGGCCCGCAACTGGGTTTGCCGCAGATGATCTCCAGCCGCGTGCAGTTTGGCGTGTATGGCGCGGTGATCCCGCTGGTGCTGGTGTGCCTGATGTACATCGGTTTTTCTGCCAGCGGTTCGCTGTTGGCGGGGCAGGCGATTGCCCAGTTGCTGAACGTCGATGACTGGATCGGGATCGTGACCTTTGCCGGTTTGATCGTGGTCCTGACCATCTTCGGCTATCGGGTCATTCACGGGATTGGCCGGGTGGCCAGTGTGCTGGGTGTGATCGCGTTCGCTTACCTGTTCTACAAACTGCTAGCCGGCAACGATATCGGCGCGCTGTTGGGTAACAAGCATTTCTCCCTGAGCAGCTTCCTGTTGGCGATTTCGCTGTCAGCGTCCTGGCAGATTGCTTTTGGTCCGTATGTCGCGGACTACTCGCGTTACCTGCCGCGCACGACCTCGGCGTCAAAAACGTTCTGGGCGGTGGGCCTGGGTTCGATGATCGGCGCGCAGACCTCGATGGTCTTCGGGGTGTTCGCGGCGGCACTGGCCGGTTCGCAGTTCGCCCATCACGAAGTGTCGTTCATCGTCAGTCTTGGCGGTACCGGCATCGTCGCGGCCCTGCTGTACTTTGCGGTGGCCTTTGGCAAGGTGACCGTCACCACGCTGAACGCCTACGGCAGCTTCATGTCGATTGCCACCATTATTAGTGGCTTTCGCGGCAGCCGGCAGATTTCCAGCACGGTTCGCCTGCTGTACATCTTCGCCGTGGTCGTGATCGCTACCTTGCTGGCGTTGCTCGGCAAGGACTCGTTCCTCAAAGAATTCTCCGCGTTCATCCTGTTCCTGTTGGCGTTCTTCACGCCGTGGAGCGCGATCAATCTGGTGGACTTCTACTGCATTACCAAAGAGCGTTATGACATCCCGGCGCTGTCCAACCCGGACGGTCGTTACGGGCGCTGGAACATTATGGGCATCAGCATTTATGTGGTCGGCGTGTTGATTCAAATGCCGTTCATTTCCACGCACTTCTACACCGGTCCATTGGTCGCGAGCCTCGGTGATACCGATATCTCCTGGATCATCGGTCTGGTGGTACCTGCCGGGATGTATTACCTGGCGGCCAAGAAGTGGCATGGCGCCGTACCCGACCGCCTCATCCTGCCGATAGAGCAGGGCGCGGTCATCGAGCAAAAGCTGAGTGGGGCAGGCCGCGCTGCTGCGGTATAGACCTTGAATGGACGTGGAAAGGGCTGGATGCCTCTTGACTGCCGTAATCCATTTCATGTTTGGGAGCGTCACACAATGAAGATGAATAAGACTCTGCTGACCACTATGCTTTCCTTGGGTGTGCTCGCCAGTGCCGGCGCCACTCAGGCTGCTGGTTGGTGCGAATCGGGCAAACCGGTGAAATTCGCCGGGTTGAACTGGGAAAGCGCCATGCTGCTCACTGACGTGCTGCAGGTCGTGCTGGAAAAAGGCTACGACTGCAAAACTGACAGTCTGCCGGGCAACTCCATCACCATGGAAAACGCCTTGAGCAGCAACGATATTCAGATTTTCGCCGAGGAGTGGGTAGGCCGCAGCGAAGTCTGGAACAAGGCTGAGAAGGCCGGCAAAGTCGTCGGTGTCGGCGCGCCAGTGGTTGGTGCGGTTGAAGGCTGGTACGTGCCGCGCTATGTGGTTGAAGGCGACGCCAAGCGTAAACTGGAAGCCAAGGCTCCGGGCCTGAAAAACATCTCCGATCTCGGCAAATACGCTGCAGTGTTCAAAGATCAGGAAGAGCCAAGCAAGGGCCGTTTCTACAACTGCCCGGCCGGCTGGACCTGTGAACTGGACAACAGCAATATGCTCAAAAGCTACGGTCTGGAAAGCACCTACACCAACTTCCGCCCAGGCAC
Source organism: Pseudomonas sp. H11T01 (assembly GCF_048515765.1). NCBI lineage: Bacteria > Pseudomonadati > Pseudomonadota > Gammaproteobacteria > Pseudomonadales > Pseudomonadaceae > Pseudomonas > Pseudomonas sp. H11T01. The sequence goes on along the minus strand of NZ_JBLYED010000025.1, from coordinate 85,203 downwards.
TGGCCCGGCGCTGGACGCGGCCGTTCTTTCCAGCTACAAGCGCGGCGAGCCGATCCTGTTTTACTACTGGTCGCCAACCCCGTTGATGGGCCAGGTGGATCTGGTGAAGCTGGAAGAGAAACCGGGCGTGGACAAGAGCGTGACCATCAAGGTCGGCTTGTCCAAGACGTTCCACGAACAAGCACCGGAACTGGTCGCAGTGCTGGAGAAGGTCAACCTGCCTATCGACCTGCTCAACCAGAACCTGGGGCGCATGACCAAGGAACGTATCGAATCGCCGAAGCTGGCGAAGATCTTCCTCAAGGAACATCCTGAAGTCTGGCACGCGTGGGTGAGCGACGACGCAGCCAAGAAAATCGACGCGGCTTTGTAGGTTGAATCATCCCGGTTGGCCGTAAGGTCAGCCGGGAGTTCCTCCTCAACCACTTGATCGAGAGCACCTTATGTTTCCCGAAAACTTCACATTTTCCATCGCCGACTGGGTCAACGGTTGGGTCGATTCGCTGGTCACCAACTACGGTGACGTGTTCCGGCAGATCTCCGACACCCTGCTCTGGGCCATCGTCAATCTCGAAGGCCTGCTGCGTGCGGCGCCCTGGTGGCTGATGCTGGCAATCGTCGCCGGTATTGCCTGGCACGCCACCCGTAAAGTGGTGACCACCGCCGTGATCGTCGGCTTGTTGTTTCTGGTGGGTGCGGTTGGCCTCTGGGACAAACTGATGCAGACGTTGGCGCTGATGATGGTGGCGACGGTGATCTCGGTATTGATCGGCATTCCGTTGGGCATTCTGTCGGCGCGCAGCAATCGCCTGCGCTCGTTCCTGATGCCGCTGCTGGACATCATGCAGACCATGCCGAGCTTCGTGTACCTGATTCCGGTGCTGATGCTGTTCGGTTTGGGCAAGGTTCCGGCGATTTTCGCCACCGTGATCTACGCCGCACCGCCGCTGATTCGTCTGACTGATCTGGGCATTCGTCAGGTCGACGGCGAAGTGATGGAAGCGATTAACGCTTTCGGCGCCAACCGCATGCAGCAACTGTTCGGCGTGCAACTGCCGCTGGCCATGCCGAGCATCATGGCCGGGATCAACCAGACCACCATGATGGCGCTGTCGATGGTAGTAATTGCCTCGATGATCGGTGCCCGTGGCCTGGGTGAAGATGTATTGGTGGGTATCCAGACCCTCAACGTCGGTCGCGGCCTTGAAGCCGGTCTGGCGATCGTGATTCTCGCAGTGGTCATCGACCGCATTACTCAGGCCTACGGTCGGCCACGGCATGAGGTGAACAAATGAGTAACGCAGCCATCAGCAAAATCGAAGTCAAAAACGTCTTCAAGATTTTCGGCGCCCGTTCCAAGGACGCGCTGGAGATGATTCGCCAGAAAAAGAGCAAGGATCAGGTGCTGGCCGAGACCGGCTGCGTGGTCGGCGTGAACGATCTGTCGCTGTCTATCGGCACCGGCGAGATCTTCGTGATCATGGGCCTGTCCGGTTCCGGTAAATCGACCCTGGTGCGCCACTTCAACCGCCTGATCGATCCGACCAGCGGCGCGATCCTGGTGGACGGCGTGGACATCCTGCAATACGACATGGAAGCCCTGCGCGAATTCCGTCGGCACAAAATCAGCATGGTGTTCCAGAGCTTCGGCCTGTTGCCCCACAAGAGTGTGCTCGACAACGTCGCCTATGGCCTGAAGGTCCGTGGCGAGACCAAGGAAGTGTGCGCCGAACGCGCGCTGCACTGGATCAACACCGTGGGCCTCAAGGGCTACGAAAACAAATACCCGCATCAGCTGTCGGGTGGCATGCGTCAGCGCGTGGGCCTGGCCCGCGCGTTGGCAGCGGACACCGACATCATCCTGATGGATGAAGCGTTCAGTGCCCTCGATCCGCTGATTCGCGCCGAGATGCAGGACCAGTTGCTCGAGCTGCAAAAGACGCTGCACAAGACCATCGTGTTCATCACCCACGACCTCGACGAAGCCGTGCGCATTGGCAACCGCATCGCGATTCTCAAGGACGGCCGGTTGATACAGGTCGGTACGCCGAAAGAAATCCTCCATTCGCCTGCCGACGAATATGTGGATCGTTTCGTTCAGCGTCGTGCTGCGACGGTTTGAGAGATTTTCGGTGATTGTGCGGGCCTCATCGCGAGCAAGCCCGCTCCCACACTGGATTTTCGGTGTGCCCAGTACCGGTGTTTGACGCCGATCTAATGTGGGAGCGGGCTTGCTCGCGATAGTGCCGGTAAAGCTGCATAGATATTCAGGTCATAAGAATGGGGTTGAAAATGTCACAGGCTGAAAAAATCGTTATCGCCGACGCCCCGTTGCGCTGGCAGGATGTGGTCGCAGTCGCACGGCAGGGTGCTGTGCTTGAACTGTCGGCTCAAGTCTGGGCGCGGATCGACAATGCTCAGGCCATCGTCCAGCGCATTGTCACCAGCGGCGAGCGCGCCTATGGCGTCAATACCGGTTTGGGTGCGCTGTGCAATGTCTCGCTGCAAGGCGAGCAACTGAGCCAGCTGTCGCGCAATACCTTGCTCAGTCACGCTTGTGGCGTCGGTGCACCGCTGACCGACGAGCAGACGCGGTCGATCATGTGCGCGGCGATCATCAATTACAGCCACGGTAAATCCGGCCTGCACCGGCAGGTAGTCGAAGCGCTGCTGGCCTTGCTCAACCATGGCATCACTCCGCAAGTGCCGTCCCAGGGCTCGGTGGGTTATTTGACCCACATGGCGCATATCGGCATCTGTCTGCTCGGTGTCGGCCAGGTCAGTTATCGCGGTCAGGTTGTCTCGGCTCAGCAAGCCTTGGCTGAGGAAGGTTTGAAGCCTGTGCAGCTCGGCGCAAAAGACGGACTGTGCCTGGTCAACGGCACGCCGTGTATGACTGGCCTGAGCTGTCTGGCCCTGGCTGACGCGACCCGATTGATCCAATGGGCCGACGTAATTGGCGCCATGAGCTTCGAAGCCCAGCGTGGCCAGATCGACGCGTTCGATGCTGAAATCATCGCCCTCAAGCCGCATCCGGGGATGCAACAGGTCGGCATCAACCTGCGCAGCCTGCTCGACGGCAGTGAAGTGATCGCCAGCAGCAAAGGCATTCGTACTCAGGATGCCTTGAGCATCCGCTCGATCCCGCAAGTGCATGGCGCGGCCCGTGATCAACTTGATCACGCCACCCGGCAGATCGAAACCGAACTCAACTCCACCACCGACAACCCGCTGCTGTTGGGCACGCCGGATAACTACCGGGTAATGTCCCAGGCCAACCCGCACGGTCAGTCGGTGGCTCTGGCGGCTGACCTGCTGGCGATTGCCATGGCGGAAATCGGTTCGATTGCCGAGCGTCGTCTGGACCGCCTGATCAACCCGCACGTCAGCGGCTTGCCAGCGTTTCTGGTGAGCAACCCAGGTGTCAATTCGGGGATGATGATCGCCCAATACGTTGCCGCTTCGCTGTGTGCGGAAAACCGCCAGTTGGCGCAACCGGCGGTGCTCGACAACTACGTCACCTCGGGCCTGCAGGAAGACCATCTGAGCCTGGGCACCAACGCTGCACTGAAGCTGCATCGGGCGTTGGAGAACTGCACACAGATCCTCGCCATTGAGTACCTGTTGGCCGCTCAGGCCTTTGAGTTTCTCAAGGAACAGCGCTTCGGCGCGGGTACCGACGCCGCGTGGAGACTGTTGCGTGAGCACGTTCCTGCCTACGACCAGGACCGTTGGCTGGCGCCAGATATCGCCAGCGCAGCAAGCGTTTTGAAAGCCCCGACATTGCTGCAAACCGTTTTACCGAATCTGCACTGAAACCGATTTCCACAAAAGCCAGCGTGCCAAGGCGCCACCCCCTTATAAAGCGGGAAGCGACGGACAACGGAATCATCCGGAGCGACTGGCTAGTTAGTAAAACTCTCAAAAGGAGCATAAATGTGACTGCGCTAAACCTTATTCCTGGCCAATTGACCCTTGCCCAACTGCGTGCTGTCTACCAGCAGCCAGTAACCATCAGCCTGGACGACAGCGCCTCGGCTCAGATTGAAGCCAGCGTTGCCTGCGTGGAACAAATCCTCGCCGAAAACCGCACCGCTTACGGCATCAACACCGGTTTTGGTCTGCTGGCCTCGACTCGCATCGCCAGCGAAGACCTGGAAAACCTCCAGCGTTCGCTGGTGCTGTCCCACGCAGCCGGCGTCGGCGAGCCGATCAGCGACGCGCTGGTGCGACTGGTCATGGTGCTCAAGGTCAACAGCCTGAGCCGTGGTTTCTCCGGTATCCGTCGTCAGGTGATCGATGCGCTGATTGCACTGATCAATGCCGAGGTTTACCCGCATATTCCACTCAAAGGTTCGGTCGGTGCTTCCGGCGACCTGGCGCCACTGGCCCACATGTCGTTGGTCCTGCTGGGCGAAGGCAAAGCCCGCTACAAAGGTGAATGGCTGGACGCTGTGAGCGCGTTGAAGCAAGCCGGTCTGGAGCCGCTGACACTGGCTGCCAAAGAAGGTCTGGCGCTGCTTAACGGTACTCAGGTTTCCACCGCTTACGCGCTGCGTGGCTTGTTTGAAGGCGAAGACCTGTTCGCTGGCGCCCTGGCTCTTGGCGGTCTGACCGTTGAAGCGGTGCTGGGCTCGCGCTCGCCGTTCGACGCTCGTATTCACGACGCTCGCGGTCAGCGCGGTCAGATCGACGCGGCTGCCGCTTATCGCGATCTGCTGGGTGAGAGCAGCCAAGTCTCCGACTCCCACCAGAACTGCGAAAAGGTTCAGGACCCGTACTCCCTGCGCTGCCAGCCGCAAGTCATGGGTGCTTGCCTGACTCAGTTCCGTCAGGCGGCCGAAGTGCTGAGCATCGAAGCCAACGCCGTGTCGGATAACCCGTTGGTGTTCGCCGCTGAAGGCGACGTGATCTCCGGCGGTAACTTCCACGCCGAACCTGTGGCCATGGCCGCTGACAACATGGCGCTGGCCATTGCTGAAATCGGCTCGCTGAGCGAACGCCGTATCTCGCTGATGATGGACAAGCACATGTCGCAATTGCCGCCATTCCTGGTGGCCAACGGCGGGGTTAACTCCGGTTTCATGATCGCTCAGGTGACTGCTGCGGCATTGGCCAGCGAAAACAAAGCACTGTCGCACCCGCACTCGGTGGACAGCCTGCCGACTTCCGCCAACCAGGAAGACCACGTTTCCATGGCCCCTGCCGCCGGTAAGCGTCTCTGGGAAATGGCCGAAAACACCCGTGGTGTTCTCGCTGTAGAATGGCTCGCTGCCTGCCAGGGCCTGGACCTGCGCGACGGTCTGAAGACGTCGGCCAAGCTCGAAAAAGCCCGTGGCATCCTGCGCAGCAAAGTACCGTTCTACGAGAAAGACCGCTTCTTCGCTCCGGACATCAACGCAGCGAGCGAGCTGCTGGCTTCGCGTTGCTTGAACGAGCTGGTGTTGGCGAAGTTGCTGCCTAGCCTCTGATCGTGCTGATCGTTCCCACGCTCTGCGTGGGAATGCAGCCCGTGACGCTCTGCGTCACAAGAGCGGACGCAGAGCGTCCATTGAGGCATTCCCACGCAGGAGCGTGGGAACGATCTTTTCCGACAAAAATAATTAAGGACGAGAAATGCAACAGCAAGCAAAAGGCTTGAAACGCGGGCTATCGGCTCGACATATTCGCTTCATGGCACTGGGGTCGGCGATCGGCACCGGGCTGTTTTACGGTTCTGCTTCGGCCATTCAAATGGCCGGTCCTGCGGTATTGCTGGCGTACCTGATTGGTGGCGCGGCGGTGTTCATGGTCATGCGCGCCCTCGGTGAGATGGCTGTGCATAACCCTGTTTCCGGCTCTTTCGGCCAGTACGCCAGCACTTACCTGGGACCGATGGCGGGCTTTATTCTCGGTTGGACTTACGCGTTTGAGATGGTCATCGTCGGCATGGCCGATGTCACCGCATTCGGCATCTATATGGGCTTCTGGTTTCCGGAAGTCGCGCGCTGGATCTGGGTGCTCGGCATTGTGTCGGTGATCGGTGGCCTGAACCTGTGCAACGTCAAAGTCTTCGGTGAAATGGAGTTCTGGCTGTCGCTGCTCAAAGTTGCAGCCATTGTCGCGATGATCCTCGGTGGTTTCGGCATCATGCTGTTCGGAATCAGTACGGCCACACCTGGCGCGGACACCGGCATCAGCAACCTCTGGAGCCATGGCGGCTTTATGCCAAACGGTGTCGGTGGCCTGATCGCCTCGTTTGCCGTGGTGATGTTTGCGTTCGGCGGCATCGAAATCATCGGCGTGACCGCCGGTGAAGCGAAAGACCCGCAGCATGTTCTGCCCAAGGCGATCAACGCCGTTCCCCTGCGGATTCTACTGTTCTACGTGCTGACTCTGTTCGTATTGATGTCTATCTACCCATGGCAGCAAATCGGTAGCCAGGGCAGCCCGTTCGTGCAGATTTTCGACAACCTGGGCATCAGTTCGGCGGCGACCATCCTCAATATCGTGGTGATCTCGGCGGCGGTCTCGGCCATCAACAGTGACATCTTTGGTGCCGGCCGCATGATGTACGGTCTGGCCCAGCAAGGTCAGGCGCCAAAGGGCTTTGGCCAGTTGTCGCGCCATGGCGTGCCATGGATGACCGTGGTGGTCATGAGCGCAGCCTTGCTTGGTGGTGTGCTGCTGAACTACCTGATTCCGGAAAACGTGTTCATGCTGATCGCATCGATTGCGACCTTCGCCACGGTCTGGGTCTGGTTGATGATTCTGGTCACTCAGGTGGCCATGCGTCGCTCGATGAGCCCGGATGAAGTCGCGCAGCTGAAGTTCCCGGTGCCCTTCTGGCCGTATGCGCCGATAGCGGCGATTGCGTTCATGGTGTTTATCTTCGGTGTGCTGGGCTATTTCCCGGACACTCAAGCAGCCTTGATCGTCGGCGTGGTGTGGATTGCCCTGTTGGTGATCGCTTACCTGATGTGGGTCAAACCCGCGGCAGGGCAGGCGGCACAGGTGTCCCGCGATCTTTCTTTGTCCCATCGATAACTTAACGGAGGCCTCGGATGAAAACTCTCTGGCAACACTGCCACGTCGCAAGCATGGCGCAGGGCAACTACTCGATCATCGAGGATGCCGCCATCGTGACGTCAGGAGCGCACATAGAGTGGATCGGCCCGCGCAGTGAACTGCCGGCTGGCGAATACCCTGAGGTGCACGACCTCGCCGGAGCCTGGGTCACCCCGGGGCTGATCGACTGCCACACCCATACGGTGTTCGGCGGCAATCGCAGTGGCGAGTTCGAGCAGCGTCTGCAAGGCGTGAGCTATGCTGAAATCGCCGCGGCCGGTGGTGGCATCGCCAGCACCGTGCGCGCGACTCGGGCCGCCAGCGAGGACGAATTGTTCGCCAGCGCGCATAAACGCTTGAAGAGCTTGCTGCGCGACGGCGTCACCAGCGTCGAGATCAAGTCTGGCTATGGCCTGGACCTGGCCAGTGAACGCAAGATTCTGCGAGTGGTCCGTCGTCTTGGTGCCGAGTTGCCGGTCAGCGTGCGCAGCACCTGCCTGGCCGCTCACGCCTTGCCGCCGGAATACGCGGATCGCGCTGACGATTACATCGATCACATCTGCAGCGAAATGCTCCCGGCGCTGGCCGCTGAAGGGCTAGTGGATGCGGTGGACGCGTTTTGCGAATACCTGGCGTTTTCTCCTGCTCAGGTCGAGCGGGTGTTCATCGCCGCGCAGAACCTCGGTTTGCCGGTGAAACTGCACGCCGAGCAACTGTCGTCCCTGCATGGCTCGAGTCTGGCGGCGCGTTATCACGCGTTGTCGGCCGACCATCTGGAGTTCATGACCGAAGACGACGCTATCGCCATGGCCAAGTCCGGCACCGTCGCGGTCTTGCTGCCGGGAGCGTTTTACTTCCTGCGCGAAACCCAATTGCCGCCGATGGAAGCCTTGCGCAAGCACGGCGTAAAAATTGCCATCGCCAGCGACCTCAACCCAGGCACCTCGCCGGCGTTGTCGGTGCGGCTGATGCTGAACATGGCCTGCACCTGTTTCCGTATGACCCCGGAAGAGGCCTTGGCCGGTGCGACCATTCATGCGGCTACAGCGCTCGGCATGGACACAACCCATGGCTCGCTGGAAGTCGGCAAGGTGGCGGATTTCGTCGCCTGGCAGATTGATCGTCCGGCGGACCTGGCGTATTGGCTGGGCGGCGATCTGGATAAACGCGTCGTGCGTCACGGCGTCGAAGTCACGATTTAGGAGAATGGCTGTGGATAAGGTTCTGAACTTCAAACAAGGCCGGGTGCCGTTGCTGATCAGCATGCCCCATGCCGGCCTGCGCCTGACGCCTGCGGTAGAAGCCGGGCTGATTCCTGAGGCGCAAAGCCTGCCGGATACCGACTGGCATATCCCGCAGCTCTATGAGTTCGCTCAAGCGTTGGGTGCCAGCACCCTGGCGGCCGAGTACTCGCGGTTCGTCATCGACCTTAACCGGCCTTCCGACGACAAGCCTTTGTATGTCGGCGCCACCACCGGTTTGTATCCGGCGACGCTGTTCGACGGCGTGCCGTTGTTCCGCGAAGGGCTGGAGCCATCTGCCGAGGAACGCGCCCGTTATCTCGAGCAGGTCTGGACACCGTATCACAGCACCTTGCAACAAGAACTGGCACGGCTGAAGGCCGAATTCGGTTATGCGCTGCTGTTCGACGCGCATTCGATCCGCTCAGTGATCCCGCACCTGTTCGAAGGGCAACTGCCGGACTTCAACCTTGGCACCTTCAATGGTGCCAGCTGCGATCCGCAACTGGCCAGCCAGCTGGAAGCCATCTGCGCCCGGCACACGGACTACAGCCATGTGCTGAATGGTCGCTTCAAAGGCGGCCACATCACCCGGCATTACGGCAACCCGGCCGAAAACATCCATGCGGTGCAGCTTGAGCTAGGGCAACGCACTTACATGGAAGAGATCGAGCCATTCCGTTATCGCCCTGATCTGGCTGCGCCGACTCAGGTCGTACTCAAGGAATTGCTGCAAGGGCTGCTGGATTGGGCGCAGAAGCGTTATAGCGAATAGTATGAAAGATCGTTCCCACGCTCTGCGTGGGAATGCCTCAACGGACGCTCTGCGTCCGCCTTCGGTCGGGGTCGTCGTGATCCTGAAGCCCCCCCCAATTTCTCCAAGAACATGCTCATTGCACCATTCGGGTTTATGATGCCGGACGGCAGAATAATAGAAGTCCCCACAGGGATGACCTCGACCCCTTACGGAGCGCGCAATGCAGACTTTGTTCCCGCAGATCAAACCCCACGCCCGGCACGATCTGGCCGTCGATGAAACTCACACGCTGTACGTCGACGAAAGCGGTTCACCGAAAGGTTTGCCGGTAGTGTTCATTCACGGCGGCCCCGGCGCCGGATGCGATGCGCAGAGTCGCTGTTACTTCGATCCGAACCTGTATCGCATTGTCACCTTCGATCAGCGCGGTTGCGGTCGTTCGACGCCTCACGCCAGCCTTGAAAACAACACTACCTGGGATCTGGTCGCCGACCTTGAGCGGATTCGCCAGCACCTGGGCATCGAAAAATGGGTGCTGTTCGGTGGCTCCTGGGGTTCGACCCTGGCGCTGGCCTACGCGCAAACTCACCCGGAGCGGGTCCACGGGTTGATCCTGCGGGGGATCTTCCTCTGCCGTCCGCAAGAGATCGAATGGTTCTACCAGGCCGGTGCCAGCCGACTGTTTCCGGATTACTGGCAGGACTATGTGGCACCGATACCGCTGGATGAGCGCAATGATTTGCTCACGGCTTTCCACAAGCGCCTGACCGGTAACGACCAGATCGCCCAGATGCACGCGGCCAAAGCCTGGTCGACGTGGGAAGGTCGTACTGCAACCTTGCGCCCCAACCCGATGGTCGTTGAGCGCTTCTCCGAGCCGCAGCGTGCGTTGTCGATTGCCCGGATCGAATGCCACTACTTCACTAACAATGCCTTCCTTGAGCCCAATCAGCTGATTCGCGACATGCAGAAGATCGCCCATTTACCGGGTGTGATCATCCATGGTCGTTACGATGTGATCTGCCCGCTGGATAACGCCTGGGAGCTGCATCAGGCTTGGCCCAACAGCGAGCTGCAGGTCATTCGCGATGCCGGTCACGCGGCGTCCGAACCTGGAATTACCGATGCGCTGGTGCGCGCGGCCAGCCACATGGCCCGGCGCTTGCTCGACCTGCCGCCTGAAGAAGCATGAAGGGCCTGCTACAACGCGTGCGTGGCGCGCGAGTCGAAGTGGCGGGGGAGAGTGTTGGCGCGGTCGACCAGGGGTTGCTGGTGCTGGTGGCAGTCGAACCCGAGGACACGCGGGCCAACGCCGACAAATTGCTGAATAAGCTGCTTAACTATCGGGTATTCAGTGATGCTGAGGGCAAGATGAACCTGTCTTTGGCCGATGTCGGTGGCGGTTTGTTGCTGGTGTCGCAGTTCACTCTGGCAGCCGACACCAAAAGCGGTTTGCGCCCGAGCTTTTCCACAGCCGCGACTCCTGCGTTGGGTGAAGAGCTTTTTGACTATTTAGTTGCACGGGCGCAACAGTTGCATGGCAATGTGGCATCAGGGATATTTGGCGCGGACATGCAGGTGCATTTGGTCAATGATGGCCCGGTAACCTTCCTGTTACAGACCTGAAAGCGCTTGAAACATCTTTTTAAGCCTTTTTTAGCCGAAAACAGAGGGTTTCCGCGATAAATACTTTGTTACCCCTGATGCGTTGTAACGCGGCCTACTAGATAATCGCGCGCTACGGGGATCAGCGTTCGTTGGTCCATTTTGACTTAGGTAGAGACTTGTCCGGGACCGTTTGGGGAATCATTTAGCCCCATCGGAGTCGGAATAATGCTCGCCAACCTGGCATGAGCGGTCTGTACGGTCAGTTTTGTTAGCAATATTTCGAGGGCCAGGGAGTCAGAGACAAGGCGCTGCGACGAGTCATAGCCCGCTATGGCGAGGAGCAGCAACGCAGTATCTGGCTTCCTGGCACCGAAATAGGCTAACAAAACTGGCCACACAGACTGCTTGCTAGCCGTTGGTTTTTGATCTGTTTTCGGCGAGGGTTGCTCGTGATTGTTAGTCCCTGTAATGCACCAAAATTGTCTGCCAAACGGTTACGAAACGCACTGGTGACGGGCTCAGCACTGCTTTGTCTGCTCAGCGCCGGCCAGCTTTGGGCATTCAATCTGGATGATGTATCGGCCAAGGCAAAAGAGCTGGCCGGGCAAAAGTACGAAGCCCCGCGCAGTAACCTGCCGAACGAATTTCGCGAAATGAAATTCGCGGATTACCAAAAAATTCGTTTCCGCACCGAAAAAGCCGAATGGGCCGACGAGAAAACCCCGTTCAAGCTGTCGTTCTATCACCAGGGCATGCACTTCGACACGCCGGTGAAGATCAACGAAATCACTGCCAGTAACGTTCAAGAGATCAAGTACGACCCGAGTCGTTTCGATTTCGGCGACCTCAAAGTCGATCCAAAGGCCACCGAACAACTGGGTTATGCCGGTTTCCGTGTGCTGTACCCGATCAACAAGGCAGACAAGCAAGACGAGATCATGACCATGCTCGGCGCGAGCTACTTCCGCGTCGTCGGTAAAGGTCATACCTATGGCTTGTCCGCACGCGGCCTGGGCATCGACACCGCACTGCCGTCCGGCGAAGAGTTTCCGCGCTTCACCGAGTTCTGGATTGAGCAACCCAAGCCGACCGACAAGCATCTGGTGATCTACGCCCTGCTGGATTCGCCACGTGCGACCGGCGCTTACCGGCTGATCCTGCGTCCGGGCAGCGACACCATCGTCGACGTCAAGGCGCAGATGTTCCTGCGTGACAAGGTCAACAAGCTCGGTATTGCACCGCTGACCAGCATGTTCCTGTTCGGCGCCAACCAGCCGTCGAAAGTGCTCAACTACCGTCGCGAACTGCACGACTCCAGCGGTCTGTCGATTCATGCCGGCAATGGCGAATGGATCTGGCGTCCGCTGAACAACCCGAAACACCTGGCTGTGAGCAACTTCTCGGTTGAAAATCCGCGTGGTTTCGGCCTGCTGCAACGTGGTCGGGACTTCAGCCACTACGAAGACCTCGACGACCGCTACGACAAGCGCCCAAGTGCCTGGATCGAGCCAGAAGGCGACTGGGGCAAAGGTTCTGTCGATCTGGTGGAGATTCCGACCGCCGACGAAACCAATGACAACATCGTTGCTTTCTGGAGCCCGGAAAAACTCCCTGAACCAGGCCAGCCGCTGGACTTCGCCTATCGCCTGCACTGGACGATTGACGAAGCTGCATTGCATCCGGCCGATAGCGCCTGGGTCCAGCAGACCCTGCGCTCTACCGGTGACGTAAAGCAGTCCAACCTGATCCGTCAGCCGGACGGCAGCGTCGCTTATCTGGTGGACTTCGAAGGCCCGTCTCTCAAGGCTCTGCCGGAAGATACGCCGGTTCGTAGTCAGGTCAGCGTTGGCGACAATGCCGAACTGGTGGAAAATAGTGTTCGCTATAATCCAGAAACCCAAGGCTGGCGCCTGACCTTGCGCATGAAGATCAAGGACCCGAGCAAGTCCACTGAGATGCGTGCCGCACTGGTCCAGAACATTGCTGCCCCAGAGCCGGTCAGAGCTTCGGCTGCGACGGCCAATTCTTCCGTTGCCAAGGCCGAGAAGATCGCCGCCAGGCAGCAAGAGAAACAAGAGAAACAAGAGAAACAAGAGAAACAAGAGAAACAAGAGAAACAGAAGAAAGAACAAGACGCCAAGCAGCCTGCTGCTGCCGAAGCGACCCCAGCCACGCCGGACTCGGTAAAAACTGAACAAGTCTTGACCGAGACCTGGAGCTACCAGTTGCCTGCCGATGAGTAATTCCCAAGTACAGCCAGAGACTCTTGCCGAGTATCTGGCGCATCTGCCGATGAGCGATGCGCAGCGCGCGGAACTGGCGGGCTGCAAATCGTTCAGTGAGCTGCATGAACGTCTGTCGTCCGGGGCTTTCGACGCGCCCGCCGAGGCTGCACAAGCCTCGGTAGGCCGCCGTCTGACCTTGAACTCTGCGCAAGAGCTGGAGGAGGCCGAGATGTTGGCGGTCGATGCCGAAGGCCGGGTCTGCCTCAAGGCGACCCCGCCGATTCGGCGGACCAAGGTCGTTCCGGAGCCGTGGCGCACCAATATTCTGGTGCGTGGCTGGCGTCGTCTGACCGGGCGTAGCAATCCACCTGCCCCGCCACGCGATGAGCGCGTACTGCCGGCTGCCCGCTGGCGTACGGTTGGCTCGATCCGTCGCTACATCTTGCTGACACTGATGCTCGGCCAGACCATCGTCGCCGGCTGGTATATGAAAGGCATCATGCCGTACCAGGGCTGGTCCTTCGTCGACCTGAACGAAGTCCTGCATCAATCGTTGTCCCAAACCGCCACGCAGGTGCTGCCGTACGCGCTGCAAACCAGCATCCTGATTCTGTTCGGGATTCTGTTCTGCTGGGTTTCGGCGGGCTTCTGGACTGCACTGATGGGCTTCCTCGAGTTGCTCACCGGGCATGACAAATACCGCATTTCCGGCGCCAGCGCCGGTAACGAGCCGATTGCCAAAGAAGCGCGTACCGCCTTGGTGATGCCGATCTGCAACGAAGACGTGCCGCGTGTATTCGCGGGTCTGCGGGCGACCTTTGAGTCGGTCGCGGCGACCGGCGATCTGGACCGCTTTGATTTCTTCGTCCTCAGCGACAGTAATGACAGCGACATCTGCGTCGCCGAACAACAGGCCTGGCTGGACGTTTGCCGTGAGGCCAAAGGTTTCGGGCGGATCTTCTATCGCCGTCGTCGCCGTCGGGTCAAACGCAAGAGCGGTAACCTCGATGACTTCTGCCGTCGTTGGGGCGGTGATTACAAGTACATGGTTGTGCTTGACGCTGACAGCGTGATGAGTGGCGAATGCCTGACCAGTCTGGTGCGCTTGATGGAAGCCACACCGGACGCCGGGATCATCCAGACCGCGCCGCGTGCCTCGGGCATGGACACGCTGTATGCACGCATGCAGCAGTTCGCCACTCGCGTATACGGTCCGTTGTTCACCGCTGGCTTGCACTTCTGGCAGTTGGGTGAATCCCACTACTGGGGCCACAACGCGATCATCCGCATGAAGCCATTCATCGAGCATTGCGCCTTGGCGCCATTGCCCGGCAAAGGCGCGTTCGCGGGTGCGATCCTTTCCCACGACTTCGTCGAAGCTGCGCTGATGCGCCGTGCCGGCTGGGGCGTGTGGATTGCCTACGACTTGCCCGGCAGCTATGAAGAACTGCCACCTAACCTGCTGGACGAACTCAAGCGTGACCGTCGTTGGTGTCACGGCAACCTGATGAACTTCCGGCTGTTCCTGGTCAAGGGCATGCACCCGGTGCACCGTGCGGTGTTCCTGACCGGCGTGATGTCTTACCTGTCGGCGCCGTTATGGTTCTTCTTCCTGGTGTTGTCGACGGCCCTGCTGGCGGTCAACACGCTGATGGAGCCGCAGTACTTCCTCGAACCACGGCAGCTGTATCCGTTATGGCCGCAATGGCATCCGGACAAGGCGATTGCGCTGTTCTCGACGACTATCGTGCTGCTGTTCCTGCCGAAGTTGCTGAGCATCATCCTGATCTGGGCCAAGGGCGCGAAAGAGTTCGGTGGCAAGTTCAAGGTCACCCTGTCGATGTTGCTGGAGATGCTGTTCTCCATGCTGCTGGCGCCGGTGCGGATGATTTTCCACACGCGCTTCGTTCTTGCCGCGTTCCTCGGTTGGGCCGCGACCTGGAACTCCCCGCAACGTGACGACGACTCCACACCCTGGAGCGAAGCCGTGCGTCGCCATGGTCCGCAAACCCTGCTGGGCTTTTTCTGGGCCTTGCTGGTGATCTGGCTCAACCCAAGCTTCCTTTGGTGGCTGGTGCCGATTGTCGGTTCGCTGATGCTGTCGATCCCGGTTTCGGTGATCTCCAGCCGTGTCGGGCTGGGCCTTAAGTCCCGTGATGAAAGCCTGTTCCTGATTCCTGAGGAATACGCACCGCCACAGGCCTTGCTGGCGACCGATCAGTACACCCACGAAAACCGTTGGCATGCGCTGAAAGAAGGTTTCGTGCGGGCAGTGGTCGATCCGCAGCAGAACGCTCTGGCTTGCGCCTTGGCCACGGCCCGTCATGGCCAGGCTGAGCCGATCGAGTGGTTGCGGGTCGAGCGGGTGCGTCACGCGTTGAAAGTTGGCCCTGCGGGGCTCAACAACAATGAGCGTCTGGCTCTGCTCAGCGATCCGGTGGCTCTGGGTCGCCTGCATGAGCAGGTCTGGAGCGAAGGTCATCCCGAGTGGCTGAGCGCCTGGCGCCAGTCCATCGCAGCCGATCCGCATGCGCCGTTACTACCGTTGAAGCCGCTGTCTGCTGAAGCACAGCCGGCATGATGAAAAACCCCGCTCCTGAGAAGAAGCGGGGTTTTTTGTTTGTGGGGTTTGATCGTTCCCGCCGTCCCTGCGACAACAAATCCTGCCTAAACCCTTGTGCAAACAAACGAGTGCGTTAGGATCGCTCCCCGAATTGGTGCGCCCGGACAACTTATTGTTCGTATCTGCCGGTTTTCTAACGAAAACCTGCTTTTTGCGCGCCTCAAAAAGATAGGTTCAGGGGGCTTGATGATGAAGAAGTATCTCTCGATGCTGTTGCTCGGCGTCACGGCATTGATTGCAGTCAACGCGGCTCAGGCCGGTGCCATTGATGACGCGGTCAAGCGCGGCACGCTGAAAGTCGGCATGGATCCGACTTACATGCCGTTTGAAATGACCAACAAGCGCGGCGAGATCATCGGCTTCGAAGTCGACCTGCTCAAAGCCATGGCCAAGGCCATGGGCGTCAAACTGGAAATGGTTTCCACCGGTTATGACGGCATCATCCCGGCCCTGATGACTGACAAGTTCGACATGATCGGCAGCGGCATGACCCTGACCCAGGAGCGCAACCTGCGCCTGAACTTCAGCGAACCCTTCATCGTGGTTGGCCAGACCCTGCTGATCCGCAAGGAACTGGAAGGCACCATCAAGTCCTATAAAGACCTGAACACCGCCGACTACCGCATCACCTCCAAGCAGGGCACCACCGGCGAAATAGTCGCCAGAAAGCTGATCTCAAAAGCCAAATACCACGGCTACGACAACGAGCAGGAAGCGGTGCTCGACGTGGTCAACGGCAAGGCTGACGCCTTCATCTACGACGCGCCATACAACGTCGTAGCGGTGAACAAGGTGGGTAACGGCAAGCTGGTATTCCTCGACAAGCCGTTTACCTACGAGCCGCTGGCCTTCGGTCTGAAGAAAGGTGACTACGACAGCATCAACTTCATCAACAACTTCCTGCACCAGATCCACGAAGACGGCACCTACGATCGCATCCATGACAAGTGGTTCAAAGAGACCGACTGGCTCAAGGATATGGAGTAAGGCTGACGGACGGCGCTCGGTCAGCTAGACCGCGCCGCCCCATTCGCGAGCAAGCTCGCTCCCACAAGGGTACTGCGGTCCCTGTGGGAGCGAGCTTGCTCGCGAAGACGGCCTCCCTGGCGACACAGAATTCGGAACTTGCTGATAGATGAAACAGAAAAAAGCCCAATGGCCCTGGCACGTATTGACCGTGCTGGTGCTGATCGGTCTGGCCGGCGCGCTTTACTACGCCACCTCGCTGATGTCCTACGAATGGCGCTGGAACCGCGTGCCCCAATACTTCGCCTACCACGCCGAAGAGTCCCAGCGAGCGGCGGATATCTCCACCGTCAGCGAACTGGTGCGCAAAGGCGACAAGGCCGAAGTCACCCTGCGCAACGACGCTGGTGACGAGCAGCACCTGACTGTCGACGACAACAGCCTGCAAGTCGCCCATGGCGATGAGGTGGCCGAAGGCGATGTGATTGGCGTCACCCGCCATTGGGCGGCCGGACCGCTGTTGTGGGGCTTGTGGACCACCTTATGGCTGTCGGTAGTTTCCGGTGTGCTCGGACTGCTGATCGGGCTGGCTACCGGCCTGTGCCGGCTGTCGAACAACCCGACCCTGCGCGACCTGTCGACGATCTATGTCGAATTGGTGCGTGGCACGCCGTTGCTGGTGCAGATCTTCATTTTCTACTTCTTTATCGGCACGGTGCTGAACCTCTCCCGCGAGTTCGCCGGGATTGCCGCGCTGTCGCTGTTCACTGGCGCCTATGTAGCGGAAATCATCCGATCGGGCGTGCAGTCAATTGCCCGTGGCCAGAACGAGGCCGCGCGTTCGCTGGGTTTGAGCGCTGGCCAGTCGATGCGCCATGTGGTCCTGCCGCAGGCCTTCAAACGCGTTCTGCCGCCGCTGGCTGGGCAATTCATCAGTCTGGTGAAAGACACCTCGCTGGTGTCGGTAATCGCCATTACCGAGCTGCTTAAAAGCGGCCGGGAAGTCATCACCACCTCGTTCTCGCCGTTCGAGATTCTGTTCTGCGTGGCGGGCCTGTATTTGTTGATCAACCTGCCGCTGTCGAAAATCGCCAGCCGGCTTGAGCGGAGGCTCGCGCAAAGTGATTGAAGTCCGCGATCTGGTAAAAGTCTTCGACACCCGTGGGCAAATAGTCCGCGCGGTAGATAACGTCACCACCCAAGTGGCGAAAGGCGAAGTGCTAGTGGTGATCGGTCCGTCCGGTTCCGGCAAATCGACCTTCCTGCGCTGCCTCAATGGCCTGGAAGAGTTCGACTCCGGCTCCGTCAGCATCGACGGCCTGGAGCTGGCCGACCCGAAAACCGACGTCAACGCCTACCGCCGTGAAGTTGGCATGGTCTTTCAGCATTTCAACCTGTTCCCGCACATGACCGTGCTGGAAAACCTCTGCCTGGCGCAGAAAGTCGTGCGCAAACGCGGCAAGCAGGAGCGCGAGGCCAAGGCCCGGGCATTGCTGGAAAAGGTCGGTATCGCACAGAAGGCCAATGAGTTCCCGTCACGCCTCTCCGGCGGTCAGCAACAGCGCGTGGCGATAGCCCGAGCGCTGGCCATGGAGCCGAAGGTCATGCTGTTCGATGAACCAACCTCGGCGCTCGACCCGGAAATGGTCGGCGAAGTCCTCGACGTGATGAAAACCCTGGCCCTAGAAGGCATGACCATGGTCTGCGTGACCCACGAAATGGGCTTCGCCCGGGAAGTGGCGGATCGGGTGCTGTTCTTCGACCACGGCAAATTGCTGGAAGATTCCCCGCCTGACGAATTCTTTGCGTCGCCGAAGGATCTGCGGGCTCAGGCGTTTTTAAGGCAGGTGTTGTAGATCCATGTCGCGCTCTTAGGCTTTGGGTGACTTGCAGGCTCTTGTCATCTTCATCAGGCTTAAAGATGAACGTCTCCTAAGGGTTTCTTAGTGGCTGTTTCTTCGGATCGAGGTGGAGTTTTGAACTACACCCGATTCAGGCCTGAATTCACCTCGATTAAATCTCGCCATCCAGTTGAATTTATCCAAATTCGCATTTGAGGCTTGCGCAGGGGATTTGTGAATAGCTAGGGGCGCCATGTAATCCTGGCTGCTTCTGGAAGTCGTTCCTGTCGAAGAGTTACTAAAATTACTGCCTAAGTTATGCGGCATATTGGGTAGAGACTGTGATCGTGTCAGGCGTGGGACTCGTGTTCGTTTCGGGACTTTCGATGGTCGGGCAAGTTTGTGCAGGGAAAGGCCGAAACCACTGATAAAAACCCATCCCGAAAGCGTCGCCATCGCGATCATGAGTGGATCATTTAGCGGTGAATCAGGGTGTTCATACCCAATAATGCCCATGACAGGGAAAAGTGCGGTGGCAGAAAACCCGCTTACTATTGCTATTCCCTTGGCGGTCCGCCCAAAACCGGTGCTTCCGACCCCGGGAATCCGCTGCGCCAGCGGTTGCAATTGCCTCACACTGGGGAGGCGGGAGAGCAGATAACTGCCTGTAAGATCCGCGACACCCATCGTAATCCATGCCAAATCCTGCCAATATTTTCCTGTGGGATCCGTGCGGTTAATGGGATCTCCCTCGCAATACGCATAGCCATTCAAGCCACCTTTTCCAAAGGGACTCAAACTATCCGGACTGTTAAAGCGCATAAGCACCGGATTGAACGCCCTGTGCCCGTTCCCCAGTAAATAATGGCCGGTGATCGGGTCGTGACGCTCGCCATTGAAACCCAGAAGGCTGGTTAATCCCCCTTCAGCCGGGCGATGACCATAAGGCGTATAGGCCGACGTGCCATCCGAAGTCTGTAATACCGAACGTTGTTTATCGGTCATCAGCAACGAAGTGCGCTGGATACCCTCCTGCCGCAGTTCTGCTAACAACATGTCCGTGCATTGAAAGATCTGACGCTGAATGGCGCCTTGAATTTCAGTAGTCAGCCGGTCTTTTTGATAGAGGCGATCCAGCCGAGGCTGACCTGCGGGCGTGCAACTTACCAAACGATCAAGGGCATCGTATTGGTAGTGAATTAATGAGCTGTCACGTGAATTGGACATTGATCATCCTCAGGCGGCTAGGCTATTGATCCAGCTTCTACCGGCGTGAGAACGATGTCTACCTAGCAGAACTGCTAGGTAGTTGTGACAGCAGCTCGTTCTTCAGGTCCTGAACCGCCCCACCAGCATCTGCAAATGCGTCCCCAACCGTGCTAACTCAACGCTGGAAGCCGCGGTCTCCTCGCTGGCTGCCGAGGTCTGTTCCGAAACATCCCTTACGTTCAGCACGCTACGGTTGATCTCTTCGGCCACGGTGCTTTGTTGCTCGGCCGCCGCAGCGATCTGCTGGTTCATCGCCTGAATCGCTGACACGGTGCGGGTAATGTTTGCCAGCGAACCCCCAGCGCGGCGGGTCAGTTCGACGCTGCTGTCGGTCAGGCTGCGGCTGTTGTCCATGATGTTGGCGACTTGCTGGGTGCCGCTTTGCAGGCCGACGATCAGTTCTTCGATTTCTTCGGTGGATTTTTGGGTGCGCAGGGCGAGGCTGCGCACTTCATCGGCGACCACCGCGAAACCGCGTCCGGCCTCACCGGCGCGGGCGGCTTCGATGGCGGCGTTGAGGGCCAGTAGGTTGGTCTGTTGCGCCACTGACTTGATCACGTCGAGCACGCTGCCGATCTTGTCGCTTTCGCGTTTGAGATGGCTCATGGCTTCGGTGGAGTTGCCGACCTCGGTGGCCAGGCGTTCGATCTGAGCGATCGCCTCGCCCACCACCTTGTCGCCTTCACGGGCTTGTTGGTCGGCAGCTAACGCGGCTTCGGAGGCTTCTTCGGCGTTGCGCGCGACTTCCTGCACGGTGGCGGTCATTTCATGCATGGCGGTGGCGACCTGGTCGGTCTCGACTTTCTGGCTGTTGACCCCGGCGCTGGTCTGTTCGGTGACGGCTGACAGCTGCTCGGCGGCGCTGGCGATTTGCGTCACCCCCTCGCTGATGCCACCGATCAGCTCCCGCAGGCTCACGGTCATGCGTTGCATGGCGCGTTGCAGTTGGCCGAGTTCGTCGCGGCGCTGAACGTCGAGGTCCTGGCTAAGATCGCCGGAAGCCACGCGCTCGACCACTTTGAGGGTCTGTTGCAACGGAATTACGATCTGCCGGGTGATTGCCCAAGCGGCAATCAGGCCGAACACCAGTGCCAGCACGGTAACGAGGGTCAGGGTGTTTTTTGCTTGCGCCGCATCGCTGTCACGCTTGGCGGTTTGCGCATTGGTCAGCTGCTTGCTCATGTCGAGCAAAACGTTGCCATGGTCTGCCATGCGGGTGAGGGCAGCGGCGCTGGCCACTTGGGAATCACGGAACTGGCTGACGGCTGCCCGGTAGCCTTTGAGCGATTCGGTGGCCTGCTGCAGGTTGGCGATGTGCTGTTCCGGCAGTTTGCCCGGCAGACTCTCGAGGTTCTTCAAGGCATTGTCGATGGCGTCCAGCGCCGGTTGCTCGGCCTCGGGCTTGCCACTGTAGGTGTAACCACGGACCTGGAAGCGCGCTTGCTGGATCAGTTTGCTCAGGTCGATCACGCTGTTGAACTGCGCGACGCTGTCACCTTGCAGCAAAGACTTCTCGACTTCCGCCACGCGGGCCACGGCATTGTCGGCGGTGGCGCCGAGTTTGGCGCGGGCGGCTTCGCGGTTCGCCGTTGCCTGAGTCATGTCGGCGAAGGCGCGTTTGTATTCGCTCACGGCGGCCAGTTGCCGGTCGAGCATGGCAATGCTGTCGGGCTGCTCAAGCCGTTTGCGCGCTACTTGCAGGCCCTCGTCGAGCTTATTCAGCAGATCGCTGACCACCGCCGGGCCTTGTTCGCCTCTGCGCATTTCGTAGTCCAGGCGGGCAATGCGCAGGTCTTTTGTCAGGTCGTTTAGCGTGGCGATATAGCCCAGTTTGTCGCCGCGCTCAATCACGCTACTCAGGCCCGTCCAGCCGGTGGAGGTAATCAGCAGGGTCAGGAGCAGCACCAGACCGAAGCCAATGCCAAGTTTCAGGTTGACGCTCACATTTCCCAGGTTCTGGGCTAGCCAACGGTACATGCTGTGAACTCCCTTAGCGCATGATTGGGTCTATTGGGAGTGTATCGGCAGGCCGGAGGAAACCTGTAGGTAGGAGCGAGGCTGAACTGGTCAAGTATTTCTGACACCCCGCAGCGCTCCGATCGCGAGCAAGCTCTGCTCCTACTGGCGGGCGCCGTGATCGTTTAGAACAGTCGAGAAAGGAGGGCGGTCACGGCCGTCTCGACCCGCAGGATGCGCTCGCCAAGCTGTACCGGTTGCAGGCCTGCCTTGGCCATCAGGTCGATTTCGTAGGGGATCCAGCCGCCTTCCGGGCCGATGGCCAGGGTCACCGGCTCGTCCAGGCCGCGTGGGCAGGGCGGGTAGTGACCGGGATGACCGACCAGCCCGAGGGTGCCCTCGACCATTGCAGGCAGGCGGTCTTCGACGAAGGGCTTGAAGCGTTTTTCGATGATGATTTCCGGTAGTACGCTGTCTCGGGCCTGTTCCAGGCCGAGGATCAACTGCTCGCGAACTGCTTCGGGCTCAAGGAACGGTGTCTGCCAGAAGCTCTTTTCGACCCGGTAGCTGTTGACCAGCACCACTCGAGGCACACCCATAGCGGCGACGGTTTGCAGCACGCGGCGAAGCATCTTCGGCCGCGGCAGGGCCAGCAGCAACGTCAATGGCAGCTTGGTCGGCGGTGGCTGGTCGAGGCTGACTCGAAGTTCCGCCTCAGAGGCTTCCAGGCGCAGCAACTCGGCCGAACCCATCAGCCCGCCGATGCGCCCGACCCGCAGGCTGTCACCGACGACCGAGCGATGGACTTCCTGCATGTGCGTCAGACGCCGATCGCGCAGGATCACCCGGTCGGCCGCAATGAAGTCGGCCTCTTCGAGGAGCAGCAAGTTCACGGCTGGGTCGCTGGCGGCTGGTCGTTATGGTCGCTGTCGGCGGGTTGGTCGTCGGGATGCTCGCCACGCTTGCTGATCAGGCTGCCGAAGAGAATGCCGATTTCGAACAGTAGCCACATTGGCACCGCCAGCAATGTCTGCGAGAAGATGTCCGGCGGGGTGAGGATCATGCCGACCACGAAGCAGCCGATGACCACATACGGGCGGATTTTCTTCAGGTATTTGACGTCGACCACGCCGATCCACACCAGCAGCACCACCGCCACCGGGATCTCGAACGCTACGCCGAAGGCGAAAAACAGCGTCATGACGAAATCGAGGTAACTGGTGATGTCAGTCATCATTTCCACGCCGGCCGGGGTGGCCGAGGCGAAAAATTTGAAGATCAGCGGGAACACCAGGAAGTAGGCGAAAGCCATCCCGGTGTAGAACAGCAGGATGCTCGAAACCAGCAATGGCACCGCGATTCGTTTCTCGTGCTTGTACAGACCCGGTGCGATAAAGCCCCAGATCTGATGCAGGATCACCGGGATCGCCAAAAACAGCGAGACCATCATCGTCAGCTTGAGCGGTGTGAGAAACGGCGAGGACACATCGGTGGCGATCATCGTCGCGCCCGCCGGCAGGTACTGGCGCAGCGGGATGGAGACGAAGGTGTAGATCTGCTGGGTGAAGGCAAACAGCCCGGCGAAGATCAGGAAGATCGCCGCGACACAACGCAGCAGGCGGGTGCGCAACTCGGTGAGGTGCGAAACCAGCGGCATGTGCTGGTCGTTTTCCGGTTTATCAGCGCTCATGGGGCTCGCGGCGGCAAAGTGGGGTCGTGGGGGGCAGGCGTACTGGGTGCCGCCGCAGGAGAAACGGGTGCTGTCGGTGTCGCGCTGACAATCGGTTCAACAGGGCTGACAGCTGTCACCGCAGGCGCTGGCTCGACGGCAGCCGCGACTGGCGCATGAATCGTCTGCTCTGTCACTGGCTCGAAGGTGGTCGGCGTCTGCTGTTGCGGCGCGAGGATCTTCCGCGCTTCCTCTTCCAGCGACAGGATGTGTTCGTTGTGCAGTTGCCGGCGAATTTCGTCGGCACCAATTTCACGTTCAACTTCCTGTTTGATCGCGTTGAAGCTGCGCTTCAGACGTCCGATCCACAGGCCGGCCGTTCGCGCAGCACCCGGCAGACGCTCTGGGCCAAGCACCAGCAAGGCGACGAGGCCGACGAGCAGCAGTTCAGAGAAGCTGATACCAAACATTAGTCAGTGCTCACGAGTCTTTGCGGATCGGCTCTTCGACTTTATGTGCCTGCACGTCGATAGTGTGCGGTTCGTTCAGCGACGAAGATTGTGGCTGCGTTGGCGGTACCGGTTGGGCCGGTGTCACCGTCGGATCAGCAGGTTTTTCTTCGTCGTTCATGGCCTTGCGAAAGCCCTTGATCGACTCACCGACGTCAGTGCCGAGGTTTTTAAGCTTCTTGGTACCGAATACCAACACGACGACAACCAGGATGACGATCCAGTGTTTCCAGTCAAAAATGCCCATGCTGCAACTCCTCTCTTATAAGTGTTATTCAAGCGGACGGGCGCGAAGCCTTCTCGACGTGCCCGGACGTACCGATGCGCCGCTCCAGCTCGTCCAGCACGGCCTGTGGATGCTGCCCCAGTTGGGCGAGCATGACCAGACTGTGGAACCACAAATCAGCAGTTTCGTAGATCACATCACTGCAGTCACCGCTGATGGCGGCGTCCTTGGCGGCGATGATGGTTTCCACTGATTCCTCGCCGACTTTTTCCAGAATCTTGTTCAAGCCCTTGTGGTACAGGCTGGCGACATAGGAGCTGTCGGCCGCTGCGCCTTTGCGCTCTTCCAGCACTTGGGCCAGACGGGTCAGGGTGTCAGTCATTTCAGTGTCCTGCCGAATAGATGGCGTGCGGGTCTTTGAGCACTGGGTCGACGGTCTTCCAGTCGCCGTTCTCATAGACGCGGTAAAAGCAGCTTTGGCGGCCGGTGTGGCAGGCGATGTCGCCGATCTGTTCGACCATCAGGATGATCACATCGGCGTCGCAGTCCAGGCGCATCTCGTGCAGTGTTTGCACATGCCCGGACTCTTCACCCTTGCGCCACAGCTTGCCGCGGGAGCGGGACCAGTAGATGGCCCGGTTCTCAGCGGCGGTCAGCTCCAGTGCTTCGCGGTTCATCCAGGCCATCATCAGCACGCGCCCGGTTTTGTGATCCTGGGCAATCGCCGGTACCAGGCCGTCGCTGTCCCATTTGATCTCATCCAGCCATTCTTTCATCTTCGACTCCGACAACCGGGCTCAGCGCTCATTGCTGCGCCTCGGCGATGTAGAACAGTGTGCCAGCACCTTGCGCCACTGGCTATCGGCGCACGACCAGATACAAACCGACAGCAATCATGATTCCAGCCGGCCAATGCCCCCATTCATTCAACGGTCCACCGGCCGCGAGTATCGTGCCGCCAGCCAGGTGTGCAGTCCCGAGCAGGCGCAGGAATACGTCGTCCTTTCGTTTGTGCCACTGTGGCGGCGTATTGGACGCATGAGGTTGCGACATGCGTTCGAGCAGGTCGCGGGTCATGTTGGCCAGGTGTGGCAGTTGCTCGACCTGACTCTGCAGGTTGCCCAGCAAGGCTTTGGGGCTGACCCGATCGCGCATCCAGCGTTCGAGGAACGGCTGGGCTGTGTTCCACAGGTCCAGGTCCGGGTACAGCTGACGGCCGAGGCCTTCGATGTTCAGCAAGGTTTTCTGCAAAAGAACCAGCTGCGGTTGCACTTCCATGTTGAAGCGCCGTGCGGTCTGGAACAGGCGCATCAGCACCTGGCCGAAGGAAATGTCTTTCAATGGTTTTTCGAAAATCGGTTCGCAAACGGTACGGATCGCTGCTTCGAATTCATTGAGCTTGGTTTCCGCCGGCACCCAGCCCGAATCGATGTGCAATTGGGCGACGCGGCGGTAGTCGCGCTTGAAGAAGGCGAACAGGTTACGCGCCAGATAGTCCTGGTCTTCCGGGGTCAGGCTGCCGACGATGCCGCAGTCGATGGCAATGTACTGCGGGCTCCACGGTTGTACGGTGCTGACGAAGATGTTGCCGGGGTGCATGTCGGCATGGAAGAAGCTGTCGCGAAATACCTGGGTGAAGAAGATTTCCACACCGCGTTCGGCGAGCATTTTCATATCGGTGCGCTGGTCGGCCAGGGTCGCCAGATCGGTGACCTGAATACCGTAGATGCGCTCCATCACCAACACTTTCGGCCGGCACCAGTCCCAGTAGACCTGCGGCACGTAAAGCATCGGCGAGCCTTCG
Source organism: Pseudomonas sp. H11T01 (assembly GCF_048515765.1). Taxonomy (NCBI): domain Bacteria; kingdom Pseudomonadati; phylum Pseudomonadota; class Gammaproteobacteria; order Pseudomonadales; family Pseudomonadaceae; genus Pseudomonas; species Pseudomonas sp. H11T01. Next base: position 59,462 of record NZ_JBLYED010000025.1, on the reverse strand, counting down.
AAGTTACGTTTCAGCTGGCTGGCATTCGCCGCCTCGCGCAACAGGTCGAGTTCGTCGTAGATGGTTTTTTCGTAGTCCTGAACCACGTCCACAGGGTGCAGCAGGCGGGCATCAGCGGAGAGCTTTTCGGCAGCGCGGGCGAGGATGAACAGCCAGGCCAGATCCTGGGCGATGATGGGTTTGAGGCCTGGGCGTATGACCTTGACCACCACTTCTTCGCCGCTTTTCAGTTGCGCGGCGTGAACCTGAGCCACCGAGGCCGAGGCCAGTGGCTCGAAGTCGAAACGGCTGAAAACCTCGCTGATTTTCTTGCCGAGCTGGCTTTCGATCAGATCCATCGCGTGTTGCGAGTCGAACGGAGGTACGCGGTCTTGCAGCAGCATCAGCTCGTCGGCAATGTCTTCGGGCAACAGGTCACGGCGAGTGGATAGAATCTGGCCGAACTTGATGAAGATCGGCCCCAGATCCTGCAACGCCAGACGCAGGCGCGCACCGCGGGTAAGCGTCAGTGTCTTGCGTGGAAACCAGCGCCACGGTAAGGCATAGCGCAGCGCGAGCAGAAACCAGGGCAGCGGCAGGGCGAACAACAGGTCATCGAGGCGGTAGCGGATCACAACGCGCTGGATGCGAAACAAACGGCGGACGGCAAGCAGCTTCATGCGTTATCGCTTGAATCAAGGGATCGGGAAAGACGCTCGAAACGCGCCTCAAGACGTTCCAGATCAAGCTTGATCTGGTCTAGTTCGCTGAAGCGGGCTTCGGCTTCGCGCTGGCCTACCAGGGCACGCGACTCTTCGCTGAGGTATTCGGCAAGGTTCTGGTTCAGGCTGGCGAAACCTTGCTGATACCAGCGCGCGCGGCTGCGCAAATGGCCGCCGAGCAATTGAGTGGCGACCGGGCCGAGCCAGCGTGAAAGCTCATACTCCCAGTCCAGCTCGAGGTCTTGCAGGATGGCGGCGAGTTCCAGCAGTACGGCGCTGTCACCTTCGAGTTCGACTTCGGGACCGTGGAGGATCGACGTCTTGTCCTTGCTCAGCCCCAGGCTCAGCAAGCTCGACGCCGGAGCGCGCAAGGTGCAATCGGCATCGGCAGCCCAATGAGCGGCCAGCATCAGGCCTTCATCGCTGGGCATAATGAACAGCTGCAACGCCGGGTTGCGGCAATCGACAGCAATCACCTTGCCGCTCAGATGCTGCAAGCGCGGCAGGGCCGTGCTGTCGAGGCGCAGCACGCGGTTGAGGCCGTGTTCGACGCCGGCGAGCAGGCCGCTGAGCAGCATCAGGGTTTGATGCCGCGATGCAGGGCGACGATGCCTGCGGTCATGTTGTGGTAGGTCACGCGGTCGAAACCGGCCTCGACCATCATCGACTTCAGGGTTTCCTGATTCGGGTGCATGCGGATCGACTCGGCCAGATAGCGATAGCTTTCCGAGTCATTGGTGATCAGCTTGCCCATCAGCGGCATGAAGGCGAACGAATAGGCGTCGTAGGCTTTGGACATCAGTGCGTTGGTCGGTTTAGAGAACTCCAGCACCAACAGGCGACCGCCGGGCTTGAGTACGCGCAGCATGGACCGCAGGGCGTCTTCCTTGTGGGTCACGTTGCGCAGGCCGAAGGCGATGGTCACGCAGTCGAAATGGTTGTCCGGGAACGGCAGTTTTTCGGCGTCGGCCTGGACGAACTCGACATTGCCCGCCACGCCCAGATCCAGCAAACGATCGCGACCGACCTTGAGCATGGACGCGTTGATGTCAGCCAATACCACCTGACCGGTCGGGCCCACCAGGTGCGAGAATTTTCGGGTCAGGTCGCCCGTACCACCTGCGATGTCCAGCACGCGATTGCCGGTGCGAACGCCAGACAGCTCGATCGCGAAACGCTTCCACAGCCGGTGCATGCCGCCCGACAGCAGGTCGTTCATGAGGTCGTACTTGGCGGCTACCGAGTGGAAAACCTCCGCGACTTTTTCCGCCTTCTGGCTTTCCGGGACGTTTTTGAAGCCGAAGTGAGTGGTGGGTTCGGCATCACTGCCTTTGCGCTGATCAGTCATATCGCTGTCACCAAAAGAGAATGCGGGACATTCTAATCCCGGTGGCGGTCTTTGTCTTGGCAAGGCTGAATGTAAGATAGGTAACCGCCAGGACGTTTTGACGCATGAGGGTCAGACGCTCCAGGCAAGTCCCGATAAAACAGGAGTCATTCAATGGCCCGTATAAGTGTTGAACGCGCCCATGGCCTGGGTAAGGAAGCTGCCCGCGAGAAGGCCGACAAGTTAGCGCAGAAACTGTCCGATCAATATGGCCTGGAGCCGCAGTGGTCCGGTGACACCCTGAACCTCAAGCGCTCCGGTGTGAAAGGTGCGGTGTATGTGGGCGATGACTCGATCAGGGTTGATGTCGAACTGGGCCTGTTAATGTCGGCCATGAGTGGCACGATCAAATCGGAAATCGAAAAGGCGCTGGATAAAGCCTTCGCCTGAAATGCTCCTACAGAGGTTTGTGTTATTTCTTAGGGTGCCGTTTCTAATTTTTCTCACTACTTTGTGCCTAAGCCCTCATTCCTGCGGGCAGTTCCTCAAACCTTTTGCGCGTGAGGTGCACCATGGCCAAAGTTAGTCTGAAGAAAGAAATCGACGTTCAGCCAACCACTCTGAGCGAAGTGAAAGTGTATGCCCGCAAGATCTGGCTGGCTGGCCTGGGTGCCTACGCCAAGGTCGGTCATGAAGGCAGCGAGTACTTTCAAGAGTTGATCAAGGCGGGTCAAGCTGTTGAAAACAAAGGCAAAAAAGTTGTCACTGAACAACTTGAAGCCGCTAACAGTCAGATTGATAACGTCAAGAGTGACGTCACCAGTTTCAAGGGCAAAGTCGAAGTGCAACTGGATAAAGTCGAGAAGGCTTTTGACACGCGTGTCGCCAGTGCCTTGAATCGCTTCGGCATTGCGTCTAAACATGATGTTGAGACACTCTCTGCTAAGCTCGATGGGCTGACGGCATTGCTTGAACGTGTCGCGCGTAAACATTAAGGAGAACGGGATGGCTGGTAAAAAGAATACTGAAAAAGAAGGCAGCTCGTGGATCGGGAAAGTCGAAGACTACTCCCGCAAAATCTGGCTCGCTGGTTTAGGCGTGTACTCGAAGATCGATACTGACGGCAGCAAACTCTTCGATACCTTGGTCAAAGATGGCGAGAAAGCCGAGAAGCTCACCAAAAGTGCTGTCGGCAAAAAAGTCGATGCCGCCAAGGACTCTGCCCAGTCGGCCAAGTCCCGTGTCGGTGATGTCAAAGACCGTGCGCTGGGCAAATGGGGTGAGTTGGAAGAGGCTTTCGACAAGCGTCTGAACAGTGCCATTTCGCGTCTTGGCGTGCCTAGCCGCAATGAAGTGAAAGCGCTGCACAGCAAGGTCGATACCCTGACCAAGCAGATCGAGCGTCTGACCGGTGCTTCGGTCACGCCGCCAGTCGCTGCCAAAACCGCTGCGGCTAAACCAGCAGCAAAAACTGCGGCCAAACCACTGGTAAAAGCAGCAGCTAAGCCTGCAGCTAAGCCCGCGGCTAAAGCAGCAGCAAAACCTGCCGCTAAAACCGCCGCAGCTAAACCTGCAGCGGCCAAGCCGGCCGCTAAACCGGTTGCAGCTAAACCTGCTGCTGCGAAGAAGCCGGTTGCCAAAAAGCCAGCGGCGCCGAAGGCTGCTGCACCCAAGCCTGCAGTTGCTGCTGCCAACCCCGCAGTTCCGGTCAGCACAGCGAACTCCGCTGCTGCACCGACCCCTGCGGTCACCCCGACTGTTGCGCCGACTTCACCGACGCCAACCAGTCAGTCCTGATTTTTTGGGGGCTCACAAAAACGCCCGGCCTGCAAAGGTCGGGCGTTTTTGTTTCTGTGTTGATCGTTCCCACGCTCCCGCGTGGGAATGCCTCTATGGACGCTCTGCGTCCGCTTCGGCAGTGACGCGGAGCGTCACGGGCTGCATTCCTTTGCGGCGCGAGGGAACGATCATCTTTTGATCACTCATGCTCATCCAGATACCGCAACGCCATTTGCTCGGTCGCCAATTTCACTGGCGGCAGCAAGTGCGGCGCTACCAGCATCATGATTTGGTACACCACCACCCGAACTTCTCCCCCGCGATCAAGAATCCGTTGATAGTCGAGTGAAAACAGCAACGTCATGGTGATCTGCTCGACCAGTTGCCCCAGCGCCTGTGTGTCGCTGACCAACTGTCCTTGCGCTTTCAACCGTGCCAACAACGACGCCAGGGTACGCTTCAAGGCATTGAGCAGGTTGCGAATACCTTTGGCCAGTTTCGGCAAGCGTCCGGCCAGGTTGGACAGGTCCTGAAAAAGAAAGCGGTAGTGCGCCAGGCGTTCGACGATCAAGTGCAGGAACAGCCAATAGTCTTCAGCGGTCAGCTGAACGTCCGCTGGCGGATCGAGCAGAGGGACCAGTTCGGCCTGGAAGCGCTCGAACAAGCCGAGGATCAGCGGTTCCTTGCCATGAAAGTGGTAGTAGAGGTTGCCAGGACTGATGCCCATCTCATTGGCAACTTCCATGGTGGAGACATTCGGTTCGCCCTTTTGGTTGAACAGTTGCAGGGCACATTCGAGGATCCGGTCGCGGGTTTTCATCCAGTCTTCTTGGTTATTGAGTCATGCCACGGCCAATAGCCCGACCGTGGCGCAGAGAGAGTTCAGCGCACGCGCACGTAGGTACCTGGCGCCGCCTCCATCGGTGGATAGTTCTGGTTACCGAGGGCCATCAGGGTTTCCCGTTGGGTGCCGGAGCGCTCCTGAATCCAGCTCAGCCAACGTGGCCACCAGCTGCCTTCGACGTGGGTAGCGTCGTAGTACCAGGCACGTGGATCGCCACTGAGCTTGGGATTCTCGATGTAGTTGGACTTGGGGTTGTTCGGCGGGTTGAGGATGCTCTGGATATGCCCGCTGTTGGACAGTACGAAGCGCCGGTCGCCACCCAGCAGCAGGGTCGAGCGGTACACCGCGTCCCACGGGGTGATGTGGTCGTTGATACCGGCCACGCTGAAGCTGTCTACGTTGACCTTCTGCAAGTCGATAGGCGTGCCACAGACCTCCAGCCCGCCGGGGTGAGTCAGAGGATTGTGCTTGAAGAAGTCCAGCAGGTCGCCATGGAATGCCGCTGGCAGGCGCGTGTTGTCACTGTTCCAATACAGAATGTCGAAGGCCGGCGGTTCCTTGCCCAGCAGGTAGTTGTTGACCCAGTAGTTCCAGATCAGGTCATTGGGGCGCATCCAGGCGAAGACTTTCGCCATGTCGCGCCCCTCGAGCACACCTCGTTGATAGGAATGGCGCTTGGCGGCTTCCAGCGTCTGCTCATCGGCGAACAACGTCGCCGGGCTGTCTATCTGGCTATCCAGCAGGCTGACCAGATAGCTTGCGCTGGAGACCCGCCGCAGTTGCCGCTTGGCTTGCAGATGACCTTGCAGAGCCGCGATGGTCAGGCCGCCGGCACAGGCGCCCATCAGATTGACGTCGCGCGCGCCGGTGATGGCGCGGCAAACATTCAGTGCTTCCTCCAGTGCTTCAACGTAACTGGACAGGCCCCATTCGCGGTGGCGAACATCCGGGTTACGCCAGCTGACCACGAACACTTGCAGGCCATTCTTCAATGCGTACTGGACGAAGCTATTACCCGGACTGAGGTCGAAAATGTAGTACTTGTTAATCTGCGGCGGCACGATCAGCAACGGCTTGGCGTACTGTTTTTCGCTCATCGGCTTGTATTGCATCAGCTCAAGCAGCTCGTTGCGAAACACCACTGACCCGGCGGTGGTTGCCACGGTCTTGCCGATTTCGAAGGCGTGTTTGGTGACCTGGCTCGGCAGCCCGTTGTTGTGCAGCAGGTCGTCGAATAAATGACTGAGACCGCGGACCAGGCTGTTGCCACCGGAGTTGAACAGCTCCTTGATCGCCAGCGGGTTGAGCAGGGTATTGGAGGGGGACACGGCGTCATTGAGCAGTGCGAAGGCGAAATGCGCGCGGGCGCGATCATCGTCACTCATGCCGCTTTCATCGATCCAGCTTTTGACCTGTTTCTGCCAGCTCAGGTAGGCCTGCAGGCTGCGCCGGTAAAACGGATTCAGTCTCCAGCTCGGGTCCGCAAAGCGATTGTCTTTCGGGTTCGGCGTGTGCAGCGTTTCGCCCAGCAGCACGCGGCCCAACTGACCGCCCAGAGCCAGAACATGACGGGCGCTGTGCACCGGGTGGCGCAGGCCGTGGGCGGCCACGCTGCGCAGGGTCGAGAACAGATCCCGGCCGCGCAGACCGGTAATCGCACTCTGAGCGTTGATGAACGTCGCGGGTGTGGGCAACGCGCCCGGCGTTGGTTTCTCTCTCATGAGTCAACACTCCTTCGTCAAGCCATCAACAAGCACATCAATTCAAGACAGACACCATAGTCGGTCCAGCCCGTTCTTGCGCAGGCGAAGGTCCTTTCAACATCCGCGAGACTCTACGTTCTGCCGAGCGGCGTCGGGTGCGGGTGCATCACTGCCCGCTGACGCTCCTCCTGAAGAAACTTCATGATGATCGGCGCAACGGCTTCGGCGCGGGTAATCAGGAACAAATGACCATCGTCGATTATGTGTAGCTGGGCGTTGGGAATTCGCCAGGCCAGCATGCGCATGTTGATCAGCGGGATCAGCGGGTCGTCGTCACCGGCGAGCACCAGGGTGGGCTGATGAATTTTGTGCAGCCAGTGAATGCTAGTCCAGCCCAGCCCCGCGAAGAGCTGCCAGTAGTAACCCAGCTTGCCGGCCGAACGTACTTTGCTGGCGTGCTCTGCGGCCAGATTGGGGTCGCGACGGAAGGCTCCGCCATAAATCAGTGGAGCAATGCGAATCACATGGGATGGCTGGATATAGCGCCTGGGGCTGGCCATCATCCATAGCACTTTCGGCTTGCCCGGCACCATAAAGGCGCCTGCTGCGGTTGCTGCGAGCACCAGTTTTTTGCAGCGCTCTGGATAGTCGTAAGCAAATTGCTGGGCCAGTGCGCCACCCCAGGAAACTCCCACGACGTTGACTTGCCCGTAGTCCAGGTAGTCGAGCATGCGCGCGGTCAGTTTGGCCAGTCCGGGAAAACGGTAAGGCCTGTTGGGCGTGGACGAGCCGCCAACACCGGGAACGTCGAAGGCAATCACCTCCAGATCCGGGTCAAGCGCCTGGATGAACGGAAACACCAGCTCCAGGTTGGCGCCGATGCCATTGAAGATAAGCAAGGGCGTCATATGAGACTTGCCGGGGCGTACCGCGGTGCGGATGGTTTGGCCATCCAGGTCGACAGTACGGAATATGAACGGTTGCGGCATCTCAGAAGCCCTGTGGGTTAAACCGCCGGACACGCCGTCCTGAGCGTGCTCCAGATTACTCGAGGCCTGGCCTCGGCTGTATGGGTAGGGCTCGCGGCACCTCCGAGTGCCGCGGACTTCTCGACTGCCTACAACTTAACGTTCATGCACATACGTGCCCGGTGCGGCCTCTCCTGACGGATAGGTCTTGTTGCCCAGGGTTGTCGGGGACTTTTTCAGTTTGCCCGAGCGCTCGGCCTGCCAGGCCTGCCAGTGCAGCCACCAGGAATCGGTGTGTTTGGTGGAATTTTCTTGCCATTCAGTGGCGGTGGCCGGCATGTCAGTGCTGGTCATGTAACGTGATTTCGGATTGCCCGGCGGGTTCAGAATGCTCTGGATATGGCCGCTGCTGGACAGCACGAATTCGACCTTGCCTCCGAACAGTTGCGCCGACTTGTAGCACGACTTCCAGGGTGTGATGTGATCGTTGGTGCCGGCCAGGGAGTAGATGTCGGCAGTGACCTGTTTGAGGTCGATCGGCGTACCGCTCACTTCCAGTGCATTGGCACGGATCAGTGGGTTATTTTTGAACATTTCGATCAGGTCGCCGTGGAACGCAGCAGGCAACCGGGTGGTGTCGTTGTTCCAGAATAGAATGTCGAAGACCGGTGGCTCGTTACCCAGCAGGTAGTTGTTGACCCAGTAGTTCCAGATCAGATCGTTAGGGCGCATCCAGGCGAAGACTTTGGCCATGTCGCGGCCTTCGAGCACGCCGGCCTGATACGAGTGACGCTTGGCGGCTTCCAGGGTCTGCTCATCGACGAACAGCGCAACCTGGGAGTCGAGGGTGGTGTCGAGCACGCTAACCAAAAGCGTCAGGGCATTGACCTTCTTCTCGCCGAGGGCGGCGTAGTGACCCAGCAGCGCGGTGCAGGTAATGCCACCGGAGCAGGCGCCGAGCATGTTGATGTCTTTGCTGCCGGTGATGGCGGAAACAACGTCGACGGCTTCTTTCAGCGCGTCGATGTAAGTCGACAGGCCCCACTCACGCTGAGCCTTGGTCGGGTTACGCCAGCTGACGATAAAGGTTTGCTGGTTGTTGCGCAGGCAGAAGCGCGCCAGGCTTTTATCCGGGCTCAGGTCAAACACATAGAACTTGTTGATTTGCGGCGGGACCACCAGCAGCGGTCGCTCATGCACCTGTTCGGTGGTCGGCCGGTACTGGATCAATTCGAGTACATCGTTGCGGAAAACCACCGCACCTTCGGTCGTTCCCAGACTCTTGCCGACTTCGAAAGCACCCATGTCCACCTGGCTCGGCATGCCGCCGTTGTTGACCAAGTCCTTGGCCAGATGTGAGAGGCCGTCGAGCAGACTTTTACCGCCGGTTTCGAAGAAGCGTTTGACCGCCGCCGGATTGGCCGCACTGTTGGTCGGGGCCATGGCTTCGGTCATCAGGGTGATCACGAAGTGAGCGCGATTGATGTCCTGTTCGGACAGGTTGCTGTCGCCGATCCAGTCGTGGAGCTCCTTGCGCCACGCCAGATAAGTCTGCAGATAGCGTTTGTAGAGTGGGTTCTGACTCCAGGCCGGGTCGTTGAAGCGACGGTCATCGCTTTCCGGTTGCAGCTTCGATTTGCCAAACATCACGTTCTTCAGCTCGATGCCAAAATGCGCGACGTGCTTGACGCTGTGAATGGGTTGTTTGATGGCTTGGGTTAAAACCATTCGGGCAGAAGTCAGCAGATCTTTTCCACGCAGGCCGATGACAGGGTTAAGCCCGAGGGTGTTTTCCGAGGCTTGACGATTCAAGTCATCGCTATTCTTGTTACTCATCTACGACGCTCCATTGTCCTGAGACGAGTACCGGGACCAGCTGTGTAGTCACACAGCAACCGCCAGGTACTACTGCTCGGGTGACCGTTAATTGCACAACGTTGCTTTCTAGTTCAGAGAGCACTGCAGGGAACTTGCCAGCTCCATTGGTTACCCGAGTTTAATTTTTTTCGCAAGCAGGCCAATCGCTTGCCACGCAGCGGAGCATTCAAACAGATGAAATTAGAAAATGCCCTCTAAAGAGCGAAATGCCTGAATTAGAGCATCAGCTTAACGATGGATTCGCTCGGGTCGCGGGACTTTCCAGCCGCTTTGAGTTCTGCAAGATAATCTGCCCACAGTGCTTCCTGACGTTGCGCCAGTTGGTACAGATAATCCCAGGTGAACAGGCCGCTGTCATGGCCGTCGTCGAAGGTCAATTTCAGTGCGTACTGACCGGCCGGTTCTACCTTGTTCAGGCCTACGCCGATCTTGCCAAATTGCAGGATAGGGTTGCCGTGGCCCTGGACTTCGGCGGAAGGAGAGTGCACGCGTAAAAATTCGGCGGGCAGGTGATACACCTCATCCGGCGCGTATTTCAGCGTCAGGGTTTTCGAGGCTTTGTGCAGTTCGATGGCGATGGGGAATTTGGTCATGACCTGTAGTCCGTCTCGTGTGGGATCTTGTGGGAGTGAGCTTGCTCGCTCCCACAGGTCCGCTACCACTGTAAGTATTGCTTACAGGATATAACGAGAGAGGTCTTCGTTCTGCGCCAATTCGCCGAGGTGGCTGTTGACGTAGTCGGCATCGATCAGGATCGCTTTGCCGTCATGGGCGCTGGCCAGATCACCGGCACTGAACGACACCTCTTCAAGCAGGCGCTCGAGCAAGGTGTGCAGGCGACGGGCACCGATGTTCTCGGTCTTTTCGTTGACCTGCCAGGCAATCTCGGCCACACGCTTGATGCCGTCGGGCAAGAACTCGATGGTCAGGCCCTCGGTCTTCAGCAGCTCGCGGTATTGCTCGGTAAGCGAGGCGTGGGGCTCGCTGAGGATGCGTTCGAAGTCTTCAGGGCTCAGCGCCTTGAGTTCCACACGAATCGGCAGACGGCCTTGCAGCTCCGGCACCAGATCGCTCGGCTTGCTCAGGTGGAACGCACCAGAGGCGATGAACAGGATATGGTCGGTCTTGACCATGCCCAGCTTGGTGTTGACCGTGCAGCCTTCGATCAGCGGCAGCAGGTCACGCTGTACGCCTTCGCGGGACACGTCGACGCCACCGGAATTGCCGCGCTTGGCGACCTTGTCGATTTCGTCGATGAACACGATGCCGTGTTGCTCGACCGCTTCCAGGGCTTTGGCTTTGAGTTCTTCTTCATTGACCAGGCGACCGGCTTCTTCGTCGCGTACCAGTTTCAGCGCTTCCTTGACCTTGAGCTTGCGATTCTTGCGCTTGCCCTTGCCCATGTTGGCGAACAGGCTCTGCAGCTGGTTGGTCATTTCTTCCATGCCTGGTGGCGCAGAGATGTCGACACCGACCGATTCGGCAATTTCGATTTCAATCTCTTTGTCATCCAGCTGACCTTCGCGCAGGCGCTTGCGGAACAGTTGGCGGGTATTGGAATCATGGCTCGGCGCGGCGTCTTCGTTGAAGCCCATGCGTGCCGGGGGCAGCAGTGCGTCGAGGATGCGATCTTCGGCAGCCTCTTCGGCGCGATAACGAACCTTGGTCATTTCCTGTTCGCGCAGCAGCTTGATCGCAGCGTCGGCCAGATCACGAATGATCGACTCGACGTCACGGCCGACATAGCCGACTTCGGTGAACTTGGTCGCTTCGACCTTGATGAACGGAGCGTTGACCAGTTTGGCCAGGCGCCGGGCGATTTCGGTTTTACCGACACCGGTCGGGCCGATCATCAGAATGTTCTTGGGCGTCACTTCGACGCGCAGCTCTTCGGGCAGCTGCATCCGGCGCCAGCGGTTACGCAGCGCGATGGCGACGGCGCGTTTGGCATCGTCCTGGCCGATGATATGGCGATTAAGTTCGTGGACGATTTCGCGGGGAGTCATGGACATAATAATTTGCGGTCCTCAAGCAAGAATAAAAGCCGTGGCGCTAGGCCTGCACAGGCTTACTCGGCGAGGTCCTGCTCCTCAATGGTGAAGGTGTGGTTGGTGAATACACAGATGTCGCCAGCGATGCCGAGCGCGGTTTCGACGATTTCGCGAGCCGACAGATCGGTTTTCTTCAGCAGGGCACTGGCTGCGGCCTGAGCGTAACCGCCACCGGAACCCATAGCGATCAGGCCTTCTTCAGGCTCAACCACATCGCCGTTACCGGTGATGATCAGGGACGCGTCTTTGTTGGCAACTGCCAGCATGGCTTCCAGGCGGCTTAGGGAACGATCGGTGCGCCATTCTTTGGCGAGCTCTACGGCCGCGCGAACCAGGTGACCTTGGTGTTTTTCGAGCTGGCCTTCGAAACGCTCGAACAGAGTGAAGGCGTCAGCGGTAGCCCCGGCAAAACCGGCGATGACTTGACCGTGATACAGGCGGCGAACTTTTTTCGCGTTGCCTTTCATCACGGTATTGCCGAGAGAAACCTGGCCGTCGCCGCCCATGACGACTTTGCCGTGGCGGCGAACTGAAACGATGGTGGTCAAGGGAGAGTCTCCACGCAGCGGGGCGAAAATGCCCTGATGGAAACTCATATGGGGGTGGTGGAGCGTATTTCAACTGTGGGCGGAGTTGAGAGACGGGCGGTGTTGCAAAGGTGAAGGCGATTGATCGTTCCCACGCTCTGCGTGGGAATGCAGCCTTGGACGCTCCAGCCTCTGCCGTTGTGACGCAGAGCGTCACGGGATGCATTCCCACCCGGAGGGTGGGAACGATCAGAGGCGTTAGCGGCTTTGGCGTTGTTGTAACAACAGATTACTAAAGCCGCTGCCGGCCAATTGTTTCTGTGCAGTGGTCAGCTGTTCGCGATTGCTGAACGGCCCGACCAGCACTCGATACCAGGTCTCGTCCTTCACGGTCCCAGACTCAACGGCAACCGCCTGCCCGAGCAGGATGATCTGCGCGCGAACCTTGTCGGCATCGGCCTCTTTGCGGAACGAACCGGCCTGAAGGAAGAACTTGGTCACCGGCGCTGCTTTGGAGACTGGCGGCGCCGGCGGTGGGGTAATGCCGGCAAGTGCCGCCTGAGCCCGGGCAGTGTCAATCTTCGCCGCCTGGGCCGGGGTCACCGGAGCCACTGGTACAGGCTGCGGAGTCGGCAGGGTTTTCTCAGGCACGGCATCCGGCGGCACGATCACTTCGGATTCCGGCAGCAAGGTGTAGAAGTCGTATTTCGGCTTCACCGGCTGCTGTGGGCTCGGAGGCGTCTTGTTCGCTTCGGCGATCTTGGTGGCTTTCTGCTGTTCTTGCTTGACCCGTTTGACGTCATCGCCCTTGCCCGGTTCGAGTTTCATCAAAAAGACGATGAATGCACCCACGGTGAGGCCGATGGCCATCCATAGCCAACCCGGGATCGGTTTTTTTGCAGGAGCTTGGTAACGGCTGGCGCCACGCTTGGGTGCAGGTTTTTTCTTGGCAGCCAACTTACATACGCTCCAGAGTTTCCAGGCCCAACAACTCCAGGCCTTGCTTGAGTGTGCGACCGGTCAGCGCCGCAAGACGCAAGCGACTCTGCATCTGTGCTGGCGTTTGCGCGGTGAGGATCGGGCAGTTCTCGTAGAAACTGGAGAACAGACCGGCTACGTCGTACAGGTAGGTGCAGAGGATGTGTGGCGTGCCCTTGTCGCTGACGTTATTCAGCACTTCACCGAATTGCGCCAGTTTGGCGGCCAGCTCATGTTCGTGAGCCGCCTCGAGCACGATGTGCCCTTCAACTTCGCTGAAATCCTTGCCGAGTTTACGGAATACGCCGGCCACACGGGTGTAGGCGTACAGCAGGTAAGGCGCGGTGTTGCCTTCGAAGTTGAGCATCAGGTCGAAGTTGAAGCTGTAGTCACTGGTGCGATGCTTGGACAGGTCGGCGTACTTCACCGCGCCAATGCCCACCACCTTGGCGATGTTGCGCAGATCGGCTTCGGCAAGTTCCGGGTTCTTTTCCTTGACCAGCGCGTAGGCGCGTTCTTTGGCTTCGTTCAGCAGATCGATCAGCTTCACGGTGCCGCCGTCACGGGTCTTGAACGGACGGCCGTCCGCGCCGTTCATGGTGCCGAAGCCCATGTGCTCCATTTCCATCGGATGGGTCACGAAGCCGGCGAGACGGGCCACTTCGAACACCTGCTGGAAGTGCAGGGCCTGACGCTGGTCTACGAAGTACAACGCGCGATCAGCCTTTAGTTTGCCGCTGCGGTAGCGCACGGCCGCCAAGTCAGTGGTGGCGTAGAGATAGCCGCCGTCGGCCTTGACGATGATCACCGGCAGCGGGTCGCCGTCGGCGTTCTTGAATTCGTCGAGGAACACGCACTGGGCGCCGTTGCTTTCCACCAGCAGACCTTTGGCCTTGAGGTCGTTGACCACATTGATCAGGTCATCGTTGTAGGCACTTTCACCCATCACGTCGGCCATGGTCAGTTTGACGTTCAGAAGTTCGTAGATGGCTTGGCAGTGGGACAGCGAGATATCCCGGAACCGCGTCCACAGCGCCAGGCATTCCGGATCACCGGCTTGCAGCTTCACTACCAGGCCGCGGGCACGATCGGCGAACTCTTCGGATTCGTCGAAGCGCTGCTTGGCGGCGCGGTAAAAGTTTTCCAGGTCCGACAGTTCGTCGCTGGTGATCGGATTTTCCTGCAAATAAGCCATCAGCATGCCGAACTGGGTGCCCCAGTCGCCGACGTGGTTCTGACGGATTACGGTATCGCCGAGGAACTCGAGAACCCGCGCCACGCCGTCGCCGATGATGGTCGAGCGCAGGTGGCCGACGTGCATCTCTTTGGCCAGGTTCGGCGCCGACAGATCGACCACTGTGCGCTGTACCGGACCGGCCTTGCGTACACCGATTTTCGGGTCCGCGAGGGCTGTGTCCAGGCGCGAGGCCAGGGCCTGGGTGTTCTGGAAGAAATTAAGGAAGCCTGGGCCTGCGATCTCGGTTTTGCTGACGTTTTCGTCGGCCGGCAGTGCGGCGATGATTTTTTCTGCCAGATCGCGTGGCTTCATGCCCGCAGGCTTGGCCAGCATCATGGCGATGTTGCTGGCGAAGTCGCCGTGAGTCTTGTCGCGGGAATTCTCCACCTGGATCGCCGGCGTCAGGCCTTCAGGCAACACACCTTCGTTGACGAGTTGGGTGATGGCTTTCTGGATCAGCTGGCGAATGGTGTCTTTCATGGTCTTCTCTTTCGACCGCAGGCGCGGCGGCGCTTCGATGCGCAGGTGGAAAAACTGGGCATTATCCGTTGCGAAGGCGGGCTTGCCAACCTTCGTGGGCAGGTTATAGACCTGCGGAGCCTATCAGGACGTCTTCGTGGGCAAGCCCGCTCCCACAGGATATATGGAACCCTGTGGGAGCGGGCTTGCCCGCGAAAGCGATATACCAATCAATATAAATCCACCGGATCAACATCCAAAGACCAGCGCACCTGCCGCCCGCTAGGCATCTGCTCCAGCACCAGCAACCAGGCGCTCAGCAGCCGATGCAATGGCGCGCGAGCAGAGGCTTGCAGCAAGAGTTGTGCGCGATAGCGGCCGGCGCGCCTCTCCATGGGTGCCGGCACCGGGCCGAGCAGCTCGATGCCGGTCAGGTTCTGTTCACCCAGCAAGCGCTCGGCCTCGCTGCAGGCCTCATCGAGAAAGGCTTCGGCCTGTCCCGGTTTATGCGCTTCAGCTCGCAACAGCGCCAAATGCGCGAAAGGTGGCAGTCCAGCGGCACGGCGCTCGCTCAAGGCCTGTTCGGCAAAGGCGAAGTAGCCTTGTTCGGTCAACTGCACCAGCAACGGGTGGTCGGCCAGGTGGGTCTGGATGATCACTTTGCCCGGCTCTTCAGCGCGGCCGGCACGCCCGGCGACCTGGACGATCAGTTGGGCCATGCGTTCGCTGGCGCGAAAGTCGCCGGAAAACAGTCCGCCATCAGCGTCCAGAATCGATACCAGGGTCACCCGTGGGAAGTGATGCCCTTTGGCGAGCATCTGCGTACCCACCAGAATGCACGGCTGACCTTTCTGGATGGTAGCGAACAGCTGGTTCATCGCATCCTTGCGCGAGGTGCTGTCGCGGTCGACGCGTAGCACCGGGTAATCCGGAAAGAGAATCCCCAGCCGCTCTTCGGCTCGCTCGGTGCCCGCGCCGACGGGGCGCAAATCAACTTTGCCGCATTGCGGACAATGGCGCGGCACGCGCTCCACATAGCCACAGTGGTGGCAGCGCAGTTCGCCGGAGCGCTGATGCACGGTCATCCGCGCATCGCAGCGGTTGCATTCGGACATCCAGCCGCAGTCATGGCACAGCAGCGTTGGTGCGAAGCCGCGGCGGTTGAGAAATACCAGCACTTGCTGCCCGGCCGCGAGGGTCTGGCCGATGGCTTGTTGCATCGGTCCGGAAATACCGCTGTCCAGCGGACGACTTTTAACGTCCAGGCGCAGGAAGCGCGGTTGCTGCGCGCCGCCGGCCCGCTGGTTCAGACGCAGCAAACCATAGCGGCCGGTGTAGGCGTTGTGCAGACTTTCCAGCGAAGGCGTGGCCGAACCCAGGACGATCGGAATATTTTCCTGACGGGCGCGCACTAGAGCCAGATCACGAGCGTGATAGCGCAGGCCTTCTTGCTGTTTATAAGAACCGTCGTGTTCTTCATCGATGATGATCAGGCCAGGGTTCTTCATTGGCGTGAACAGTGCCGAGCGAGTGCCGATAATAATGTCGGCGTCTCCATCTCGGGCTGCAAGCCAGGCTTCCAGCCGTTCGCGGTCATTGACTGCCGAGTGCACCAGCGCGATGCGGGCATTGAAGCGTTGTTCGAAGCGCGCCAGAGTTTGCGGGCCAAGGTTGATCTCGGGAATCAGCACCAGTGCCTGCTTGCCGGCCTCGAGGGTTTCTCGGATCAACTGCAAATAGACTTCGGTCTTGCCACTGCCGGTGACCCCGGCCAGCAGAAACGCATGGAAGCTGTCGAAGCCTGCGCGAATCGCTTCATAGGCGGCGCGCTGCTCCGGGTTGAGCGGCAACTCCGGTTGCGCCAGCCAGTGTTCATGGCGTTCGCCGGGCGCGTGCTTGCGGATCTCCACCTGCACCAGGTCTTTGGCCAGCAACAGATCGAGGCTGTCTTTGCTCAGCATCAGTTTGCTGAGCAGCTGATGGGCCACTCCGTGAGGGTGCTGCGCCAGTGTCGCCAAGGCCTCTCGCTGACGTGGCGCCCGGCTGATGCGCGGATCGTCGAGGCGCGCGCCTGGGGTGATCGACCAGAAGCGTTCCTGGCGAGCTTCAGCCAGTTCACCCTGGCGCAACAACACTGGCAGTGCCCAGCTCAGGGTGTCGCCCAGGCTGTGCTGGTAATACTGGGATGTCCACAGGCACAGCTTGAACAGCGCCGGTGGCAAGGGCGGTGTGGCGTCGAGCAGCGCCAGCGCTGGCTTGAGCTTTTCTGCCGGGACGTCGCTGTGGCTGGTGATTTCCACCAGAATGCCGATCATCTCGCGACGACCGAAGGGCACGCGCAGGCGCATGCCCGGATGCAGATGAGTACGCAGGACACCCGCAGGGGCGCGGTAGTCGAACAGGCGGCGCAGCGGCGAGGGCAGGGCGAGGCGCAAAATGGCGTCGGGCACGCGGGGATTTCTCGGTAAGCGGGCGGTGAAGAAGGCCCGGAGCCTAGCAGACGGTCGGAGTAAGGGACAGCTTGCGCGATTTCGAAGGTCTGGTAGAATCCGCGGCCTAATTACGTGCGGTATTCAACAATAGTGTTGAGTGGCGGCACGCTAGCCTGAGGAATACACCATGAAAGCCGATATCCATCCAGCATACGAAACCATCGAAGTAACTTGCAGCTGCGGCAACAAGTTCGAAACTCGTTCGAACCTGTGCAAGCCACTGGGTACTGACGTATGCAACGAGTGCCACCCGTTCTACACCGGTAAGCAGAAGACTCTGGATACTGGCGGTCGTGTACAGCGCTTCGCAGACCGTTTTGGTGCTTTCGGCAAAGCCAAAGCTCCTGCTGCTGCAGAGTAAGGCTGAAAAGCCCGATGGGCTTTTCCCTGCTGTTAAAAAAGGCGTCCCTTGCGGGCGCCTTTTTTATGTCCGCGATTTGGTTCTCCAGCGCTCAGGCCTTTTGCCCGGCACCGACCGGATTGACGACCGTCAAGGTCCAGCGCGTGGTCGACGGCGACACTATTCGTCTAAGTGATGGCCGCAGTGTGCGCATGATCGGTTTGAATACCCCGGAGCTGGGCAAAAAAGGTCGATCGGATGAGCCTTTCGCCGTGGCAGCCAGCAAGCGTTTGCAGGCGCTGGTGAGCGAAAGTAACGGTCGGGTTGGCTTGCTTCTGGGGCAGGAGAGCAAGGACCGCTATGGCCGTACGTTGGCCCATGTGTATGGCGCCAATGGTGCGAACCTTGAAGCTCAACTGCTGGCTGAAGGTCTTGGCTATCAAGTGGCCATTGCACCGAATGTCGATCTTGTGGGCTGTCAGCAAGCGGCAGAGCGCAGCGCACGCCAGGCGGGTCTCGGGCTCTGGCGGCAATCGCCTGTACTGAAAGCGGATCAGATCACTGCCTCGGGTTTCGCCGTGCTGAGCGGTCGTGTAAGCAATGTTCAGCGCAATCGTGGCGGGTTGTGGATCGAGTTGCAGGATTCGGTTGTACTGCGCATTGCACCCAATGTGCTCGGTCAATTCGATGTTTCGATGCTGGAGCGGCTCAAAGGTCAGCAAGTCGAAGCGCGCGGCTGGGTCCTCGACCGTTCCCGGCGTGGCGAGCTGGAATCCGCTCAGGCGCGGTGGTTGCTGCCATTGACCGATCCGGCGATGCTTCAACTGACGCAATAAGAGAAAATTGTAGACATTTTTTCTGTTGATTGTGAACAGTTAATCCCTTGTGTTTCGTGGCTCTTGGCCCAAAGTCTTAGAGTAGGGCCCTTGACACCAGTGACTGGTCAGTCTTGTAGGGACTTTACGACACGAGTATCCTCGGCGGTCCGTCTGTCCCACAGTAAAAAAGCGGAATGCCCACATGTCTGATTTGAAAACTGCCGCTCTCGAATATCATGCCCATCCTCGTCCAGGGAAGCTGAGTGTCGAGCTCACCAAAGCCACCGCTACCGCCCGCGATCTGTCGCTGGCCTACAGCCCCGGTGTAGCCGAACCAGTCCGCGAAATCGCCCGCGACCCTGAACTCGCCTACAAGTACACCGGCAAGGGCAATCTGGTTGCAGTCATTTCTGATGGCACCGCGATTCTCGGTCTGGGTAACCTGGGTCCATTGGCTTCCAAGCCCGTCATGGAAGGCAAAGGCGTACTGTTCAAGCGCTTCGCCGGCATCGACGTGTTCGACATCGAAGTCGACTCCGAAAGCCCGCAAGCCTTCATCGACACCGTCAAGCGCATCTCCATCACCTTCGGTGGCATCAACCTGGAAGACATCAAGGCGCCAGAGTGCTTTGAAATCGAACGTGCTCTGATCGAGCAGTGCGACATTCCGGTATTCCACGATGACCAGCACGGTACCGCGATCGTTACTGCGGCCGGCATGATCAACGCCCTGGAAATCGCTGGCAAAACCCTGCCTGAGGCGAAGATCGTCTGCCTGGGCGCCGGTGCTGCCGCTATCTCCTGCATGAAATTGCTGGTGAGCATGGGCGCCAATATCGAAAACATCTTCATGGTTGACCGTACCGGTGTGATCCACTCCGGCCGCGATGACCTGAACCAGTACAAAGCAGTGTTCGCTCACGCTACCGACAAGCGCAGCTTGTCCGACGCGCTGAAAGACGCTGACGTGTTCGTCGGCCTGTCCGGTCCGAACCTGCTGAGCGCAGAAAACCTGTTGCTGATGGCGGCCAACCCGATCGTCTTCGCGTGCTCGAACCCGGATCCGGAAATCTCCCCGGAACTGGCTCACGCTACCCGTAACGACGTGATCATGGCCACCGGCCGTTCGGACTACCCGAACCAGGTCAACAACGTACTGGGCTTCCCGTTCATCTTCCGCGGTGCCCTGGACGTTCGCGCCAAGCGCATCAACGAAGAAATGAAAGTAGCTGCCGCCAACGCCCTGCGCGAATTGGCCAAGTTGCCGGTACCTCAGGAAGTGTGCGACGCCTACGGCGGCATCAAACTGGAATTCGGTCGTGAGTACATCATTCCGAAACCAATGGACGCACGTCTGATCACCGTGATCTCCGATGCCGTGGCCAAGGCTGCGATCGAGACCGGCGTTGCTACCCTGCCGTATCCGAAGAACTACCCGCTCAAAAGCGTGGATGACGTTTTCAACGGCTAAGCCGTCGTAGCGTCAAACAAAAAGCCCCGGTTCGGATGAGTCGGGGCTTTTTTTCGTTTGAACAGTGGTGATTTATGATCGTTCCCACGCGGAGTGGGAACGATCAGGGGAATACTCAGAACAAATCGATCGGCGCTGCTTCATCCGCTGGCAGCGGGCTGCCCGGTACGTTGCCGTTACCCAGTTCGTTGACTGAAGGTGGGGTGTCTTCGCTCTTGAACAGCTCGAAGTAGGCGTTCGGTGTACCTGGAGTGGCTGCACGGCCGCTGACCGGGTCGACTCGCAGGCTGAGGATGCCTTCCGGCTCGTTCTGGGTGTGAGCCGGTTTGCCCTTGAGGGCGGCGCCCATGTAACTCATCCAGATCGGCAGTGCGACGGTACCGCCGAACTCGCGGCGGCCAAGGCTTTCCGGTTGATCGAAACCGGTCCAGACCGTGGTCACGTAATCGGCGTTGTAGCCGGAGAACCAGGCATCCTTCGATTCGTTTGTGGTCCCGGTCTTGCCAGCCAGATCGCTACGTCCCAGTGCCAGGGCGCGACGCCCGGTGCCGAGCTTGATCACGTCTTCCAGCATGCTGTTGAGGATATAGGTGGTGCGGCCGTCGATGATGCGTTCAGCTACCGCCGGCGCTTGCACAGTCGTCTGCGCCGCGAGTGCTTCGCCGGGCGTCGAGTTGACCGTAAAAGTGTTGGCTGCCGGAACTGCAATTGCGTTGCTGGCAGTGTTGCCGGCGGGGACGCTGGGTGGGTTGGCAGTAAACAGGTTGTCCCCGTTGCGGCTATCGATCTTGTCGATGATATACGGGGCGATCTTGTAACCGCCGTTGGCGAAGGTGCTCCAGCCGGTAGCGATTTCCATTGGGGTCAGGGTTGCGGTGCCCAAGGCCAGAGACAGGTTGCGCGGCAGGTCTTGCTTGTTGAAGCCGAACTTGCTGATGTAATCGATGGTGCGGTCGACACCCAGGGCTTGCAGTAGGCGGATCGATACCAGGTTGCGCGACTTGTACAAGGCTTCGCGCATGCGGATCGGGCCAAGGAAGGTGTTGGTGTCGTTCTTCGGGCGCCAGACCTTGTCCAGGTACTCATCGACGAACACGATCGGTGCGTCATTCACCAGGGTCGCCGGGGTGTAACCGTTGTCCAGCGCAGCGCTGTAGATGAATGGCTTGAAACTCGAGCCCGGCTGGCGTTTGGCCTGCAGCGCGCGGTTGTAGTTGCTCTGCTCGAAAGCGAAGCCGCCAACCAGTGAGCGAATGGCACCATTGGTCGGATCAAGCGAGACCAGTGCTCCCTGTGCAACCGGGATCTGGCTGAACTTCAGCGAATTGTCCGCCTGGCGTTGCACACGGATCAGGTCGCCGACCTGGGCAACATCCGATGGCTGCTTCGGATTGGCGCCCACGCTGTTGGTGTTAAGGAACGGCCGGGCCCATTTCATGCTGTCCCAGCTGACATGTTCTTCGCTGGTGCGGGTCAGAACCTGCAAACCGTTCTTGTCGACCTGAGTGACGATGGCCGGCTCAAGCCCGCTGATCGGACGCTGCTTGGTCAGTTCCAGAACCCAGGCTTCATGGGTCTTGCCCAGGAGGCGAGATTCCGGTCCGCGGTAGCCATGGCGCTGATCGTAGGTGATCAGGCCTTCCTGGATGGCAGTGTTGGCCATTTCCTGCAGGTTGCTCGGTACCGTGGTGGTGACGCGGAAGCCTTCGGTATAGGCATCACTGCCATAACGGCCGACCATTTCGGCGCGGGCCATTTCAGCGATGTACGGCGCATTAACTTCAGGCGTCGGTACGTGGTAACTGGCGTTGAGCGGCTCGGTCACGGCTGCCTTATAGGCTGCTTCGTCGATTTTTCCGAGCTTGTACATGCGCCCCAGAATCCAGTCGCGACGCTCCTTGCTGCGTGCCGGGTTGGCCAGGGGGTTGAAGCGCGAAGGTGCCTTCGGCAGGCCGGCGATCATCGCCATCTGTGCGAGTGTGATGTCGCGAATCGATTTGCCGTAATAGACCTGCGCCGCGGCCTCGATCCCGTAGGCACGGTTGCCCAGGTAGATCTTGTTGACGTAGAGCTCGAGGATCTCGTCCTTGGTCAGCTGACGTTCGATCTGCAAGGCCAGGAGGATTTCTGTGGTCTTGCGCGAGAAGCTGCGTTCGCTGGAGAGGAAGAAATTCTTCGCGACCTGCATGGTGATGGTGCTACCGCCCGACTGAATGTGTCCGCTTTTTACCAATTGAGTGGCGGCACGCATCAGGCTGCTGGGATCCACGCCGTAGTGATTGGCGAAATTGTCATCTTCAGCAGAAAGTAACGCATTAATGAAATTGGGGGGAATGTCGGCGAAAAGGATCGGTGTGCGGCGCATTTCGCCAAACTCTGCGATCAATTTGCCGTCGCTGCTGTAAACCCGCAAAGGGATCTGCAACTGGATGCTTCTTAGCGCCTCCACGGATGGCAACCCGGGGCTAAGATAAAGATACGCGCCGCTCAGACCGAGGAGCAGTCCGCAGAAAACAGCGACGATGGACCACCCGAAAAACTTCAGCAGACGAATCAAGGCTTTTGGATTTCCAGAGAAAAGAATGAATTGGGCGTCAGGAGATTCACGGTAAACAGGATCGACCCACGCTTGAAGTAAAAAGCGGAAAAAACGTTGGGCATTATAAGCATTTTTCCGCGGTCAGCGTCATTTGCGCTTCTGTCAAGACGCAGACATTGAACGGATCGAACAATAAAGAGTCCGTAACTCACGGATAGTCATAGGGAATTGGTAGTGCCAGGACTCTTCAGCAAAAAAGCCAATACGCTTTTGGGGATCGATATCAGCTCCACTTCGGTCAAGCTTCTCGAGCTAAGCCGCTCGGGAAACCGCTACCGGGTAGAGGCGTATGCGGTAGAACCGCTGCCGGCCAACGCCGTGGTCGAAAAGAACATCGCCGAGTTGGACGGGGTGGGGCAGGCCTTGTCACGCCTGCTGCTCAAGGCCAAGACCGGCATCAGGAATGTGGCCGTGGCGGTGGCCGGGTCGGCGGTGATCACCAAAACCATCGAGATGGACGCCGGGCTTTCTGATGACGAGATGGAAAGCCAGCTGAAAATCGAAGCTGATCAGTACATTCCTTATCCACTCGAAGAAGTCGCTATCGATTTTGAAGTCCAGGGCTACTCGGCGCGTAATCCTGAACGCGTCGAAGTGCTGCTGGCAGCCTGCCGTAAAGAAAACGTCGAGGTTCGTGAAGCGGCTCTGGGGCTCGCAGGTCTGACCGCTCGAGTTGTCGATGTCGAGGCTTATGCCCTGGAGCGTTCGTTCGGTTTGCTCGCAGCGCAATTGGCCGCGCCTCAGGACCGTTTGACGGTGGCTGTGGTCGACATCGGTGCAACCATGACCACCCTGAGCGTGCTGCATGACGGGCGGATCATCTACACCCGCGAGCAGCTGTTTGGTGGGCGCCAGTTGACCGAGGAAATCCAGCGTCGCTATGGCATGTCGATGGAAGAGGCGGGGTTGGCCAAGAAACAGGGAGGCCTGCCGGACGATTACGTCATCGAGGTTCTGCAACCGTTCAAGGATGCTCTGGTGCAGCAAGTCTCGCGTTCTCTGCAATTTTTCTTCGCCTCGGGACAGTACAACTCGGTCGACTACATCCTGTTGGCGGGCGGTACAGCCTCGGTCTTCGGGCTGGATCGACTGATCGAACAGCGCTTGGGTACGCCGACTCAGGTGGCCAATCCTTTCGCCGATATGACGCTGAGCAACAAGGTCAATGCCACTGCGTTGGCCAATGATGCGCCGGCCCTGATGATTGCCTGCGGACTGGCCCTCAGGAGTTTCGACTGATGGCGCGGATCAACCTTTTACCTTGGCGCGAAGAGCTGCGAGAAGAGCGCCGTAAACGCTTTTTGATGGCCTTGGCGGGTGTGCTGGTGATAGCGGTCGGTGTGGTGCTTGTCGCTGATCAATACATCAGTGGCGAGATCGATCGGCAAACGGCCCGTAATAACTATGTCAGCCAGCAAATTGCTCTGGTCGATGAACGGATCAAGCAGATCGGCGACTTGAAGACCCGTCGCCAACAACTTGTGGAGCGGATGAGGATCATCCAGGACTTACAGGGCAATCGGCCGGTCAGTGGACGAATCTTCGATCAGTTGGCCCGCACGCTGCCAGACGGGGTCTATTTCACCGAAGTGAAGATGGCTGGTAAAACCCTTTCCATTACGGGTGCGGCGGCGTCGAACAATCGAGTCTCCGACTTGATGCGTAACCTTGATGCTTCCGACTGGTTCGATGCGCCGAGCCTGACCGAGGTCAAGGCCAATACAACCGGTGCTTTGGATCAGGCCAACGTCTTCCGGCTGACCGTTCGTCAGACTCAGCCCGCCGCCACGGAGGGCGCGAAATGACTCCGTCCGAATGGTTCGAGGGGCTGCGCAAGATCGACCTGAACGATCTGGACATGAGCAACATGGGGGCGTGGCCTGCAGCCGTCAAAGCCATGGCCGGTGCCTTGCTCATGGTCCTGGTGTTGGCTCTGGGCTACAACTTCTTCCTCAAGGATCTTCAGGATCAGCTCGACCAGCAGCGTGCGGATGAAACAACCCTGAAGGAGCAGTTTGCGACCAAGGCCCATATGGCGGCGAATCTGGAGCATTACACCGAGCAGATGAAGGACATGGAAAATTCCTTCGGCATGCTGCTGCGTCAGCTACCCAGTGATACCGAGGTTCCCGGTCTGTTGGAAGACATCACGCGCACGGGTTTGGGCAGTGGGCTGGAGTTCGAGGAGATCAAGTTGCTGCCGGAGGTGGCGCAGCAGTTCTACATCGAGTTGCCAATCCAGATCACCGTCACCGGTGCGTACCATGACCTTGCAACCTTCGTCAGCGGAGTGGCCGGCCTGCCACGAATCGTCACCCTGCATGATTTCGAAATCAAACCGGTCACACCGGACATTGGCTCGAAACTGCGCATGAGCATCCTGGCCAAGACCTATCGCTACAACGACAAGGGGCTGCAGCAATGAAGGCAGCCCACTGGACATTGACGGTTGTGGTACTGATGGGGCTGTCCGGATGTGGCGGTGATAGCGACTTCAGCGATTTGGACGCTTTCATGGATGAGGTGCGCCTTCGACCTCCGGGCAAGATTGAACCAACACCGACATTCAGGTCCTACCAGGCATTCACCTATAACGCGGCATCCTTGCGCAGCCCGTTTCTACCTCCGGCCCGGGTGGATCTTGCAGGGCGCCAGCATGGATCGCGCGATGTAAAACCGGACCTGAATCGGGTGAAGCAGTTTCTCGAAGGTTTCAATATCGAACAGTTTGAAATGGTTGGCACGATCTCCAACGCCACCGGTTCCTTCGCGTTGCTGCGTGGTTCTGGCGGTGTGCATCGGTTGAAAGTCGGTGATTACCTGGGGCGCAACGATGGTCGGATCGTGGCCATCAGTGGCTCGCAAGTCGATGTGGTTGAAATCGTTCCTGATGGCGAGGGTGCCTGGCTGGAGCGACCGCGGACCATTCCTTTGAAAGAGCACCAATAGTGGAACTCGAATAATGAACAGGACTATTTCAACCCTCGGTATTGCGCTATGGACAGTGCTGATGTCGCCGTTGGTACACGCGGCGAACCTCAAAGCGCTGGATGTTGCCGCGCTGCCGGGGGGCCGCGTCGAGTTGAAGCTGGCATTCGATGGGCCACCTCCCGCGCCTCATGGCTATACCACCGAGCAGCCCGCGCGAATTGCCCTCGACCTGCCGGGAGTGACCACTCAATTGGCGAGCAAGAATCGCGACCTGGGTACAGGCAATGCGCGCAGTGTGACGGTGGTCGAGGCCAAAGATCGTACTCGGCTGATCATCAATCTGACGGCGTTGGCACCCTATAGCGCGCGCGTCGAGGGCAACAACCTGTTCGTAGTGGTCGGTCAGGGTGCAGGGGGGGCGCAGAAGCCTCAGTCGAGTGCGCCGCGAGTGGCTACGCCTGCACCAGCCAGAGCCTATGCGCCAGTTGGGAAGGCCATTAGAGGCGTGGATTTTCAGCGTGGCGAGCTGGGTGAAGGTAATGTGGTCATCGAGTTGTCGGACCCGGGCATGAGCCCTGATATCCAGGAGCACGATGGCAAGATCACCCTGAGTTTCGCGAAAACCCAATTGCCCGAGCTGCTGAGAGTCCGGTTGGACGTCAAGGATTTCGCCACACCGGTGCAATTCGTCAACGCCAGTGCGTCCTCCGATAAAGCCAGCATCACCATCGAGCCCAGCGGTGCCTTCGATTATTCGACTTATCAGACCGACAACAAGCTGACCGTCAGCGTTCGGCCGATGACCACCGACGACTTGCAGAAACGTAATGCCGAGCGCTTTGCCTACAGTGGCGAGAAGCTGTCGCTGAATTTTCAGGACATCGATGTGCGCTCGGTGCTGCAACTGATCGCCGACTTCACCAATCTCAATCTGGTTGCCAGTGACACGGTGCAGGGCGGCATCACCTTGCGCTTGCAGAATGTGCCGTGGGATCAGGCCCTGGACCTTGTGCTGAAAACCAAAGGGCTCGACAAGCGCAAAATCGGTAACGTCTTGCTGGTTGCCCCTGCGGATGAAATCGCCGCCCGCGAACGCCAGGAGCTGGAGTCGCAAAAACAGATCGCCGAACTGGCTCCGCTGCGCCGTGAGCTATTGCAGGTCAACTACGCCAAGGCCGCCGACATTGCCAAACTGTTCCAGTCGGTCACCAGTGCCGATGCGAAAATCGATGAACGTGGGTCTATCACCGTCGATGAGCGGACCAACAACATCATTGCCTACCAGACCCAGGACCGCCTCGATGAGCTACGTCGCATCGTTGCCCAGCTGGATATCCCGGTGCGCCAAGTGATGATCGAAGCGCGAATTGTCGAAGCCAATGTTGATTACGACAAAAGCCTCGGCGTGCGTTGGGGCGGCTCGATCCAGAACAAGGGAAACTGGAACACCTCGGGCGTCAGTAATGGGGCCGCTGGGTCATCTACTATCGGCACGCCGACTGGCACCAATACCAACTCGCCATTCGTCGATATGGGTACGGTCGGCAACACATCGGGTCTGGGTATCGCTTTCATTACCGATAACGTGTTGCTGGATCTGGAGCTGACGGCCATGGAGAAGACCGGCAATGGGGAAATTGTCTCCCAGCCCAAAGTGGTCACTTCCGACAAGGAAACCGCGAAGAT
Organism: Pseudomonas sp. H11T01; assembly: GCF_048515765.1. Classification (NCBI taxonomy): domain Bacteria; kingdom Pseudomonadati; phylum Pseudomonadota; class Gammaproteobacteria; order Pseudomonadales; family Pseudomonadaceae; genus Pseudomonas; species Pseudomonas sp. H11T01. The sequence continues at coordinate 32,673 of NZ_JBLYED010000025.1, read as the reverse complement.
CCTCAAAGGCACGGAAATCCCCTATCAGGAAGCCAGTTCCAGTGGTGCAACTTCGGTGTCCTTCAAGGAGGCGTCACTGTCGCTGGAGGTGACACCGCAGATCACCCCGGACAATCGCATCATCATGGAGGTCAAGGTCACCAAGGATGAGCCAGATTATCTGAACAAGCTCAACGATGTCCCGCCGATCAAGAAGAACGAAGTCAACGCCAAGGTGCTGGTCAATGACGGCGAGACCATCGTAATCGGCGGCGTTTTCTCAAATACTCAAAGCAAGGTTGTAGATAAAGTGCCATTTCTCGGAGATGTGCCGTATCTTGGCCGCCTTTTCCGAAGGGATGTGGTTTCGGAGAAAAAATCCGAGCTGCTGGTATTCTTGACTCCGCGTATCATGAATAACCAGGCGATTGCTGTGAGTCGTTGATTCTGTGCGAAATTTGATTCTTGTTGGACCAATGGGGGCTGGAAAAAGCACCATTGGTCGTTTGCTGGCCAAAGAGCTGCGCCTGCCATTCAAAGATTCCGATAAGGAAATTGAATTGCGCACGGGCGCTAATATCCCGTGGATCTTCGATAAAGAAGGTGAACCGGGCTTTCGTGACCGCGAAGAGGCGATGATTGCCGAACTCTGCGCCTTTGATGGCGTGGTGTTGGCGACCGGTGGCGGCGCAGTGATGCGCGATGCCAATCGTCAGGCGTTGCATGCCGGGGGGCGCGTAGTTTATCTGCATGCCTCTGTGGAGCAGCAGGTCGGCCGTACCTCTCGCGATCGCAATCGTCCGCTGTTGCGCACCGCAGATCCGGCGAAAACCCTCAGAGATCTGCTGGCAATTCGCGACCCGCTTTATCGGGAAATCGCTGATCTGGTGGTGGAAACTGATGAGCGGCCGCCGCGAATGGTGGTTCTGGACATTCTTGAACGCCTGCAGCAGCTTCCTCCCCGTTAATGCGCACAGCGAAATGCGCTATCCTCGGCGTCCGGTCATGAGCGCTTTAGCTCGTGGCCCTTGGCAACCAGATGACGTCAGAAAGCCAGGCGTACCGGCCGTTAATACAGGGCAGGGCGCCAGCTTCCATTTTCTCTGTGGGGACACATGCAGACACTTAAGGTTGATTTAGGCGAGCGTAGCTACCCGATTCATATTGGCGAAGGTTTGTTGGGGCAACCCGAACTGCTCGCGCCGCATATCGCCGGGCGGCAGGTGGCAATCGTCTCCAACGAGACCGTCGCGCCGCTTTATCTTGAGCGTCTGACCCGCAGCCTCGCGCAGTTTTCGGTTATTTCCATCGTGTTGCCCGACGGCGAAGCCTTCAAGAACTGGGAAACCCTGCAAACTATTTTCGACGGTTTGCTCACTGCGCGACATGACCGCCGTACCACCGTGATCGCCCTTGGCGGCGGTGTTATTGGCGACATGGCCGGTTTTGCCGCTGCCTGCTATCAGCGCGGCGTCGATTTCATCCAGGTGCCCACCACGCTGCTGTCGCAAGTCGACTCGTCAGTGGGCGGCAAAACCGGGATCAACCATCCGCTGGGCAAGAACATGGTCGGCGCCTTCTATCAGCCCAATGTGGTGCTGATCGATACCTCGACGCTCAATACCCTGCCTCCCCGTGAATTGTCCGCGGGCCTGGCGGAAGTGATCAAATACGGGTTGATCTGCGACGAGCCGTTCCTCACTTGGCTTGAAGAAAACGTCGATCGACTGCGTGCATTGGATCAATCGGCCCTGACCGTCGCTATCGAACGCTCCTGCGTGGCCAAGGCCGCTGTGGTGGGGGCCGACGAGCGCGAGTCCGGTGTGCGTGCCACGCTCAACCTGGGGCATACCTTTGGCCACGCCATCGAAACCCATATGGGCTATGGTGTCTGGCTGCATGGTGAGGCGGTCGCTGCTGGCACCGTGATGGCCCTTGAAATGTCCGCTCGACTGGGTTGGATCACCGAGCAAGAACGTGATCGCGGGATTCGCCTGTTCCAGCGTGCCGGGTTACCGGTCATTCCTCCCGAAGAGATGACCGAAGCAGATTTTCTCGAACATATGGCAATTGACAAGAAAGTGATCGACGGTCGTTTGCGTCTGGTGCTGTTGCGCCGAATGGGCGAAGCCGTAGTGACCGACGATTATCCGAAAGAGGTTTTACAGGCCACACTGGGAGCGGATTACCGCGCTCTGGCTCAGCTTAAAGGTTAATAAGATCCCGATGACTAGTTTGCATGCCGACGAGGCTTTCCTCGGCCATTACCAGTTGAGTCATGACCCTTTTGCTCCACGGGTGCCTGGCTTCAAATTCTTCCCTGCTCAGCGCAAGCCAGTATTGGGGCAATTGCACCATCTGGCCCGTTATAGCCAACTGCTACTGGTCGTCACCGGGCCACAAGGCAGCGGCAAAACCTTGCTGCGTCAGGCGCTGGTGGCCAGCACCAACAAGCAGTCAGTCCAAAGCGTGGTGGTTTCCGCCCGTGGCGCTGGCGATGCGGCAGGCGTGTTGCGGCAGGTGGCTCAGGCGCTGAACGTTGCCCAGGCTGAAGTCGGCTCGATTTTGGCGCAAGTGGTGCAGCTCGCGCTGACCGGTCAGGAAGTCTATTTGCTGGTGGATGACGCCGAGCAACTCGACGAGTCCGCGCTCGAGGCGCTGTTGGCTTTGGCCGCAGGTGCTCCCGAAGGTCGCCCGCATGTGTTCCTGTTCGGCGAATCTTCGCTGATTTCTGCCCTGGAGCAGTTGAGCACCGAGGAAGAACGCTTCCACGTCATCGAATTGCAGCCCTACGCCGAAGAAGAAACCCGCGAATATCTGGCCCAGCGTCTCGAAGGCGCGGGTCGCGGAATCGAACTTTTCACGGCGGATCAGATCTCTGATATTCATGAAGGCTCCGATGGCTGGCCGGGCACCATTAACCAGGTCGCTCGCGATGCAATGATCGAAGCCATGATTGCCAGCCGCACAGCGGTCAAGCGTCCAAGTATGGGGTTCAATATGCCGAAGAAGCACGTATTGGCGATATCCGCCGTCGTCGTGGTGGCGGTAGCAGCGGCCTGGTTGATGCCAGGTCGCAGTAAAGCACCGACCACCGGCGCTCCTGCCAACGAGCAGGCGCAATTGCCATTGGGGCAAACACCTAAACCGAACAGCGGCGGCGCTCCGGCAGTCGAGTTCGCCGGGAATACTCAACCCATGCCATTGCCGCTGGTTGGGCAGTCGCAACCAGTCATGCGTGGGCCCTTGGCTGAAGCCGCTGGCGGCATCACCGAAGGCGACGACGGCGTGCCGGTCGCGGGTTCCAGTGCGAAGCCGCCTACCGTGACCACCACAGCGCCTCCAGCAGGCGTCCCGGCTGGTCCTGCGCCAACACCTGCTGCACGCCCAACGCCTGCTCCGACGCAAGTTGCTACCGCCAAGCCAGCGCCTGCGGCCAAACCCGCACCGGCTCCAGTGGCCAAGCTGGTACCGGTCGCCAAGCCTGTTGAGAAACCGGTCGAGAAGCCGGTCGCCGTCGCCAAAGCCGCTACCGGTGGTAGCTGGTACGCCGGGCAAGCGCCGGGCAACTACGTGGTGCAAATCCTCGGCACCAGCTCCGAAGCGACTGCGCAAAACTTCGTCAAAGAGCAGGGCGGTGAGTACCGTTACTTCAAGAAAAACCTGCAAGGCAAGCCGCTGTATGTGATCACTTACGGTAACTTCGCTAACCGCGATGCAGCCGTTACCGCCATCAAGGCCTTGCCAGCGAAGGTTCAGGCTGGTAAACCTTGGCCTCGCACTGTCGCCAGCGTCCAACAGGAACTGGCTACAACTCGCTGAAGATTCGGCGGCCTTACCCAGGCCGCCTCTCCCGGCACCTCAAAATTTTCCGCAGGCGCATGCTGCTTCCAAAGCCGCGTGCTTTGTGGTGTCTGCGTCATCGTGGCTTTTGAGTCGTTGCGGTCAAAATTAAAAAAAGTTTTGACTAGCACAGCATATCCCTTTAAACCTTTCACAAATGCGACATAGATTTGCGACATTTCGTCGTCAAATTTGTGAGCCTCTGTGTCGGTGTGTACAATGACCTCCCTTTTGCCCCCACAAAGCTGGCGTACGTTCGGCGTGGACGGTAAGTGGTTGAATTGAAAAGAAATTTGCCTCGGTAAGAGGCAGCCTGGTGAGAAAGTGTCTATGAAAGCAGGTCTGTACCAACCAGATGAATTCAAGGATAACTGTGGTTTCGGCCTGATAGCCCATATGCAGGGCGAGCCCAGTCATACCCTTTTGCAAACGGCCATTGAGGCCCTGACCTGCATGACCCACCGCGGTGGGATCAACGCCGACGGCAAGACCGGTGACGGTTGCGGTCTGCTGATTCAAAAGCCGGATGTGTTCCTGCGTGCCATTGCCCAGGAAACCTTCGGCGTCGAACTGCCCAAGCAATATGCCGTGGGCATGGTCTTCTTCAATCAGGACCCGGTAAAAGCCGAAGCCGCTCGTGAGAACATGAACCGCGAGATCCTGGCTGCCGGCCTGCAGCTCGTCGGCTGGCGCAAAGTGCCGATCGACACCAGCGTGCTCGGCCGTCTGGCCCTCGAGCGTCTGCCGCAGATCGAACAAGTGTTCGTCGGCGGTGAAGGCCTGAGCGATCAGGACATGGCGATCAAGCTGTTCAGCTCCCGTCGTCGTTCGTCCGTGGCTAACGCTGCCGACACCGATCACTACATCTGCAGCTTTTCCCACAAGACCATCATTTATAAAGGCCTGATGATGCCGGCGGATCTGACCGCCTTCTATCCAGACCTCAGTGATCAGCGCCTGCAAACCGCGATCTGCGTGTTCCACCAGCGCTTTTCCACCAACACCCTGCCGAAATGGCCGTTGGCTCAGCCGTTCCGCTTCCTCGCGCACAACGGCGAGATCAACACCATCACCGGCAACCGCAACTGGGCTGTGGCCCGTCGCACCAAGTTCGCCAATGATTTGATGCCCGATCTGGAAGAACTCGGCCCACTGGTCAACCGTGTCGGTTCCGACTCCTCGAGCATGGACAACATGCTCGAGTTGATGGTCACCGGCGGCATCGACCTGTTCCGTGGTGTGCGGATGATCATTCCGCCAGCGTGGCAGAACGTCGAAACCATGGACCCCGATCTGCGGGCGTTCTACGAATACAACTCGATGCACATGGAACCGTGGGACGGCCCGGCCGGCGTGGTAATGACCGACGGTCGTTACGCGGTCTGCCTGCTCGACCGTAACGGCCTGCGTCCGGCGCGTTGGGTTACTACGAAAAACGGCTTCATCACCCTGGCTTCGGAAATCGGCGTCTGGAACTACCAGCCTCAAGATGTGATCGCCAAGGGTCGCGTTGGGCCGGGTCAGATCTTTGCCGTGGACACCGAAACCGGTCAGATCCTCGACACCGATGCGATCGATAATCGTCTGAAGTCCCGTCATCCGTACAAGCAATGGTTGCGCAAGAATGCCCTGCGCATCCAGGCGACCATGGAAGACAACGACCACGGTTCGGCTTTCTACGATGTCGACCAGCTCAAGCAGTACATGAAAATGTACCAGGTCACCTTCGAAGAACGTGATCAGGTGCTGCGCCCGCTGGGTGAGCAAGGCTACGAAGCGGTCGGCTCCATGGGCGATGACACGCCGATGGCTGTGCTGTCCCAACGTGTACGCACGCCGTACGACTATTTCCGTCAGCAGTTCGCGCAGGTGACCAACCCGCCGATCGACCCGCTGCGCGAAGCCATCGTCATGTCGCTGGAGATCTGCCTCGGTGCCGAGCGCAACATCTTCCAGGAGTCGCCGGAACACGCCTCGCGCGTGATCCTCAGCTCGCCGGTCATTTCTCCGGCCAAGTGGCGCTCGCTGATGAACCTCGATCGTCCGGGTTTCGAACGCCAAATCATCGACCTCAACTATGACGAGAACATCGGACTCGAAGCGGCGGTGCGCAATATCGCCGACCAGGCCGAGGAAGCCGTGCGTTCCGGCCGTACCCAGGTCGTGTTGAGCGATCGCCACATCGCACCGGGAAAACTGCCGGTGCACGCTTCGCTGGCCACCGGCGCGGTACACCATCGTCTGACCGAAAAAGGTCTGCGCTGCGACAGCAACATCCTGGTCGAGACCGCCACCGCGCGTGATCCGCACCATTTTGCCGTGCTGATCGGCTTCGGTGCTTCGGCGGTCTATCCGTTCCTGGCCTACGAAGTGCTGGGCGACCTGATCCGTACCGGTGAAGTGCTGGGCGACCTCTATGAGGTGTTCAAGAACTACCGCAAAGGCATCACCAAAGGTCTGCTCAAGATCCTCTCGAAGATGGGCATCTCGACCATCACCTCGTATCGCGGTGCGCAACTGTTCGAGGCCATCGGCCTGTCCGAAGAAATTTGCGAGTTGTGCTTCCGTGGTGTGCCGAGCCGCATCAAGGGCGCGCGTTTCGTCGACCTCGAAGCCGAGCAGAAAGCGTTGGCCTTTGAGGCCTGGAGCCCGCGCAAGCCGATCCAGCAGGGCGGTTTGCTGAAGTTCGTCCACGGTGGCGAATACCACGCCTACAACCCGGACGTGGTCAGCACCTTGCAGGCCGCTGTGCAGCAAGGCGACTACAGCAAATTCAAGGAATACACCGCGCTGGTGGACAACCGTCCGATCTCGATGATTCGCGACATGTTCAAGGTGAAAACCCTTGATCAGCCGCTGGATATCAGCGAAATCGAACCACTGGAGTCGGTTCTCAAGCGTTTCGACTCCGCCGGGATCTCCCTGGGCGCATTGTCGCCGGAAGCTCACGAAGCCCTGGCCGAAGCCATGAACCGCCTGGGTGCGCGTTCCAACTCCGGCGAAGGCGGCGAAGACCCTGCGCGTTACGGCACCATCAAAAGCTCGAAAATCAAGCAAGTGGCCACCGGCCGTTTCGGGGTGACCCCGGAATACCTGGTCAACGCTGAAGTGCTGCAGATCAAGGTCGCTCAGGGCGCCAAGCCCGGCGAAGGTGGTCAGCTGCCTGGCGGCAAGGTCAACGGTCTGATCGCCAAGCTGCGTTATGCGGTGCCTGGCGTCACCCTGATTTCGCCACCGCCGCACCACGACATCTATTCCATCGAAGACTTGTCGCAGCTGATTTTTGACCTCAAACAGGTCAATCCGAAGGCGCTGGTGTCGGTGAAGCTGGTAGCAGAAGCGGGTGTTGGCACCATCGCTGCCGGTGTGGCCAAGGCCTATGCGGACTTGATCACCATTTCCGGCTACGACGGTGGCACCGGTGCTTCGCCGCTGACCTCGATCAAATACGCGGGTGCTCCGTGGGAGCTCGGCCTGGCCGAAACCCACCAGACCCTGCGCGGCAACGACCTGCGTGGCAAGGTTCGGGTACAGACCGACGGCGGCCTGAAAACCGGCCTCGACGTGATCAAGGCAGCAATCCTCGGCGCTGAAAGTTTCGGCTTCGGCACCGCGCCAATGATCGCGCTGGGCTGCAAATACCTGCGTATCTGCCACCTGAACAACTGCGCCACCGGCGTTGCGACTCAGAACGACAAACTGCGCAAGGATCACTACATCGGTACCGTCGACATGGTGGTGAATTTCTTCACCTACGTCGCCGAAGAAACCCGTGAGTGGCTGGCCAAGCTGGGCGTGCGTTCCCTCGAAGAGCTGATCGGGCGTACCGATCTGCTGGAAATCCTTGAGGGTCAAACCACCAAGCAAAACTATCTGGACCTGACCCCGTTGCTGGGCAGCGACCACATCCCGGCGGACAAACCACAGTTCTGCCAGGTTGAGCGCAACCCACCGTTCGATAAAGGCCTGTTGGCCGAGCAAATGGTCGAGATGGCCACCTCGGCGATCAACGACCTGAGCGGTGCCGACTTCTCGCTGGATATCTGCAACTGCGACCGTTCCATCGGCGCGCGGATCTCCGGTGAAATTGCGCGGGCTCACGGCAACCAGGGCATGGCCAAGGCGCCCATCACTTTCCGCTTCAAAGGCACTGCTGGTCAGAGCTTTGGGGTGTGGAACGCCGGCGGTCTGAACATGTATCTGGAAGGCGACGCCAACGACTACGTCGGCAAAGGCATGACGGGCGGCAAGCTGGTCATCGTTCCGCCAATTGGTAGCGCCTACAAGACTCAGGACAGCGCCATTATCGGCAACACCTGCCTGTACGGCGCCACGGGTGGCAAGCTGTTCGCTGCCGGTACCGCGGGCGAGCGTTTCGCGGTGCGTAACTCCGGTGCTCACACCGTGGTGGAAGGCACTGGCGATCACTGCTGCGAGTACATGACAGGCGGTTTCGTCTGCGTTCTGGGCAAGACCGGCTACAACTTTGGCTCGGGCATGACCGGTGGTTTCGCCTACGTGCTGGACCAGGACAACACCTTCGTTGACCGGGTCAACCACGAACTGGTGGAAATCCAGCGGATCAGCGGCGAAGCGATGGAAGCCTATCGCAGCCACCTGCAACGTGTGCTGAACGAATACGTCGAGGAAACCAATAGCGAGTGGGGTCGTAACCTCGCCGAAAACCTCGATGACTATCTGCGTCGGTTCTGGTTGGTCAAGCCTAAGGCTGCCAGCTTGAAATCGTTGCTTTCCAGCACCCGTGCCAACCCGCAGTGATATGCGCCTGAAGAGTTTGATGAGGTTTTAACATGGCTGAACGTCTGAATAATGACTTCCAGTTCATCGAGGTCGGGCGCAAGGATCCGAAGAAGAAACTGTTGCGTCAACGCAAGAAAGAGTTCGTGGAAATCTACGAACCCTTCAAACCCCAGCAGTCGGCCGATCAGGCCCACCGCTGCCTGGGTTGTGGTAACCCGTACTGTGAATGGAAGTGCCCGGTGCACAACTTCATTCCCAACTGGCTGAAACTGGTGGCCGAGGGCAACATCCTCGCCGCCGCGGAGCTGTCCCACCAGACCAACACCCTGCCGGAAGTCTGCGGCCGGGTGTGCCCGCAGGATCGTCTGTGCGAGGGTGCTTGCACCCTCAACGACGGCTTCGGCGCGGTGACCATCGGTTCAGTGGAGAAGTACATCACCGACACCGCGTTCGCCATGGGCTGGCGCCCGGACATGTCCAAGGTCGTACCGACCGGCAAGCGTGTCGCAGTGATCGGTGCGGGCCCGGCGGGCCTGGGTTGTGCCGACGTGCTGGTGCGCGGTGGCGTGACCCCGGTGGTGTTCGACAAGAACCCGGAAATCGGTGGTCTGCTGACCTTCGGCATCCCTGAGTTCAAGCTGGAAAAGACCGTGCTGAGTAATCGTCGCGAAGTCTTCACCGGCATGGGCATCGAGTTCCGTCTCAACACCGAAATCGGCAAAGACGTGACCATCGAGCAACTGCTCGAAGAATACGATGCCGTGTTCATGGGCATGGGCACCTACACCTACATGAAGGGCGGCTTTGCTGGTGAAGATTTGCCGGGCGTCTATGACGCGCTGGATTTCCTGATCGCCAACGTCAACCGCAACCTGGGCTTTGAAAAGTCGCCGGAAGATTTCGTCGACATGAAAGGCAAGAAGGTTGTGGTACTTGGCGGCGGTGACACGGCGATGGACTGCAACCGTACCTCGATCCGTCAGGGCTCCAAATCGGTGACCTGCGCTTATCGTCGTGACGAAGCGAACATGCCGGGCTCGCGCAAAGAGGTGAAGAACGCTAAGGAAGAAGGCGTGAAATTCCTCTACAACCGCCAGCCGATTGCGATTGTTGGTGAAGACCGGGTCGAAGGCGTGAAGGTGGTCGAGACCCGTCTCGGCGAACCGGATGCCCGTGGCCGTCGCAGCCCAGAGCCGATTCCGGGTTCCGAAGAAATCATCCCGGCTGATGCCGTGGTCATCGCTTTCGGCTTCCGTCCAAGCCCTGCGCCATGGTTCGAACAGCACAGTATCCAGACCGACAGCCAGGGCCGTGTAGTAGCCCCGGAACAAGGCCAATACAAACACCAGACCAGCAACCCGAAAATCTTCGCCGGTGGCGACATGGTGCGTGGTTCTGACCTGGTAGTAACGGCGATCTTCGAAGGCCGCAATGCCGCCGAAGGGATCCTGGATTATCTGGGCGTTTAACTAGAACGACGCAAAACCCTGTGGGAGCGAGCCTGCTCGCGATAGCGGTGGATCAGTCAGCAGTGATGTTGAATGTGAAGCCCTCATCGCGAGCAGGCTCGCTCCCACATTGGCTTCCGGGTGTTGCGAAGACTGCATTCCAGCGCGACAAATTGACCCGATAGAAAAAAGGCTCAGCTCTTGCCGTGCCTTTTGCGTCGCGCTCTGAGAAAATGCCCATACTTTTTTTCCGGATGCCGACATGACTGCCCTGAAGAACGACCGTTTCCTTCGTGCCCTGCTCAAGCAACCCGTAGACGTCACCCCTGTGTGGATGATGCGTCAGGCCGGTCGCTACCTGCCTGAATACCGCGCCAGCCGCGCCAAGGCCGGTGATTTCATGAGCCTGTGCATGAACCCGGAGTTCGCCTGCGAAGTCACGATGCAGCCGCTTGACCGTTATCCAGAGCTGGATGCTGCAATCCTCTTCTCCGACATCCTGACCATCCCCGATGCCATGGGCCAAGGCCTGTACTTCGAAACCGGCGAAGGCCCGCGCTTCAAGAAAGTCGTCAGCACCCTGGCCGACGTCGAAGCCCTGCCGATCCCTGATCCGCACAAAGACCTCGGCTACGTCATGGACGCGGTCAGCACCATCCGCCGCGAACTGAACGGCCGTGTGCCGCTGATCGGCTTCTCCGGCAGCCCATGGACCCTGGCCACCTACATGGTTGAAGGCGGTTCGTCGAAAGACTTCCGCAAGACCAAGGCCATGCTCTACGACAACCCACAAGTCATGCACCTGTTGCTGGACAAGCTGGCACAGTCGGTGACCTCCTACCTTAACGGTCAGATCATGGCCGGCGCCCAAGCCGTGCAGATCTTCGACACCTGGGGCGGCAACCTCTCGGCGGCGGCGTACCAGGAATTCTCCCTGGCCTACATGCGCAAAATCGTCAGCGGCCTGATCCGCGAGCACGAAGGCCGCAAAGTACCGGTCATCCTCTTCACCAAAAACGGCGGCCTGTGGCTGGAAAGCATCGCCGATGCGGGTGCTGATGCGCTGGGTCTGGACTGGACCTGTGACATTGGCGAAGCCCGCCAGCGCGTCGGCAGCAAAGTCGCCCTGCAAGGCAACATGGACCCGACCGTGCTTTACGCCAAACCAGAAGCCATCTGCGCCGAAGTCGGCCGCATCCTTGCCAGCTATGGCAAAGGCAGCGGTCATGTATTCAACCTCGGCCACGGCATCACCCCGGAAGTCGACCCGGAACATGCGGGTGCGTTCTTGCGTGCGGTGCATGAGCTTTCTGCGCAATACCATCAGTAATCTTTTCCTGGATTACCTGTTACAGCTTGTCTGGTGCTAGCGCCGGACAGGCTGCTCTCCTCCGATGCACGTCTCCTCCCTTCTTTGATACGTATTGTGCTATCAGCACGCTCTTGTTTGATATGTTGGCCAAGTAGTGCGTTGTAATCTATTTCATCCGCTCCAACTTAAAAGTCATTTTGAAATGTCTTTTGATGGTTGGAGTCTTTTAAAGTTATGTCCTTTATTTAAGCTTGTTACAGACTTCGAATTTGGATGATTTTTTGTTGAGGTTTGTTCTTTTAAATAATGCCGCCTCTTGTAAGTTTGTATTGCTCTCCTTGTCGGATTTTTCGATTTTCTGATATTTCCTATATTATTTATAGATTATTCCTACATAGAAAAATAATTCACGCCTGTAGAGTTCCCTCGCATTCCACTTGACCAATAGCCTATTAAAAGCAATCGAGTGGCTTCGGATTACAGGTGTTGAAGTGTTTGTGGTGGAGTGGTGGGTTGTGACTAAATGTCAATAATTAGTATGGAACTAATAATATGAAAAAAACCTTTTCTAAAGGAGGCGCGTTAACAGGATGTGCTTCCTCATTGACCCTGTTGGCGGCGATGTTGACGTCACAGAATGTCGCCGCTCACGGTTACTTGAACGAACCACCATCTCGTGCATTTCTCTGCCAAAAAGGTCTCAACAAAGACTGTGGTGGCGCACAGTACGAACCGCAAAGCGTGGGTGAAACCTTCAAAGGGTTTCCTGCCGGTGTTGGTGGCGCTCCTCTTCAGGGGCCGGTCGACGGCAAGATTGCCAGTGGTGGTATCGGGTTGTTCTCGGCAGTGGATGCTCAGTCGGCTACTCGCTGGCACCTGACCGAGATCAAAGACCGTAATATCAATTTCGACTGGAAATACACAGCTGTTCACCCAGCCACCAAGCATGAATACTTCATTACCAAAAATGGCTGGAACCCCAACGAGCCGCTCAAGCGTGCGTCTTTCGATAGCACGCCGTTTTGCTTTGTAGACGGGGGGAATATTTTGCCGGTTTCCGGTGACAAACATGCGTGCGCCATTCCTGAAGACAAGTCCGGTCATCATGTAATTCTCGGGGTGTGGGCCGTCGGAGACACTGACGCCGCATTTTATAACGTTGTAGACGTGAATATCCTGGCCGAAGCTGCACTGCCGGGCGGCTGGAACTCCGTTGGCAGTATTGCCCCAGCTGCGACCTTGCTGGCGGGTGACAAGGTCAAGGCCCGAGCCTTTACCGCCACTGGCGAGAGTGCGCAGTACAGCGTCGCAATCTCTATCGACAACGCCGAAGAAGGCAAACCGGAGAACTGGTCGTTCAAACTGGCCGAACAGGTCAACAAGACCCAGAAACTGGTGCGCGCAGGCATGCGTGACGAACAGGACAATATCGAACCGGTGAAGGGCACGAACAAGCTGTACGCCCAGAAAGAGAGCGGTGTCATCCGTTACGAAGTGACATTGGATATGCCGGGAGATCCTGACGCCAGGATGGTGATTTCGGCTATGCCCGATGAGGGGTTCAAACTGGAAAACGGCAGCGGGAAAGTGTCCTTCCCAGTGCTGACCAACCGCAAGCTGAACGTCGAGGCGACGGTCTACAACGATAAAAACAAACCGGTAGGGATCACCACTCAAGTGGTCGATTCCAACAGTACGTGGATTAACGTCGACGTGCGCACTTTACCGGGCACTCATCAGGTGAAGTTGATAGGCACCACTGAGGATGGCCGCACCACGCTTCAGGATCTGAAAACGACTGAAATGACCGGCGAAGGCGGCGGGGAATTTGACTTCCAGTTCCCGGAGGGTATTGAGCAATACACTGCCGGTACTAAAGTACTGCAACCCAAAGACGGTCTGGTCTATGAGTGCAAGCCGTTCCCTGAGTCTGGCTACTGCAAGCAATACAGCCCAACGGCTAATGGATTTGAACCCGGTGTCGGTGGTCACTGGCATATGGCTTGGGATCAAAAATAAGTTGATCCAGTAACGCTCCGGGCAGTCATTACATGTGATTGCCTGGAGCCGTCTGGCTGACGGCGACTTATTATCAGTGCGACTGAGTATGAGCTTGAAATGAGAAGGCCAGGTTATTCGGGACAACAAAAAATTTTACACTGGTTATCCGTCATTGTTATTTTATGGGCGTTGATAAGCGGCTTCTATGTATCGTTATTCGATGTGCCATTGGCGATCAAAGAATGGGTGGCTTTCGTTAATGTATCGCTGACCACTCTGTACTTACCATTTTTTGCTTTAAGAGTTTACCTTTCTTTTGGTTATCACCGCTCTGTGGGCGTGCACAATCGATCACTCGCAGAGTCTCTCGCGCTGTTCGTGCACAGGCTTATTTATCTGGTCATTGGTGTTGTATTGGTGACGGGTATTTTAATGATGGATCGAGCGATCAGTGTTTTCGATCTTTTTTTTATCCCTCAACCGTTGGATAACCCCGATTTTATCGCCCTGTCTGTAACGGTTCATGTGTGGGCTTGTCTGTTGCTCGCGCTCTTGATCGCCTTGCACGTAACTGCCGTCATTAAACATGAAGTTTCAGGGCGTAGCGTTCTTGAACGTATGTCTTTCCGAGTCTCAGCTGACTGGAAAAAAAATGATTGATGTGAATCGAGATTGAAGTTTTCAGCCACAGCAGTGTCCGGTCATTGGCCCGCCTTGCTCAAGATCGTCTTGCTGGTTCTGCTGCTTGGTTACACAGCGTTCCTGGCCTGGAGTGCGTGGGCCTTGCGCGAGGCCATGGTGGTGCAACGTGAACTTCCGGTCCCGCCCGCAGCGGTTGTTGATTCGCGGGCTCAGCTGAATCCTGCCGCCATCGCGACAGTGCTCGGTCTGGCCGCGCAAAACGAATTGGTGCGCAGTGCCGAACCGCTGACGCTACGTGCGAGTTTTGTTTCCAGTACCGGCGAGTCCCGGGCGTTGTTGGCAGGGCCCGATGGTGAGCGCATTTACCAGGTCGGTGAAAGCTTGCCGGGCGGTAGCGTCCTGCGTCGCGTGGAAATTACCCAAGTAGTGCTCTGGCGCAAGGGCCGTGAAGAGTTGCTGCCTCTGCAATTGGCGGGCGAGCGGTCTCTGCTGGCGGTCAAGGGCGAAGGCCCCAGCCCCGCTCTCAAGCCATCCTCCCTTTATTTTCGGCCTGCTGCCGACCTGCGTCAGAGTGATTGACTGAATGAACAGTTTTATCAGGGTTGGCCTATTTCGCCCCACGTTGCGCCTTATGGCGTTGGTGGCGTTGCTGTTTCAAGGCTCGGTGCTGGCCGAGCAGCAGCAGTGGCAACTGGCAATGAACAACGCTGAATTGCGGGATGTCGTGGAAGAGATATCGTCGATCTTGGGGACGACGGTGATTCTTGATCCTCGGGTTCAAGGTCGTATCACCGTGATGTCCAAAAAAGCTTTGGATCGCGAAGGGGTTCGTCGGCTGTTCTATTCGGTGCTTGATGCCCATAACTTCACGGTGATCGATCAAGGCGACCGGATATTGGTGACTCCGGTGACGGAAGCCAAGACACGAGCTGGCAACGGTGATCCTGCAACCTCTCCGGCGGCGCAGTTCGTCACCGAGGTGATTGAACTCAACTCAAGCAGTGCCTCTGATCTAGCAGGGCTGGTACGACCTCTGGTGTCGGCCAATGGCTATGTCGGGCCGTCGGTCTCGGCCAATGCCCTGGTGGTCACCGACACCGCGAGCAATGTCAGGCGCGTTGGGCAGGTTGTCCGAAAACTGGACTCCGGCGGAAAAAACGCTCATGTCGTCGTAGAGGTGCGCCATGGCTTGGCCACTGATATTGCCAAGGTTATGGAGTTGTCTCTCGGCAAGCCGGGAACGGATGCAGGAAGCCAGGTGATTGCCGACTCGCGGGCTAACCGTTTGGTGATTATCGGTACGCAGGCCGTGCGTCAACGGCTGACCAAGCTGGCTCGTTCGCTGGATATCCCGGCGACTGCCAAGCTTGATAACGCCAGGGTGATCCGCCTGCGGCACAGCGATGCCAAGCAATTGGCCGAGGTGCTGGATGCCATGGGACAGGGGCTCAAACAGGACGCCCCTCTTGGGAGCTCAAAAGATTCCACGCCGGTCACGCAGGTCATGGTCAAGGCGGACGAGAGTCAGAATGCGCTGGTATTGATAGCAGATCCGGCTCAGGTCCGGATGATTGAGAACATCGTCCGTCAGTTGGATCAACCGCGCGCCCAAGTGCTGATCCATGCCGCTATTGTGGAAATCTCCGGTGATATCGTCGAGGCGCTGGGGGTTCAATGGGGCGTCAGTACTGGAGATGCTAAAGGTCTTATCAACTTCCCCGGCACAGGTATTTCGATTCCCGGAGGGTTGAAGTTTGATGAAAAAAATCCCGCGCCCGAGGGAGCGTTGCTCAGCCTGGGTAGTGACCGCTTCAACGCCTTGATTTCCGCCTTGGCCAGCAACACTCGCAGTAACCTTCTGTCCACCCCGAGCCTGCTGACCCTGGACAACCAAGAGGCAGAAATCATGGTGGGTCAGAACGTCCCGTTCAAGACGGGTTCTTATGCCACCAATAGCAGCGGTGCGGACAACCCTTTTACCACCGTGGAGCGTAAGGATGTCGGGATCCGCCTGAAGATCAAACCACACATCAATGAAGGCTCCACTTTACGGCTGGAGGTCGAGCAGGAAGTCTCGGACATCGCGCCCTCGGTAGCCGGCGTGAACTCCTCGGATCTAATCACCAACAAACGTGCGTTGAAGAGCACGATCCTCGCCGATGATGGCGAAATCATCGTGATCGGTGGCCTGATCAAGGACAGCGTTCGCACCCAGGAAAGTGGCGTCCCCTTGCTACGTAGTATTCCGTATCTCGGTGCGTTGTTCCGCTGGACCAAAGACACTCAGACCAAAAGCAACCTAATGGTTTTTCTACGGCCGACGATTGTGCGCAGCAAGCAGGATATCGCCGAGGTTAGCCAGGATCGGTACAACGCCTTGCGCGACCTCAGTCAGCCGACGGCCCGTCAGAACAATTCGCTGCTACTGCCCCGTGACCCTCACCAACTGTTCGATGGGTCCACTGATCCGCAATCCATCGACCTGCGCAAGCTGGAACCGAGTGCGCCATGACCTGGCAGGGGGTATTTTGCGAGCAGTTGCCTTTTGGCTTCGCCCGGCGTTTCGGGGTGTTGCTGGAGGGGACGGGGGACGCATTGAGTCTGTCGGTTCGTGCGGATACACCGTTTAGTGCCATGGCGGAAGCCAGGCGCCTGAGCGGGCGTGAGCTGCCACTTCAGGTGCTTGAGCCTGCCGTATTCGCGGCGCGTCTGGCGAGTTGCTACAGCGAAGGCCAGAGTGCTGCCGAACAAGTCGCCCAAGGGCTGGATGATGAACTTGATCTGCTTAGTCTGGCCGACCAGGTGCCGCAGACCGCCGACCTGCTAGAGCAGGAAGGCGATGCGCCGATTATCCGGTTGATCAACGCGTTGCTCAGCGAGGCCGTGCGAGAGAAGGCCTCCGATGTTCACCTGGAAACCTTCGAACAGTATCTGTCGGTGCGCATGCGGGTCGACGGGCAGTTACGTGAAGTACTCAGACCCAAGCGCGAGTTGGCTAATCTTTTGGTGTCGCGGATCAAAGTCATGGCCCGCCTCGATATCGCCGAGAAACGTATCCCACAGGACGGTCGAATCACTCTGCGGCTGGCCGGACATGAGGTCGATGTACGGGTCTCGACCTTGCCTTCTGCTTACGGTGAACGAGTGGTGCTGCGGCTGCTCGACAAACAGGCCGGCCGCCTTGATTTGCAGCGGTTGGGCATGCCTGCCGACACCCTGGCGCGCTTCCAGCAGATTCTCGGCAAACCCCACGGGATTTTGCTGGTGACCGGTCCGACCGGTTCCGGCAAAACCACCAGTTTGTATGCGGCCCTGACCAGCCTCAACGACCAGACCCGCAACATCCTCACGGTCGAAGATCCCATCGAATATCACTTGTCGGGCATCGGCCAGACGCCAGTCAACCCAAAGGTCGAGATGACCTTCGCCCGAGGTCTGCGGGCCATTCTGCGCCAGGACCCGGACGTGGTGATGGTGGGAGAAATCCGCGACCGGGAAACTGCCGAAATCGCCGTACAGGCTTCGTTAACCGGCCACTTGGTGCTGTCGACCCTGCATACCAACAGCGCGGTCGGCGCGGTCACCCGGCTGGTGGACATGGGTGTCGATGCCTACCTGTTGGCCTCATCTCTGATCGGTGTGCTGGCCCAGCGCCTGCTGCGCACCCTCTGCCCCGAGTGTAAGACAGCGTATGTCGCTGATGCGACCGCCTGCCAGCGACTGGGACTCGACAGTGGGGCCGCTGCGCACTTGTTCAAGGCCCACGGCTGTAAGCAATGCCAGCAAGGCTATCGCGGGCGGATCGGGATCTATGAGTTGGTTAGCGTCACCGGGACCTTGTCTGCGCTGATTCACCAGGGCGCCAGTGAGCAGGAGCTCGCCCGCGAGGCGCGGCTGGTGTCGCGCAGTCTGTTTCAGGATGGCCAAAGGCTGGTGCTGGAGGGCCTGACCAGCCTCGACGAATTGCTGCGAGTCACCCAGGAGGATTAGGGCATGCCGACATTCGAGTACCAGGCCCAGGACAGCAACGGCCGTCATTGCCGGGGGTTGCAGGAGGCTGATAGCCCACGCCATGCCCGGCAGTTACTGCGTGAACGCGGCTTGCTGCCGGCTGAATTGCGTGCGGCAAAGAGTCAGGGATATCAGGGTACGGCCTTTGGCAGCACGACCCGCTTGAGTGCTGGCGAATTGGCTTTGCTGACCTTGCAATTGTCCACCTTGATTCAGGCCGGGTTACCGCTGGAAGAAGCCCTGCGAGCGGTCGCGGCACAAAGCGAGAAGCGCCGTGTCAGCAGTTTGCTGTTGGCGGTCAGAGCGCGGGTGATGGAGGGGTATGCGCTGGCAGCGGCGCTGGCCGGCTTTCCTCGGACCTTCCCAGAACTGTTTCGCGCCACCATCGCGGCAGGTGAGCGTTCCGGTCATCTGGGCCATGTCCTCGAGCAATTGGCCGCTTACACCGAAGCTCGTCAGTTATCTCGCCAGCGGATTCAACTGGCATTGGTGTATCCGATGATATTGCTGTTCGCGTCGTTGGCGATCGTCGGTTTCCTGCTCGGTTATGTGGTTCCGGATGTGGTGAAAATTTTTGTCGACAGCGGTCAGCCATTACCGCTTTTGACTCAAGGGATGATTGCCCTGAGCAACGGCCTGCGCAGCCACGGTCTGGTGTTACTGGCGCTGTTATTGGGTGCCGCCGTGACGGTGCGCTGGACTCTGCGCCAACCCTCGTTGCGTTTGCGCTGGCATGCGCTGGTCTTGGGGGCGCCACTGTTGGGCGGGCTGTTTCGGGCCATCGAAGCGGCGCGGTTTGCCAGCACGCTGGCGATCCTCGGCAAGAGCGCGGTGCCGCTGGTCGACGCTCTGGGAATCGCGGCTGCGGTGATTGGCAACCTGACGATCCGCGCGCGAATGCACGACGTCGCGCGTTCAGTGCGTGAGGGCGGGACCCTGACTCGGGGGCTCGAACTGAGTGGTGATATCCCACCCATGATGCTGCACATGATTGCCAGCGGTGAACGTGCGGGTGAGCTCGATAGCATGCTGGCGCGAGCCGCCGAGCAGCAGGAAAAAAACCTCGCGGCACGTATTGCGCTGGTCGTGAGTTTATTCGAGCCGATGATGTTGGTGCTGATGGGTGGCGTTGTACTGCTGATCGTCATGGCCATTTTGTTACCGATTCTTAGCCTTAACCAACTGGTGAGTTGATCCATGAACCCTGTCCAGAACAAAACAGCCAAGGCCCAGCGCGGCTTTACCCTGATTGAAATCATGGTCGTGGTGGTCATAATCGGCGTGCTCGGCGCCATCGTCGTTCCGCAGTTTATGAGTCGTCCCGACCAGGCCAAGGTCACTGCGGCCAAGACCGATATTCAGGCGGTTTCCACCAGCCTGGAAATGTATCGCCTCGATAACTTCAACTATCCGTCGACCCAGCAAGGTCTGGAGGCGCTGAGCAAACGTCCGCTGGGCGCGCCGGTGCCGAAGAACTGGAATCCCCAGGGTTATCTCAAAAGCCTGCCGATCGATCCATGGGGCACACCGTATCAATACCTCTATCCCGGTGTGAATTCTGCCGATGGTGGCTATGACCTGTTTTCCTTCGGATCGGATGGCGTGCCTGGAGGCGAAGGCCATGGTGCCGACATCGGCAACTGGGAAGGCTGATACGTGCCCAGGCATTCGCGAGGTTTTACCTTGTTGGAGTTGATGGTGGTCATCGTGTTGATCGGCGTTTTGCTGGGCATGGTGAGCTTTGCGACCGGCAACAATCCTGCGCGCCAGGCGCGGCAGGAAGCCAGCGGGTTGATTCAGCTTCTGCACAAACTTCGAGAACAAGCAGTACTTGAAGGCCGCGAATATGGCGTGCGGCTTGAGACCGACGGTTATCAGGTGCTGAAGCTCGATGGCCTGGATTGGCGTCCGGCCGGAACGGCTTATCGCTTGCCGGCCGGGTTGCAGCTGCGTCTGGAGCAGGAAGGCCAAGCGTTGAAACTCGGGGATCGACCTGGACTGCCTCATTTGTTGCTGCTCAGCAACGATGAAACCAGTGCCTTCACGCTGCACCTCGAGACGGATGAGCAGCGTTGGTTAAGTGTCTCCAGTGACGGACTAGGCGAGCCGGCAATCAATGAATAGCAAGAAACGAAAAAAATCCAGCAGGCAGCGTGAATCCAGGACGATCCACCGAGGTTTCACCCTGCTGGAAATCATGATTGCTCTGGTGGTTTTCGCAACTCTGGCGGCTGCCGTGATGGCCGCCGGTCAATATGCCCTGAAGCAGAATGCCCGTCTGGAGGAGAAGCTCTGCGGCGCCTGGCTGGCTGACAATCAACTGAGTGAACTACAACTGCTGGCAGCGCCGTCCCAAGGTCGCCAGCAACTGACTCGACACTTCGACCGACGTGACTGGGTCGTGAGCCAGACCATTGGGCCGGCGGAAGACCCGCGTCTGCTCAAGGTTGAACTCAGTGTCAGTCGTTCAGGCAGTGAGCAGGTCGTGCATCGCACTACTGGCTGGCTACAGGCTCGAGATGAATAGGCAGCAAGGCTTCACCTTGCTCGAGCTGGTGATCGCCATGGCGATCTTCGCCTTGCTTGGACTCGCCTGCTGGAGGTTGTTCGATGGTGTGGTGCGCGCCGAACGCAGCACGGCTGTCCATGAACGAGAGCTGAGAAGCCTGCAGCGCGCACTCGCCGTGATTGAACGCGATGTCTTGCAGGTGAACATGCAACCCATTGTGCTCAAGCAAACGCTTTTGCAGTTTCAGCGCAGTAATTGGCGTAACCCGCTGGATCAACCACGCAGCGAATTGCAGGACATCAGCTATCGCCTCGACAAGGGCACCCTCTGGCGTGAGAGCCGCAGTGCCGGGCAGCCATTGCTCCAGCGACAAAAACTCCTGACCGAAGTCAGCGCCTTGAGTTGGCGGTTGTTCGACAGCAAGACGGGATGGCGCAACGATTGGCCGACCAGACGGGCCAAACCTGCGGCCCGACCCAGAGCGCTGGAGGTCACGCTGTCGACGGGACGCTTCGAGCAGATTCGTCGTGTGGTGCTCTTGCCGGGGACTTCGCCATGAATGCTCGGCAACGTGGTGTGGCGTTGATCAGCGTGCTGTTGATCATGAGTCTGGCGTTGCTGGTCACCGCCGGGATGCTGCGAAATCATCGCCTCGTCGTGGTAAGCAGCGCGCAACAACTCCACCAGGTGCAGTTGCGGCAGTTGGGACTCGCTGGAGAGGCCTGGGCCATGCGGCTATTGCGCAACCCCGAGCTGGACGAACAGAAGACCGTCAACCTGGCGCAGGAGTGGACTCGGGCCAAGCCGCCGTTCGAGGCAGAAGACGGGGGAATACGGGTCAGCATCGATGACCTGGCCGGACGCTTCAACCTCAATACCCTGTTCAAGGAAGGGCAGATCGATCAGGTCACACTGGAGCGTTGGTCGCGGTTGTTGGCACTGTTGGAAATACCTCTTCTGGATCTACAGGCATTGCAAACCTCAAGTCCGGCGGGTGGTTTGAGCGACCTCAGCCAATTGCGTTTGCTGCCGGGCATCGATGGTGAGGTGATCCGGCGTTTAGAACCCTGGGTCGCACTATTGCCCAGGGACGCCAGCCTGAACATCAACACCGCACCGGCTCAGGTGCTCATGACGCTGGAGGGCATGACCCCGGCCATCGCCGAGGCCGTCGTCAGCCAGCGCCCTGCACAAGGCTATCGCTCTGCTCAAGCATTTACCGAAGAGCCGCTGCTCTCCGGGCTGGCCCTGAGCAGTCATGGCCTCGGTGTAACCAGCCGCTGGTTTCGTATCACGGTGGAAGTCGCCCTTGGGCAAAGCCACTTGCGGCTGGTCACCGATGTTGAACGTGATCTCAAAAGCCGTCAGTTGAACATCCTGCAACGACGCCTCCTGGCCCCGCTTAAAAGTGAACTTTCCCGATGAAAACCTGGCTCTACCTGACCGCCGAAGGCTTGGCCGATCCGTCTCCTGACTGGCCGAGCTGTATCTTATCGGCGTCTGGCGAGCGGCAAACCATCACCTTGGCCGAAGCCGCGAGAGAGCTTGGGGGGCAGGCGATTAAATTGCTGCTGCCGATGGAAATGTGTGGCTGGTTCCGTACCGAAAAGTGGCCCTCAAGGCGCCGGCCGGGTGTTCAGGCAATCGCCTTTGCCGTCGAAGATCAACTAGGGGAAGAGCTCGAAGTTCTGCACCTGTGTGCCGGACAGCGCGATCAGGAGGGTCGCTATCCGGTTCTGGTTACCCACAAGGCACGCTTCAAGGCGTTACTGGATCTGCTTGCTGAGTTGGGAATTGAAACCACAGCCATCTACGTCGATGCCGATCTGTTACCGGGTGATCAGGCCTATGCTGCGTGGTGGTTCGGCCGTTGGGTTCTCGGCGGTGCGCTAGACGCTCGTTTGGCTGTGTCGGCAGACGTCGTGGCGACACTCGATCCGCTTCTTCCCACAGACATTTGCTGGCTGAAGGAGGGCCATAACAGCCTGCAGCTGGGGAACACAGGTCAGTCCATCAATCTGCTGCAAGGCGGGTTCCGCCGGGCTCGGCCCCGCTGGCCATGGGCGACGATCTTACTGGCGGGAGTGGCACTATTCGCGTTGTCCTGGGGTTTCACCGAAGCCCGCAGTCATTTTTTCGAACGCGAAGCTCAGCGGCTGTATACCCAGAGCGTACAGCGCTTCAAGGCGATGTACCCGGAGCAGACCCGCGTTGTTGACCTGTCTGCACAACTCAAGACATTGCAAAGAAAAGGTAGCGTCAATCAGAGCACACAGATCGCCCGCTTGGTGAACCTGACCGAGCAGGTCATTGGCGGCAGCAGCGTCGAGGTTCAGCGGATCGAGTTTCGGGCCGGTGAGGGCTGGAAAATACAACTGACCGCCAGCAGCTTCGCGGAACTGGAACAACTGCGTGAGCGTGGGCAAAAGAGCGGTATGCCTATCAAGCTCGGCAGTGCCAACAAACACCAGAACCGGGTTCAGGCGGTACTGACACTCGAGGAACAATTGTGATGGGCAAATCTATAGCATTGCCTGCGGCCATGATTGAAATATGGAGCCGCCAATCGCCGCGTGATCGACTGTTGTTGACTGGGCTTGGGGTGTTTCTGCTGGCAGTGCTGGCCTTCAGCCTGGTTTGGCAGCCGGCTCAGCAACGCTTGCTGGTGGCTGAGCGGCAGTATCAGCAACGACTGGCCCTGGCCATGGAGGTTCAGCGCGCTCAGCCACCCAATGGGCGAGCCGCCACCACTCAGCCGCCGTCCACTCAGGTTAGCGAAAGTGCCGTCGCGGCGGGTCTCGAACTGCAACAGTTCGATGTAGAGGGCGACCTGCTGCGTCTGACGGTCAGCGGCGACGCGCTGGCCTTGTTGGCTTGGCTGGACCAGACCGAGCAAGGAGGTGCCGTGCTGCAATCGCTGACTCTGGAGACGCGCGGCAAGCTATTGGAGGCGCGGCTGGTGTTGCAGGCATTCTAAGTGTTCTGTCTACATCGGTTGATTGTTCGGCAACAACGGCAGCCTGGCGAGTTTCAACGCCACCAGCAGCGCAATCACCAGCAACGCGGTGATAAAAACTCCAATGCCATTCCACCCGGCGTAATGCCAGAACATCCCGCCTGCAGTCCCCGCGATGCTGGAACCGGCGTAGTAGCTGAACAGGTACAGCGACGACGCCTGGCCCTTGGCTTTGGTCGCGCGGCGGCCGATCCAGCTGCTGGCCACCGAGTGCGCGCCGAAGAAGCCGAAGGTGAACAGCAGCATGCCGATCAGCACCGCTGGCAGTGGGGTCAGCATCGTCAGAGCAATCCCCACCAGCATCAGCACGATGGTGCCCCAGAGCATTTTTCGGCGACCGAATGTGTCGGCCAGTGCGCCGACTTTCGCTGAGCTATAGATCCCCGACAGATAGACCACCGAGAGCAGACCGACGAACGCCTGGTTCATGTGATACGGCTCGGCCAACAAGCGATAACCAATGTAGTTGAACAGCGTCACGAAGGCGCCCATTACCAGGAACCCCTCGAGGAACAGCCACGGTAAACCGGCATCGCGAAAGTGCATGGTGAAGCCATCGAGCAAACTGCGCGGGTGCATTGAGCGGGCGCGGAAGTTGCGCGACTCCGGCAGGATCTTCCAGAACACTGCTGCGGCAATCAGCGCCAGACCGCCGATCACCAGCATTGCGGTGTGCCAGGTGACGAAGTCGATCAATACGCCGGTGATCAAGCGTCCGCACATGCCGCCAATCGCGTTGCCACCAATGTACAAACCCATCGCCAGGCCGAGGTGTTGTGGATGGATTTCTTCACTCAGGTAAGTCATGGCCACAGCGGCCAAACCGCTCAACGACAACCCGGTCAACGCGCGCATCACCAGCACGCCTTGCCAGCTCGGCATCATCGCGCTGAAGAGGGTGCACAGCGCGGCAGCGAACAGCGCTGCGACCATCACCGGTTTGCGGCCGATGCGGTCGGAAATCGGGCCGGTGATCAGCAGGCCGATAGCGAGCATTCCGGTGGCGACCGAGAGGATCAAGCTGCTCTGCGCGGCGTTGATGGAAAACTCGTGGGACAGCAGCGGCATCATCGGCTGTACGCAGTAGAGCAGGGCGAAGGTCGCGAAGCCGCCAGAAAACAACGCCAGCACCGTGCGCATAAACATCGGCGTGCCTTTTTCGATGTAGATGTCGTTCAGTTCAGCGACCACATCGTCCCGCGCAGAAGGCGGCATTTCGTGGGCTAGCGGGGCAACGGCAGTTTTCACGGGGGACCTCGGTGGGGCGTAGCCGGACAGGCAATGAAAAAATCATATAGCTGGCTAATGATTCTTTCCAATATATTGTTCGACCTGTTTGATAGGTTTTACGACCTAATGGGGTTTTCATGGAATTGCGTCATCTGCGCTACTTCATCGCCGTCGCCGAAGAACTGCACTTCGGCCGCGCCGCACAGGTCCTGGGCATCTCCCAGCCGCCGTTGAGTCAGCAGATTCAGGCGCTGGAGCAAGAGGTCGGCGCGCGTTTGTTCGAGCGGACCAATCGTCGGGTCGAGCTCAGTGAAGCCGGGCGGTTGTTTCTGGAAGAGGCGCGTCTGGTGCTGGCACAAGTCGACAAAGCCGCCGATGTGGCCCGCCGCGCGCAACTGGGCGAGCTGGGAGAACTGAAGATCGGCTTCACCTCGTCGGCACCGTTCAACTCGAATATCCCACAAGCGATTTTCGCTTTTCGTCAGCGCTTCCCGGCCGTGCACCTGAACCTGCGAGAAATGAGCAGCACCCAAGTGGCCGATGCGCTGGTGGATGAGTCAATCCAGGTCGGCATCATGCGACCGTTGCCCCTGCCGGACTCGTTGAGTGTGGTCGAGTTGATGCGAGAACCTTTAGTGGCGGTACTCAGTTCCAAGCATCCACTGGTGGTCGGCAGTGAGGAGGGGTTGTTCCTGTCGGCGCTGGCCCTTGAGCCTTTTGTATTCTTCCCGCGCAGTTATGGCAGCGGGTTATATACCCAACTGCTCAGCCTGGCGCGCGATGCCGGTTTCAGTCCGCACTTCGCACAAGAGGCCGGTGAGGCGATGACTATCATCGGCCTGGTGGCGGCGGGGCTTGGTGTGTCGGTGCTGCCGGCGTCTTATCGGCGAATGCGCATCGATGGTGTGGTCTATCGACCGCTGCTCGACCCTGAAGCGATTTCGGCGGTATGGCTGGTGCAGAGGAAGGATCAAAACTCGCCGATGGCCAAGGCGTTTGTCGAGTTGTTGACCCGTAAGGCCGAGCCTATCGCTTGAGGCGCCAGCACGCTTAAAGCGGTGCTGGCGCTTTTCGGTTATGGCTGGGTTCGCGGTTTCAGGTGCTCGATGGACTGGTCAACCATGGCTTTGGCGATTTCGAGCAGATGCCACACAGCGAAGACCATGGCGCGCTCGGAGCCTTTGAGGTGATCCCCGCATTCGTAAGCCGTGACTGACGCACAGCGCAGCAGGTCGGCGGTGTAGAGCATCGAGTCTTCGAAACTCACATCCTTGCTGACGTTGTAAAAGCGCAGTTCGTCGGGCGCGGCGGGGTTGGCATCGGGCAGGTAATAATCCAGGGCGCGGTACAGCGCAGCACGGTCCTTGAGCAGGTCGCGGGTGAAGGCGTTGTCCATTGACGGGGTGACGGGTGGAATGGGTGGATCGGGGGTAATTTTGTCCATGTGGTGTTGCTCCTATTGCTGCATGGGAGCCGCCACTGATCGCTGCTAAACGAGAGGGTGGCAGCTGTACGCAGGTTAGCAGACCGGGCAATAGGAAAACCGGCGCACCCGAAGGTGCCCTGCGCACAGTCACCATAAAAATGGGGACGTTAAAAAACGCCTGCCATGAGGTATGGGACGCTATGCGCCTATTGGACCCAGGCTGCTAAACCCGATCACTGATATGCAGTGACGGGGCGAAGACTAGCCGCAGGATCTGGCAGGCACAAGGCGCAAAGATTCTCTAGGAAATGTCCTGCAAGTTAAAGAGATTTGCCTTGCTGGCCTTAAAAGATCGCAGCCTGCGGCAGCTCCTACAGGGGGATTGGCGTACACCTGTAATACCGCGGTTGTACCCGGTGATCGTTCCCACGCTCTGCGTGGGAATGCCTCACTGGACGCTCCGCGTCCGCTTCGGCAGTGAGGCGGAGCGTCACGGGCTGCATTCCTTTGCTGCGCGTGGGAACGATCAAGCGCAATTACGACCAGCGCCGAAAGAACAGCGAGGTGTTCACACCACCGAAGGCAAAGTTGTTGTTCATCACGTACTGGTTGCTCATCTGCCGGAATTCACCGCGCAGGTAATCGAGCTTGCTGCAGTGTGGGTCGACGTCGTCGAGCTTGAAGGTGTGGGCGTACAGGTCGGGGTTCATCACGGCATCATAAAAACGGGCGACCTCAGTGAGGTCGCCCGTTTTTCTTTTCTACGTCGAAACCTGCAGCTGCAATCGTCGACCAATGACATCCATCAAATCGCAACCATCGCGCAATGAAGTCACTAACACCCGCGCCAGCTCACTGTGAACGCCTTCGCTGAACGCGAAACTCTCCAACAATTGAGTAACGGTGCGGATGCGGTAGGCCGCGGTTTCGTGCAACACGTCCAGTGGCGCTTCAGTGTCGATCAGCAACGATGCGATGGTGCAGTCGATGCCGGTGACAGGCATGTATCGATCCATGACAAAAAACCTCCATTGGGTAAAAGAACGGGACTACTCAGCGTTGGCTGTTTGAAGGCAACCCTTCGGGTAGGTCCAGGTTGTCTAGCGCTCGATTTACCAGTAACTCGCCCAGCACGGCCAGTTGCTGAATGGCCAACGCTACATTGCGGCGCGGGCCTTCCAGTTCGCAGGCGAGATCGGTGCTCATGACATTCAGGGAGGCAAGGGTTTCACAGGCGTGACAGAGCAGTGATTCCGTGTCGACATTCGGGATGATGGTGAAGACGTGGCTGACAGGGTCGGAGCGGCCTGGATTGCGCAGGCGGGCGGCGACGGTGCGTTCGATGACTTCGGAGGGCTTGAATAAATCGACGGTGTCGACGGATGGAACGTCTGGCGATTCTGGGGAGTTTGGGGTGGTTTTTTTCATGCCGGAGCTCCTTGCAAAGTTAAGAAGGCGCCAGTCTCATGCGGTCAACCAGGATTGGTTGGCGGCGATACGTGAGTTGACGGGCCGGTAGATTTATTACCAGAAAATTCAATTTTATTAATCAAATAAATGAACATCTGTGTAATTAAATGATTCATGTGTGGCTAATCATTAGGTTGTTCAATCAACCCAATTTGTAATTGCCAAAATTGTGCCGCTCATAAATTCGTCGGTGCTCCATAGTTATTGTAAGAAAATTCTTTAAAACGAGTGGGCGGTGTCTGTCATACAGGGGGCGCGCCAAGTGGTGGTGAAACATTATTTGACGGTTGTCTGGCGTGTTTGAAGAAATATTTTTTGTGCCGAGTCTAGGTGTGTAGGATGCTGAACTCACAAAAAGTCGCCTCCGAACGTGTGGTTTGTTGCAGCAATAAGCAAATGGTAGATATTTAATGCACAAGAAAGATAAAGCGGAAAAGTTAAAAAACAATATAAAGTACCTCATAAAAAGTCGCGGGGAAACGCGGCTGTCGTTGTGCAATTCCAGTGGTGTGACCAGAACGACCATCTATAACATTCTGGAAGGAAGGGTCGTCAATGTACAACAAACCACCATCCGCAAAATTTCTGATTTTTTTGGTGTGTCTTATAAAGAGATAGAAACTGTTGATTTTGAAGAGAAGGAAATAATAGAGAGTAGTGTTTCCCTTCAGGGAAACATGAATCCGGCGGCGGTCCCGGTAATTAGAGAGAGTTTGCTGATTCAGAGTCTGGATAAAAGAATTGGTGAGTTAGCCACTACTCACCCTCTGACCTATTACTTCGGCACGGCCTGCAATTTAATAGGCGTGCTTCTGGAAAGCGAAATTAGTGGGGTAAATGAGTCAGGAGACTTACTGATAGTGAAGAAGGGTTTGTCGAGTGACAATAGAGAAAAATTGGTGTACGACAAAACAACAAAAAAGTTATCTATAACTAATGAGTTTTGTTTTGATTCCGATGTTGTTTGTGTTGTTGGAGAAGTGATAGAGGAGAGGTTTAATGGTCGATAATAATGAGGCTGAAAACAGTAAATACAAATTGTTAGGGTTTGAAAATAGCAAAAACCTTGCTGTCATCATGGTGATCTCTACAGGGAAAGTCATTAAAGTAAAGCTTGGTGATTTGTTGAAGAGTGAAATAGTAGACAATTTAAATAAAATGGAAATAAAGGATATATACAGGAAGTTTTATTCTGGTGGGGGTGCATTAACTGCATATGAAATAAATGATCGTCATGAAAGGTCGTGGATGATTTATGTTGCTCTGAATCTACTGCTGCTTACACTTTACATATTTACAAATGTTGCTGCGACAAAGCCTATTTACGTAGAGGAATTTGATCTTGTTCTTACTCCGGGAGTTTTTCTTTACCCGTTGACGTTTTTAATAGTTGATTTGTTGAACGAATCTTACGGGCTTAGGCTTGCAAAGAGAGCCATATTATTCGCTTTTGGTAGTAATGCTCTTATTATCATTTTGCTGAGCGTATCTACCTATCTCCCAGGATTGCCTGGCTGGAAGCTTGATGCGCCCTATAGTGAAGTCATTACTCATGTATCATCTGTGTTAGTAGCGTCCTCTGTTTCTTTTCTTTTTTCCGAATATGTTAATTCTTATTTGTTGTGTAGGATAAAAGAGCTTACAAGTTCCAGATTTCTATTTTTACGAGTTTTTTTAAGTACTTTTTTTGCGGTGATAATAGACAGCTTTCTTTTTTGCTTTATTGCGTTTTATGGAACTATGCAAAATGGCGATATACTTAATATAGTTTATGTTCAGATAGCTATAAAAATGTGTTTCGCTGTTTTTAATATTTTGCCCGCCTATGGAGCAAGGTCCTTATTTAAAAGGTATATAGCTGGAGCCCGAACTGCATAAAAAAACAGGGGGGTGGATTAGCTGTTAGTAATTCATTCCCCTGCAATAGGTTAGCTATTTTAATTTTAGCTTGTCTTCTAGGCTGTTCATGATCTCTGTTTTGTTCTCCAAGAACTCATTCAACCCTTTTACGCGAAGATTACAAGCATCACAGTTGGCGCACCCACTCCCCTTTATGCCGTTGTAACAAGAAAGTGTATGGTAACGAATCAAGTCCAGCTGTTTATGGTAATCGGCTAACGCCCATGTCTCCGCCTTGTTCAACCACATAAGCGGCGTCTCAATGCGCAACTTATAGTCCATTCCCAACTCAATGGCTTTATTCAGAGCCTTAACAAACTCATCTCGACAATCAGGATAGCCAGAGAAATCTGTTTCACAAACGCCTGTGATTACAGTTTTAGCGTCCACTTGGTATGCATAAATAGAGGCTAAGGTTAAAAACAGAATATTTCTGCCTGGTACGAAAGTGTTTGGCAGACTGTCCCCAGAACTGTCTGTAGTTGGGACTGGAATGTTATCTCGCGTTAAGCTGCTGATGGCGAGCTCATTTAGCAATGAAGTGTCTAATACCTTGTGCACCATCACGCCAAGCTTTTTCGAAAGCTGTTGCGCCACTTCAATTTCCGCGCGATGGCGCTGGCCATAATCAAACGTAATGCAGTGAATTTCATCGTACATCGGCAATGCATGGATCAAGCAGGTTGTTGAGTCTTGTCCGCCACTAAAAACGATAACTGCTTTGTTATTCATGTTTTTTCTCATTGATTAATATAGTAAGTGCAATGCTTGAGGTGTCGCCGAATTAATTTTCTGAACGTGCGGGCGCGGGGTGATTGAACGCTGTTGTTCTGAAGCGATAAACCCCGCCCGCGCGTTGAGCGGAGAGGGCGAGTACTTTGCAGACGATACTGGATGACAAGACTCGGATCTGAACACGATTCAGTTTTCAGGATCAGTCCCTGAAACCCGGTAAACCCTGAGCTGCACGCCATTCCTTCACAGTCCGAGTGATGCCTTCAGGGGAGTTATCTGCACCGTCTTCCGGGTAGTAGATCAAGTCTGACCCGTCCGGGTGCTTGCTGATTTTCTCGAAGTGGAGCAGAAGCAGGTCGGCACGATCATCTGTTTCGGCCTCTTCATCTTCATTGGCGAGTTCTTTTAGCAACTCGATAAACTCGGTTTCGGTGTACTCCGAGATGCTGTTTTTCAGGAGTGTGTCTGTCATGGCTAGCCTATTCGTTTCGGTGAATGTCAATGTGGTTTTTTGGGGTGTTTACTCGCAGGTTATCAATGTCATACACGTCACCGCCCTCCGACACTTTGTCGAGGTGGTGCAGCTCATAAGACAGCCTACCCCCGACCCTGTCGGCTTTTCTTACCCGTGGAGCCCTGCCCGTGCGCATCCGGCTTACATTCTGTTTTATGAACTGATCAGCAACCGCCGATTTTGAGACCGCTTCCCAAAGTGCTGACCTGAATTTATCGAAACTTTTGAAATTACGTCCTCTCAGTGCGTCAGCCACTTCTGTAGGAATGGCAGCGCCCACTCCCGACCTTGCACCAATGAGCCAAATACCAACGGGGGCGTGGCGAGCCCGCTCTCACGGGTTCGGAGAGCGGTCCTTTTCCCAGTTTTATCGTATTTACGGCGTAACAGTTTCTACATCTTTTTGTTTTTTGCTTCATAGTTCAATATTGTCCATTCGTCGTTACTTCAGCCAATGCAGCCAAAAGCCCCAACTCTTACGACTAGAAAAAATCTAGAGAAGATCGAACGTGACTACTGTTGCAAGGCCACACATTACAAATAGAAGTCCCCAGTCGGCCCACTGTAAAACAACCAGTTTGCGTTTAAGGTGAGCAGGGAAGCTCTTTAAATCCTCAGTACTAGCACCTTCATCGCGCAGATAGATGCGAGGCGTAGTCACTACACCCATTATTGCGCCCAGTAGAAACAACCTTCCCCAAGGACCTCCGTTCTTAAAGGGTGCCCGGATCATAACCGCGGGACAGTTTTTTAAGTGGTTTAGCATTACATCCGTCTTGGTGTAGGCAAGATGCAGCGCAATGCCAAGTAAAACGAACAGGCCTCCAAAGTCGATCAAACCGACACAGAGAAATATCTTGTCAGCGGTAACTAAACTCATTTGGCAATCTCGTAAAAATACTTTAATCCCTGTGGGCGTACCGCACTGTCCACTCATGCGGAAGTCGGAAGTGGCCGCGTGTACAGGTGTTTATTTAAGCCAGCCTAAACCTTTACCTATGCCGCCTAGTAGAAAAAGCAAGATGGAAAATACGACTAAGCTCCAATATAGGATCTTCAGTTTTAGCTTGAGTTGAGCTGGGAAATTTTTAACGTCTTCCGAGTTTAATCCGCCGCGTTTCAGATGAAAGTCAGAAAGTGTCAGTAACCCTGAGATGCCGCCAACCATTAAAAGCTTGCCCAAAGGTCCTCCATGTCTAAGTGATGCAAAAGCTTTGGCGGATGAGCTGTTTTTCAGGTGATCAAGCATTACGTCTGTTGTTGTGTAAGCGAGATACAGCCCGAATGCGATACTAAAAATTAGTCCGGTTAGAACGCCTCCGCCGCCTATCAAGATAAAAAACTCACGAGCAGTCCAATCAATCATCGACTTTGCTCATAAATAAGGTCTGCAAAAGCTCCACCAAATGAGCTTCCAGCCGCTCCTCCGGCAAAAGCCCCTACTCCAACAACCACAACGCCGCACAGCAACGTGCCGATCCCTCCTGTTGGAACACCTATCACCACGCAGATGGTTCCGACCGTACTTGCTGTCAAGGCAGTGCCAACTGCAGCGCCACCAGCGATTCCGCCAACAAAGCTTCCCGCTTCGGTAAATTTCACCTTTTCACAGGCTTCCGCATTGCCTTCTGTACACACGCCCTGGACTTTAATAACTGAAGCCCCGCCGCCGACGGCCGTGCCGATCCAACCGCCATATTTGACGTACTGTGCAGCTTTTGTGACGCCTTCAATGTGGGTGGCATAGCCAGGAATCTGGCCCGCCGCACCGGCCTTTCTCCAGCGATGCACCAAGTTCGGGGTGGCGATTCCAAGCGCGGTTTTCAGGTTTGGATGATCGGGGAAGCCAATGCCTTTTTTTGTCAGTGCGGTGAGTT
>NZ_JBLYED010000024.1:0-89014 GCF_048515765.1 Pseudomonas sp. H11T01 | reverse complement strand
TGACCTGAACCCGCAAAAAGCCCGGATCCTGGCGATGGTCGCGCTGACCAAGACTCAAGACAGCAAAGAGCTGCAACGGATGTTCTGGGAATACTGATTCACCTCGCCCGACCTGATCAGGTCGGGCCCCCCTTTGCGCATCAGTACTAATAACCAGCCGACTGGTAAGCCCAACCGACGGCACATCATTTGTTTGGGTACAAGGAGAGAAGACCCATGAGCACCCCGCTCCGCATCAACGAAGCACTTTTGATTGCCGGCCACGCATTCGAACCTTTTCAATGCGTCGCTTGGGCTCCGCAAGACGGTAATGGCGAACTGAGCCTGACCGTCATCGACCGGGCCAACACTCGTATTGGCCGCAAACAGATTCCAAGCAGTACCTATTCCAACCCGGCGCAGCTGGAACGCGTGCTGGAAGAGGTGCGCGCCGAGTTGAGCCAGGAGGGCTACAAGCTGCAATCCTGGACAATGCCAGAGTAAGCATTCTCGCGGATCGCTACCGGTGATCCGCGTAATACTCCATTCCAAATCCGGATATACCGCCTTCGTCACGTTCGTTTTAGCGCTTGAGGGATTTTGATACTCGATGCCTGCCCTGAAGGCATGCCAGGAGAGCATTTTCACCTACGAGTCCTGACAGAAAAAATGACGTCATGCCCCCTATAACTTCCAAAAAAAAGCAAAATTGCTCATGACCTGAATCCTTGAATCTCAGCAATCAGCTCCTCGTTGGAGCCGACCTGCTCAGCGACGTCGCCTATGGGGGGGCTATTGGTTGGCATATCCTTGAAATAATTGTACCTGTGCGGCGACGTTTCTTGCCCGAGCCGGCCTGCCAACGCAACAGCGCAGGTTGAGCCAAAAAAAAAATAACAACAGATCAATTAAAAAGGTACTGCAATGAACAACACGCGAGTGTCCCATCAACCCATAGCCTGTCTAAACCTGGTTCTTGAGCGTAACAACCAGCTTTTCAGCGAAGCCCATAGCTTGAGCTGCGACGCCCTGAATATTCTTGATCGGCCCTACCTGGATGCGGAAGCTTTCAGCCAGTACCAAGAAAAGCGACGACATGCCGATCTTAAATTCCATGACGCCATCGAGCACTTGCGATTGCTCATGACGCAATACCACATCCCCCGGCTCACCCAACATTCCAAACACATAAGGCCGCCGATTTCGCTGGAGCGGTAAAGGATGTCTGGTTTAACAGGGAGATGGGATCGTCATGTACAGAATGAGTTCAGGCTATGCCAGGGTGCTGGTGAATACGCTTTCGGCGCAAGGACTGGAAGTCGACAGTCTGTGCCAGGAGGCTGGACTTGATATAAAGCGCGCAGATATACCGGGATCATTCTACGAACGAAGCACTGTCTACCGCCTATGGGATCTGGCGGCTCAGGCCTCCAGCGATCCGAACATTGGTTTGAAAGCCTACGAGAATTTCCATCCGGGCATTTTTCAGATCGTTGGCTACACCATGATGTCCAGCTTGAACCTGAAAAAGGCATTCGAACGACTGGTTCATTTCAGCCCGTTGATCAGCACTGGATTCAGCCTGTTTTTTGTCCAGGAACAACAGCATTACCGCCTGGCCGCGCTCGATCATCATCAGCGCGGTTCGATCAAGCCCCGACAGTACACCGATGCCAGCCTCGGATCGCTGCTGGGTATCTGTCGCTGGCTGAGCGGTGGCAAATCGCCGCAACCGCTGAGTGTGGAGTTCAGCTATCCCCAACCGGAAGACATCTGCGAGCATCAACGGCTGTTTGGCTATGAGCTGCGTTTCGGGGCGGCCTATGACAGCATCCTGTTCGATGGCCAGGAGCTGCTGCGTCCGTTGAGCATGGCCAACGAGGCGCTGGCCATGCTCCATGACAGCTTTGCCGAAGCTCAGCTGGAGCTGTTGTACGGCGTCACCATCGTGTGCAGGATTCGTGCGCTGATCACCGAGCGCCTGAGTCAGCGGCAAGCGCAGGGCCAGTGTGATATGGAATCGATTGCGGCCGCGCTGAATATCAGCAAGCGAACGCTGCAACGGGCACTGGAGAAGGATGGCACGCAATTCAAGGATGTCCTGAACGATGTGCGTCGGGAGTTGGCCGACTTCTACCTGCGTCATTCCCATTTCAATATGAAGCACGTGACTTACCTGCTCGGCTTTCACGACCACAGCAGTTTCCACAAGGCTTGCCTGCGCTGGTTCGGCATGACGCCAGGTCAGTATCGAGCCAACGATTCGTCACTTGAGGCCAGGGAAACCAAGACCCGTCTAGCCGGCTAAGGAATGCGTTACACCTTGGGCACCGTCCTGCTCATTTTGGTTTAGTCCCACTACTCCCTTTGGTCGTTTTGCTCGTTCAGGGCTGCAGGGCCGGGCGCCGATGTCGGATAGCTTGGCGCCGGTGCTGCGTTTTTCCCAACGTTGGGTCGATTTCGGTCAGTCGTGACGGCAGGAATCGGCAAAAGCGGTCATTCACTAACGCATGCCGAGGGGTATTTATTCCTGATTAACACCTATTGTGCTGAACGCTCCGCCACCATCCGCGCCCCAAGCTCCCGCCCAGCAACCTGCGCCAGTCCACGGTCAGTGAATGTCTGGTGACCGGCCACAACCGGAATCACTACCTCATCAACGCGCTTCACCTCGACGTTGATCCGCCAGACCTCCTGGCCTTCCTCGTCCCTTGTGCACGTCATGTAATTCCAGAGCCGAAAGCCTTCGTGCTCGTCATATATATCGTGCTTGGTCATGTGGTGATCCTTTTGAGGAGGCCGCATCGTAGCACCCCATGAGGATCGACCATTCCGGAAGTCAGATCCAGCTCGTTCGGATGATCACAGCGATCAGGCGAATCCCGGCGCCGTTCCATCCATCGCGATAGACGCACCAGAATGTGAGCAATTCGAAAAAACACCACCTATCAGACCCAACGGCAAAACAGTTTAAATTAGTCCAAGCTCGTGTAATGCCATATGCCGTTATGGTCAGGAACGATGACCACACGCCGAGCGTTTTTTCGTGCTCGACGCCTGACTTGAAGGACTGCCAGGAGAGCATTTCCACCTTCGAGTTCTGCCAGAAGGAAATGCCGCTATGACCCCGATCACTTCGAAAAAAGCGCAAAAAGCCCCGTGGCCTGAATCCATCGACCTCAGCAATCAGCTCTTCGTTGAAGCGGATCAGCTCAGCGAAGCAGCCTATGCGATCTTGAGTAAACAACCTATTTCCGCTCAAACCCTTCATGAGTTCTCGGAACTCAAAAGGCGTGCGGACGAAAAGTACCTCGAAGCTCGTCAGCAATGGCTCGAAACCAAAGGCAAGATCACTCGGTAAGCCGAAATGAACTTAAAAGGCTTCGTCGCGCTGCTTATCGTTATAGGCATCTTGTGGCTGGCAACAGCCTTTGGGATGGTGAACTGGCTGCTTGAAGATCCAGTTGCTGCGGCGCCTGCAGTAAGTTCTTCCGCGCTCTTTCTCCAGCTTAATGAAAGATCCGCTCCGGCCCGCCCAGCGCCCGAAGCTGATACTCCGACACCGCCAAAAGTGGTTCATAGACAGGCTTCACGGTACGTCGTCGGATGGGCAGCGATACTTGGGGTTCTCTTGAATCCATTGAAAGTCGCTGCTCGAGCAAATCGATACCGTCGACTCATTGGAACGCCGGCAAAAAATCTCGAACTCAAGCCTTACCGCTGTATCCAATGTGTAGGCTAATGGAGGTAAGCGATATGAACAACGATGACAATGTTAACGACGTCGAATCAGAAGCTACGTCAAACGCCCCACCCACCGATACGTCTGGCAAACCCGCCAATGTGATCGAAAAAGATCTTAAGGACAGGGATAGTGACGCCAAAGGTGTAGATCAAACCATTACACCCTCTTCAACTCGAACCAAGGAGCAGGACGCTGAAGAACTCAGTCGAAAAATAGCTGAGATAGAACGAAAGGTGGCGGATGGTAACTAGCTAATGCTTGAGGGCCGGCGCCGGTTTTTAGAGTTTCTGCGGTTTCTCTTGAACGGGGGTGGCCAAAAAGTTGGATTGACCAACTCCATGGCGCGATTCAAGCCAGTTTTCACACTCGCTCGAGTCCAGCCTGACGGTCGTGATTGTTGTAAATGATGCTGAGCAGAGCCTGCATCAATCAGGCTCTGCTGCTCCGCAATCAACACGTCAGAGAATAGGTTTTCCGCCTGTGACGGCATACCGTGAGCCCGAGATGTAGCTACCTTCATCCGAGGCCAGCAGGACGTAAATTGGCGCGACCTCTACAGGTTGACCAGGCCTGCCCAGAGGTGTCTTAGCACCGAACTCCTTTATCTCATCCTCTGGCATGGTGGACACAATCAGCGGAGTCCAGATCGGGCCTGGCGCGACACTATTCACCCTTATACCTCGCTCCCCCAACATCTGTGCGAGGCCAGCCGTAAAGTTGGCGATTGCGCCCTTGGTGGTCGCATAGGCGAGCAAGGTCGGCTTTGGCATATCCGAGTTGACCGAACTGGTATTGATGATCGAACTACCCGCCGCCATGGAAGGTAACGCAGCTTTGCATATACGAAAAATTGCGGTGATGTTGATATCGAAGGTCTTAACCCACTCATCATCAGAAATTTCTTCCAACGTTTCGTGGGTCATCTGGAAGGCGGCGTTGTTCACCAATACATCGATACGACCAAACTGCTCGAGAGTCTTATTCACAATCGCAGCGCAATGGGTCTTGTCGGCCAAATCTCCTGGTAATAGTAGGCATTGCCTACCGGCCTCTTCCACCCAATGCGCAGTCTCCTGGGCGTCTTCATGCTCATTAAGGTAAGAGATCGCTACGTCAGCGCCTTCGCGCGCAAACGCGATGGCCACCGCCCGGCCAATGCCGCTATCAGCCCCCGTGATCAAAGCTATTTTGTTGGCCAGCCGCCCCGATCCCTTGTAGCTGGTTTCTCCGCAATCAGGATACGGTTGCATCTTGCTTTGGCTACCCGGGACGGGTTGTCGCTGTGGCTCAAATGGTGGCTTGGGATAGCCTGGCAACCCCCGGGCGTCATCCGGTGCTAGGCGATGGCCTGAAGAATCACTTTTTTTGTCCCAGTCTGTCGTGGCATTCGGGTCTTCGTTTCGGCCAGCAGTACCTAGCGCACAGCCGTCGTCATTGGGGTTGCTCAGATCCTCAGTTGGCGTGTCCTTGGTGGTAGATGGATCGGGTTTCATATAAGCCTCCAATTCAAGGTATGAGACTTCTTTGGAAACGCCACCAGCGCCAGAGTGCAGCGCAATAGACGAATGGTGTCTGCGACCTTCACCTGACTCGCTAGGTAACGGAGCCAGTCGGTTCCGATGCTACGCTTTCATTTCGTCGAATAGAGTCGAAGCGATGCCCATCGAAAACTCATTCCCCAGACGGTCGAAGGTGCAGCCATGAAGCGGAGCCTGATGGGTGTCATCATCGTGGCGATTGTCGGCGCGATGACGTATGTATTAATCCAGTGGGACGCCGCCGAGAACCAGAAACGGGACGCTCTGTGTGGAGAAACTCAACAGTCCCTGAAAGGAGTGGAAATCCGAGCGCGGGCGTTGGCTGCCGGATTGTCTTTGGACGCGTACGACAAGGATGACGAAGCCAAAGTGGCTGCTCTAGTTAATGCTCTCGACGCCGCTACTAATGAAGCAGAGGTTAACGCTGTCATAGAGGCGCACGCTGCCGCCATAGAGGCGCAGGCTGCTGCTATTGACGCTGAGGTTGACACTCGTGGCGATCAGCTATTCCTCGAACAGCGACTAATCAAACAGCGGATACCTGCCGATGTTAAACAGGAACTCCAACGCGCCGCGAAGGCAGTAAGCGTTGCTTGTGGTTAGCGTTCAACGATGACAAGCCGCTCTCATCAGCCAATGGCACAGGAAAGGCTGAGGAAGAGACGCCGACTCAGTCTTGGGCGTTGCTCAGGCGCCTGAGCTCCTTTACTGACCGCGCCTCTTGCTGGTTTACGGACTAGACCCAGCAGATGCTCAATTTGAGACTCCCGCCGAGTTCGACGAGATTTCCGATCTAATGCTCTCTCGCTTCGAACGGGAAGCCCATTGGTGGCATCTAAAGCCCAGATCACCGACATGGTCGATGAAGCGACCTACAACTTTAATTTTCGCCAGCCGGCCAATGGCCCAGTTCAAAAATTGGGTGCTTGAATTCCTGGTGTAGGAGTCAAAAATTGCTAACTCGCCCTGACAAAGACGCGCTTCGTGCGATGCTGGAGTCTCAAGTTCAAGAAAAGCTGCAGCACGACCCTGACGCAGTAACGACTTATGCCGCCCAGCCAGAACCGGAACGCAAGCGATATACGAGTAAGCCCACGGTTCAGGACAAGGCGTTTCACAAGGAGCTCGATCAGATGCGTGCGGATGCTGAAGCCGGAATGATACATAAATCAGTGCGCGAGCCGATGGAAGATGGTGAGTCTAGCCTTGCGCTCGATGATTACCCGGGCTTAAAAGAGGCAGGCTCTGCATCAAATCAGTGGTGATGTTTTGGCGCCTGTGCAGCGGTAATCGGTACCTAGCCGCCCTCCTCTTATTCAGCCTGTCGACGCATGGTCAGGATGGCTGCTCCGAAGCAGATGAATGTCGCCCCAACTACCCGGCTGACCCACCGGGATAGCTCGGGACGGGTCAACACGCCCTTGGCCCAAGAGACCAGTGCGGCATACAGACCAAGAGACGTCACCGAGACCGATCACGCGAGCTTTATGGCTCCGCCCTGGATATCGTCACGCGCCGCTCGTAGGTCATTAGCGTCCTGATTGAGCCGGTGAATCATATTGAGCAACCGCTGGCGTAGCACACGTCAGGAGTTCTTCGCGCAGGAAATCGCCGTCATAGCCTTTGTCGGCAAGAAACAGTCTCGGTTTGCGCACGCGCACCTCAATCTGCAAGCCATGTTATACGCAACGAAGCCCGGAAGCCGGCTCAGGAGCGGAGCCCCTCCGCCTGCCCCGGCGACAGGCGCGAACCGCCCCGATCAGTGTGGACGATGCTGCTGGATGAGCTTCGCAAACCGCCGCAAACCGATCGCATCAGCAGCGGATGGCGAGATGGCGTTCACGAGCGTGAGCATCCTAAGCATCCCGCCGCCCATGATGTGGGCCCGGCGTCGCTGGCGGATCGTGGTAAGGATTTCGCGCGCGACCACGTCGGGCTCGCAGAGGGCGACGCCCATCTTGCGCCACATGTCGAAAAATGCGGACTCCGACTCGGTGTTGGAGGGCACAGGCCCGAAGAAAGAAAGCACCACGTCCGTCCCGGCAAGCTCGCGGTTGGCGCCTTGCACGTAGCTCGCCAGCGCGCCGCGCGTCGCCGCGTAGGCACTCATGAACGGCAGCGCCACCCGGCCGTCCATGGCGCCGCCGATGTGGACAACCACTCCGCCGCCGGCTTGTTTGCGCAGTCCAGGCAGGAATGCCTGTGTCACGAAGATGGGCCCCTTCACGTTGACAGCGAGCAAATCGTCGACGTCGGCAGACGTGTAGTCCTCAATGGCCTTGCGCGGCGAAATACCCGCGAGGTTCACCACCGCATCGATCCGGCCGAGGTGCTCGAAGGCCGCCGCCGCCAGCTTCTCGAGGCTCGCCGGATCGGTGACGTCCGCGCTCTGGTAAATCGCCGAACCGTCGTTCCGACCGGTCAGCGCGGCGGCGTCGTGCTCTCGCCGTGCAGCGAGCACCAACCGAAAGCCCTCGGCCGCGAGGAGCCTGGCCAGCGCGTGACCAAGTCCTCCGGTCACCCCGATGAGAACGGCGGTGGGCGCATCCTTGCCCTGCTTTGCAGCGGCGGGCCCAGTTCCGGTGGCGCCACCGGTAGTCACAGGGGACATTCCTTTCAGTTGCGTCATCTCGTGTTCCTTTTGATGGGTATTGGCTACTATTAAAGTATCTATTAAGGGCAAAAAAAAGCTAACCGGACTTGGCTCTGATTTTGGACACCACATCCGCCAAAGTCGTCTGTCTCAGATCCCTGTGGAGGGCCTCCTGAGTGCCAACCAGCACCTCGCTCATGACTTCCTTGATGTTAGAGCTCACGACACACTCCTTCCTTATGGGATAAGTATGGATGGCAAAAGCATCTGGAGGGTTTACCGCAGAGTAGATGTCTAAGAGCGAAATACTTTTCGGGCTTCGTGCTAAGCCATAACCGCCCGACTTACCAACAGTCGTTTTAGCCAGCTTCGCCTTCGAGAGTTTAACGAGGATTCTTTTAACGAAAACCGGGTTCGCATTCACGCTGCCCGCGAGAATTTCCGACGCGAAAACTCCCTCGTGATGTGCGATCGCCGCCATTACGTGGACGGCGATCGAAAATTGAGTATTTACTGAAGCCATTTATGGATACTATATTAGTATCCGTATTGATTCAAGAGCCGCGCGGAATTGGATGAACGAGTCGATTGGCTTAGTCGAATGGCCCACGGTGAAGATTACTTGCTCATTCCCTCGTCCTATGTGTCTGAAGCAGGTAGGCGTTCTAGTCCGAGGAGCGAGTAAGAACTGAGAATGCTGCGCTACGTGGCTACCAACGACGCATCGCATCACCTGCTCCCCAACCGAACCTCACTACTATGCTCAGATAATTCCAAGGGTACCAACTGTAATCCGGTCACAAGAAGCCCAAACCAAGCGATCCGATAGAACCACTTCTGGTTCACCCGGCTTTGCAGCCAAATGCCCAACCAGACGCCGGGTATCACGATCAGAGCAAGCGCCATGCTAGCCCCAAGGTTGGTCACGGAAAATTGACCTAACAGCGCATACGGCACTAGCTTTATAGCGTTGGTTAGTAAGAAAAACACATTAGTCGTCGCGACGTACCGCACCTTGTCCATTTGCTGAGGAAGCAGACATCAGAGGCGGCCCACCTGCGTGAGCAACAAAGCTCGTGAAGCCCGGCAATTCAGAGTAGAACGTTCCCTTACCAACATGTGGATTCGAAGGCGCAAGGGTGTGCCGGGCAGCCCAGACGTTCAAGCAAAAAAATACGATCGCGATTCCTCCCTCAAGAGTGCGATCAAACGTTCGCTTAGAGCACCGAACGCTAAAGCTCCGATCATCACTCCCACCAGGGCACCTTGAAGCATGATCTTCAGATTGCCCGTGTCCCACTTACCTCGGAAGCGGCGCAGTCCGGTGATATCGGCTATGCAGAGAATCGGCAGCATGATCGCTGCGGCCTGAGTTGGAGGCATATGCAGAGCAAGCAGCGGCACGGCAATTCCGCCAAGCGCTCCTCCAAAACCGCCCTTCGATATCCCTGTCAACAAGACA
Organism: Pseudomonas sp. H11T01; assembly: GCF_048515765.1. NCBI lineage: Bacteria > Pseudomonadati > Pseudomonadota > Gammaproteobacteria > Pseudomonadales > Pseudomonadaceae > Pseudomonas > Pseudomonas sp. H11T01. Next base: position 79,697 of record NZ_JBLYED010000024.1, on the reverse strand, counting down.
GCCGGTATCCCCAACAAGAACAATTCCACCAGCGGCATGCCCTACTCCGTTCTTATCCTTGAGGCCGAAGTTCAGACTCAAGCTTTAAATTGACTTACTCGCTGACGAAGCTCCCCACTTGCATCCAACAGCGCTCTACTGCGGCCCAGAACATCCTGCGAGTGGTTAACCACCGATTCCGACAACGTATGGATAGCGGTGACATTGCGGCTAACATCCATGGATACAGACGTTTGCTCTTCACTCGCAGTTGCGATTTGCTCGTTCATTTCTCGAATCAGCAGAATGTCAGCACGGATCCTGTCTAGCGCCTGGCTTACGCTTGCGGAAGTACCTATAGCCATCTCAACTGCTTCGCGGCTGGACTGCATTGACTCGTGTGCCTCGACCGCAGCATTCTGAAGGCTTGAAATAATCTCCTCTATTTCTTCAGTCGAAGATCGCGTTTTTTGCGCGAGGGCACGAACCTCATCTGCAACAACCGCGAACCCTCTACCCTGATCTCCCGCACGAGCTGCCTCAATGGCGGCGTTTAGGGCGAGTAGATTGGTCTGTTCAGCAATAGCTCGAATAGAGACGGTCACGGTTCCGATTCGATCACCCCACTGGCGTAGCGTGAGAATTTTCTCTGAGGTCGTGGCTATTCGCTGAGTAAGCTGCTGGATCGATTTGAGATTTTCCTCAACCGCAGCTCCTCCGTCATGAGCAAATTGCTCCGATGCCCTGATTCGGGTTGCAGTCGCCGTCGCGTGCGAAGCAACTTCGCCGGCAGTCTGGGACAGTTCCTGCAGCGCTGTCGCAACCATAGCGATTTCGTCCATTTGTCGCTCGGAGGTTCCGGCACTTTCAATGCTGGCCTCCTTCATCGAGATCGCATTCGTGGCGACCCGATGGGCCATGTCAGTGATATCACGGATCAGACCTGACAGATGATCCAGAACCTTGTTGAAGCTTCCTGAAAGCTGCCCAATTTCGTCATTGCTTCTAACTGGGAGTCGACGAGTCAAGTCACCGCCACCTGATGCAATCTCTTCCAGCGACACTCCGACAACCGAAACGGGCCTGAGAACAAGCCGCCGAAGCAGCAAGTACACCACCAAGATTCCCGTACCCAAAAGCACTGCAACCAGGCAAAGGTTGCTAAACAGCCGTTCCTGCCTGGCTTGCTGAACTTGCGATGTATTGAAGGCTAGGGACAATTGCCCTACCAGGGCACCGTCCCGATGAATTTGCACAGAAGGTACCTGGACAGTGCTTGTGTCGTCACGACCTCGAACGTTTGCGAGTTCCTTCCCACGTTGGTCGGTAATGCTGATAGAGGCTACTCGTGCCGTACCAATCATGGCTTTGGCGATCTGCACGACCTGCTGAAAGTCATAGGCGTATACAGGTTCGCTGAGGGATGCTTGAGCGAGTTCGATGCTGGAGTGCACATCCGCCTCAAACTGCTCCTGAATTTGACGCTCGTTGATGACGTAGCCTACCGATAAAACGATGACCGCCGCTGTGATCATCGCCACCACAAGAAACGTCAAGGCCTTTCCAATCAGAGAGTCAATCATGGTGCCTCACCTTTATCTTGCTCAGGGTTAAACCACAACTCGTTTCGGGACAACGGAGTGTCCTCATGCAGGTTCGGATTGCTGATTCGGATGGCTCGACGCCCCTTAAGGTTTGCGTCCTTCAGAACACTTTGGATCATTGGGCTTGAGTAGAAATAACGGTCAAAATCACCCTTCGCAATTGCGACGTTGAGGCCGCGTTCCAGATCTTCAGCGAGTTGAGGGTTATCCCGTGAAACAAAAAAGTAGGCTGGAGATGGATAGACCAGCATCAGCTCACGCTCAACGACGAGATTCAGATTCGGATGCCCCTTGATCTCATCCCAAGGCTCGGGAACGCCTCGTGGCATGTAGTCGAAACGCCCGCCATCGAGCATGTAAAACAATCCCTCATCCTTAGTGGAAGTCGCTACAACAAGCCCAGCGTTTCGCAGGATTTCAGTGTCACTCCAGTACTGGCCCTGACCAGCCACCATCCCCTGGAGGTCATTCAGGGTACGAACCTTTGAAAACATCGGCTGGTCTTCCTTCCTGATCAGAAAAATTCGATACCCCAGAAGACCTTTGTATATCGGAATTCGAATGGGTCGATACTCAGCCTCAAGCGCCTTGGACGTGCTCGTCCAGAACACACTCAAGCTTCCCTGACGAACCATTTCTTCTTGCCGCTTGGCCGTCGGTGAGTCGGGCAGGAACTCAAAATCGTAGCGCTTTCCGCTTAGAGACAATGCCAACTTCAGAAGTCCGATCGGGTATGCACTTTTGGCGTTCGTATCCGCAATCAGAGTGACCTTTTCTGCCATTGCCTGTGCCGCAAACCCGAGCAGTACGAATGCTAAAACAATGCTGCTGCGCAACATAAACAGGTCTCTTTCACCGCTTGATAATCGAAGCCCTACCTGGACATCATGACGAGGTAGGGCTTCCCCAGGATCAATTAACTGGACACTGATGACTGATTGGCTTACTTCCACCAGTACTCAAGTTGCACACCCACGTTGGAGCCATTCAGGGCATTACCAAAAGCTCCACTGTCAGATAGAGCTGACCCTGCAGCCAATTGACTCGCAGCACGTTGGGCGGCTTCGTTCCAGGAGGCGTAGGTGTAATACAGACGAAGCTCCGGACGAGCCCAATAGCCAGGCCCTGCAGGAGACCACGTTGGTGCGATGGTGAACTTCGTCAGCTTGCGCGTCCCACCGGGCGCATCCACTTGATCTCGGCCAACCTCGGTGCTCAATTTGAATTGATCCGTGAACGCATAGACCGGGCGTATGCCAACTGAAAGCCAGTTCTGGTCATCTCCATCGGGACGGGTGTCCTTCTGGTAAACGACTTGGAATTGCCCACTGAATCGCTGAGTCATTTGCCAGTCAAAGTACTCCACGAAACGCCAACTATGGTTGCTGCTGTCCAGCGTTGGGTCGCCGGTGTAGCTCAGTGCAGTTCCTGGGCCTTGTCCGTACTGCACCGCGAAGGTATTCAACCCTCCCAGGAACCCTTTCTGCTTGTGCTGTGCGATAGCCGACCAGCCAGTGTGAGAGTCATCCCTGTTGTTTGGCTTTTCGAGGTAGCTGACGCCCAGCTGCACACTACCCCCAGGGTTTGTTTCGAAGCCACCGACGGTGAAGTCGTGGCGGTTGGTGAAGTCCTTTTGGAACAGGTTGTCTTTGCGCGAGAAAACGTAGCTGTACTTGAGATCGCCAATGCCTACCTGGTCGAACCCGAAGCCATTCGCGCTCTGGTTCCAGTAGAAGAAGTCACTCATTTCGATGCTGTTTCGATTGTAGTAACGGCGGCCCGCCCAAAAGGACCCTCCGTTCAGAGCGGGCATTTTGCTCCACTCGGCATACATCTGGTTCATTCGCGCAAAGCCATAGTCCCCCGTAAATTTCGGTGTATGGTCATACTCGTTGTACAACTGAGCCATACCTTCGACGCTAATAGCGGAACCGTCGTCGAGCTTGAGTAGGTCTTGCCGCAGATCGAATTCAAAGTATTGCTCGCATTCATTACCCAACCGATACTTGGATTGCGCCCCTGGAAGCTGAAAGCAAGACTGATTGCCTCCCTCTAATGAGTTCCCGGCACCGGTGCGAAAATAACCACTGAAATCCAGCGCATGTGCAGACAGTGGCAATACCACTACGGCGAGTACCGGCCAGAAAGCTCGTTTGGTGTTGAACGACATGCCGCTTACTCCATTTATTGTTTTAGTGTTGTTTTTTTGGGGACAGCCGAGCCCAGTCCGGAAGATTTCTCTTCCGGGGAAGTGGGCTTTTTTATTGAATTGGGTTATGCGTTGAACGCCTGGATCTGACGCAGGCTGCGCAATACCGAACAGCTAATGAGGCTCGCTAACGGCTCCCGCAAGAGCACTACAAAATGGCGGCCTCAGCGAGCTGCTCTGCTCATGACTTGCCTCTTGATTTGGCGTATGTATCGAAGCCAACCGCCAGCACGATGATGACTCCAATGACCACCTGCTGGTAGTAAGCGGACACGTTCATGATCACGAGTCCATTGATGAGCACGCCGATAAGCAGCGCTCCGATAATCGTGCCGCCGACACCGCCCAGGCCACCGAACAGGCTCGTCCCTCCGATCACCACCGAAGCAATGACGCGAAGTTCGTAGCCCGAGCCAGCGACCGCCTCAGCCGACCCAAGTCGGGCAGAAAGAAGGAACCCTGCAAGACCTGCGAGGAAGCCCGTGATGACGTAAACACTCAACACAACCGCCTGCACGCTCAAACCTGAAAGCCGAGCTGCCTCAGGGTTACCGCCAACGGCATAAACCTGGCGGCCATAGCGTGTGTATCGCAGTGCGATGTATCCCACCAAAGCGACGATCATGAAGACCAGGACGGGAACAGGTACGCCCAACACGTCTCCTCTCCCCCACCAACGGAACGCTTCATTGAAGCCGCTCACAGGAGCACCATCATTCACAATGAGCGTCGCACCGCGCCATACCGTGAGACCACCCAGTGTCACGATGAATGCAGGAACGCCAAATCGAGTCACGACCTTACCGTGGAGGTAGCCTGCCATCGTACCGACAGCACACGCTGCCAGCATCGCAACAAGCCATCCCATGAAGAAGTCGCCGCCCAATGCCTGCATCAGGAATGCACCGCTAATAGCGGCAAATGCGAGCAGCGATCCCACTGCCAGATCGATACCTCCCGTGAGAATCACGTAGGTCATTCCCACGCCGATAATCCCGTAGATTGAGACCTCGGTGAGAATGTTCTTGATGTTGCGAACCGACAGGAACATTGGGTTGTAGAGGGTGAAAATGGCGATCAGTGCGACGAGGAACAACAGCACGCCATACTTCTCGAAGAACCCGACCATCTCGAATTTTTTCCGATGCTCCACGGCCGACTCACTAGATGCTGGTTTGATCATTTTATGTTTACTCGATAGATGATGCGGGTGCGGCCCGTTTAGGCCACGCCTTGGTGTGAAAGCGTCGAACTCACTCCCTGAGCCATTCGCTGCATCAGTAGCTCTTCAGTTGCCTCATCAGCCGAGACAACACCGGTGATTGTTCCTTCCCGGAACGTGACAATCTGGTCGCTGACGGCCATGACTTCGGGCAGCTCGGAAGAGATGACAATCACGGCGATGCCAGCGCGCGCCATATCGAACAGAACCTGGTGAACTTCTGCTTTGGCCCCAACATCAATGCCTCGCGTTGGCTCGTCGACAATGAGAACTTTCGGCTTGAGCGCCATGCATCGGGCCAGGATGACTTTCTGTTGGTTTCCCCCTGACAGAGTCCCAATGGCCACACTGTCGTTAGCCATCTTGATTCGCAGTCGCTTCTGGTAGTCCTGAATGAGTTGGGTTTCAGCTCGGTCATCAATGAACATGCCCCAGCGCTTCATCCCACCCAAGCTCGGTAGGCTCATGTTCCAACGAATGGAGTGCCCCAAGAAGCAGGCCTGCTGCTTCCTGTCCTCCGGCACAAGCGCGACTCCGGCAGCGATGCCTTCACGAGGCGATCGAAACGGAGAAACCTGGCGACCGTTCACGTAGATGATCCCTTCATCGCATCCATCGGCGCCGAAGATCACACGAGCCAGTTCTGTACGGCCTGCTCCTACCAGCCCAGCGAAACCAACAATTTCCCCAGCCCGCACATCGATGGACATATCGCGTAGTGGCGTTGCATGAAGACTTTGGCCGCCGCCACCGGAGATTCTGGAAACACTCTGCACTTTCAGCATCACTTCGCCTGGAGAGCCGGTGAGCGGTTTGCGCACAAACTCGACGTCCCGGCCAACCATCAGACGAACGATGTCATCGACGCTGACGTCTGCGACGTCCCCAGAGGTGATGTAGGCGCCATCACGAAAGATGGTGTAACGATCACAGCAAGCCTTCACTTCATTGAGCTTATGCGACACGTAGATGATGCTGATGCCTTTGGCCTTCAGACCCGCGACGATTCCGTGCAACTTGTCTACTTCGCGGCCACTGAGCGCAGCGGTAGGTTCATCCATGATGATGAGCTTCGCATTCATGGTGAGCGCCTTGGCAATCTCTACCATCTGCTGTTCAGCCACACTGAGCTTGCGAACCATCGTCCCTGGTGTAATGGTCAAACCGAGGTCGTCCAGGACATGCTGGGCATCACTAAACATCAGCTTCCAGTCAACAAACCCATGTCGTAACGGCTCACGTCCGAGGTACATGTTCTCAGCGACAGACATGTCGGCGATGAGATTGAACTCCTGATAGATAGTAATGATGCCAAGCTCTTGGCGGCGCATGGGAGTGTCATGCTCCTGCAGCACATGGCCATTGAATTCAAGTGAACCTTGACCAGCATCCGCAGGCTGGGCACCGGCCAGAATCTTCAGGATGGTCGACTTGCCCGCCCCGTTTTCACCGAGCAAAGCGTGTACTTCACCTTTGCCGACTTCGAGCTTTACGCCATTGAGTGCAACAACCCCTGGAAAGGTCTTCTTGATATTGCGAACTTGCAGCAGCGTATCGTTCATTCCGATGCCTTCCAGTCCTAGATCCGTTAAATAGGGAGATAGCGGTGCTCTCTCCCGCGTCAATTACAAAGATGGGTAGTCGATTACTTGATAGCGCTGAATTGCTCCGCTTGATCCAGGTTTTGCTGGGTGACCATGAACGGCTGAACGGTCACTGATTCGATCTTGGTGCCATTGCGAATATTGTCCACGGCCAGACGCAAGGCCGTTCGGATCTGCTTGCTTGGGCTCTGTTCGACGATGCCTGTGATCTCACCTGCCTTGATGCTTTTCAGAACTTCGGGGTACGCGTCATAGCCAATGATTTTGATCTTGTTGCTGAGTCCCATACCTCGCACGGCTTCGACTGCTCCAAGCGTCATATCACCGGTGGAGCAGATAATCACATCAGGTGGAGTGCCCGCCGAAGCGGTCAGAATGTTCTCGACCACCGACATTGCCTTGGCACGATCAGCCTCACCGGATTGCTCGGCCACGAGTTTGAAGTTGCTACCGGCCGCAGTCAGTGCTTGATGCACCCCTTTCGCTCGATCCATTGCGGTGGTGGAGCCAATCTGACCGGTGATCAGTACCACATTGGCCCCCTTGGGCATGTTCTTCACAACCCACTCACCCATGATGCGCCCACCCGCCACGTTGTCTGCCGTTACGAATGGCACAGCTGAGGAAGTGCCCTCCACACGGCGGTCAACTGCGATTACCGGAACCTTCTCATCCAGCACATCATTGATAACCGGTGCGAGCGCGGAGACATCGTTCGGAGTCAATACAACTGCCTTAGCACCTTGTGTGAGCGAGTTCTCGATATCGGAACTTTGTTTGGAGGATGAAGCCTGGGCATCCTGGACAAGCAGGTTGATATCCAGTGCTTTAGCTTCCTGCACTGCCTGCTCATGCATGAAGATGAAGAAGGGAATTGATAGGGTTTGGAAGCTCACCGCAATCTTCTCGCCAGCGGCGAAAACGGGTGCGTTCGACATCAAAAAAGCTGTGGCCAATGCAGCAGTCAGCACTCGACGTTTATTGTTCGTTTTCATTCTCGATTTCCTTAAATTGCATAGGTACATCAAACAGTCGGATTTACCGGACGAAGAACCGCCAGTTATTGAATGGCGCTGTATTGTTCTGCCTGACTCAGGTTTTCCTGGGTGACCATGAATGGCTGAACGATGACCGTTTCGAGCTCTGCTTCGCCGCGTACTTTCTTCACCGCCATGCGAAGGGCCGTCCTGATTTGTTTGCTCGGGCTTTGCTCCACGATGCCGGCGATATCTCCGTCTCGGATGGCACGCAGCACCTCTGGGTACGCGTCAAACCCGATGACTTTGATCTTGCCTTTCAACCCCATGGCCCGCACGGCTTCCGCAGCCCCGAGTGCCATGTCGCCGCTCGCACAGATGATTGCATCTGGAGGGTTTGCACTCAGCGATGTCAGGATGTTTTCAGCCACCGACATGGCCTTGGCACGCTCCCACTCCCCTGACTGCTCAGCCACGAGTTGAAATTTTTTCCCGCCAGCTTTGAGTCCTTCATGGACGCCCTTAGCGCGATCAATGGCTGTCGAGGAGCCAGCGGTACCGCCGATGAACGCCACACGAGCGCCGTCTTTCATGTTGGAGGTGACCAACTCGGCCATGAGACGACCACCTGCGACACTGTCCGCAGTGACGTAGGGAACTGGCGCATCAGTTCCTTCGACACGGCGGTCGACTGTCACGAGGGGTACTTTTTCAGACAGTACTTCGTTCAAGGCAGGTGCCAAGGCGGTCACATCATTGGGTGCGACGACCATTGCATCGACGCCTTGAGTCAGGGCGTTTTCGACATCGGAGGACTGCTTGGTGGAGGAGGACTGAGCATCCTGCACAAGCAGCTCTACATTGAGAGCCTTGGCTTCCTGCGAGGCTTGCTCATGCATGTAGATAAAGTAGGGTATGGATAACGTTTGGAAATTGACGACGATTTTCTCACCGGCTGCCATTGTCGGCGAAAGCTGTAACATCAAACCTGCTGCCAAAACAGCGCTGCACAACAAACCACCTTTCTGCGTTTTCATTATTTTTGTTCTCCTCAGATGGGTATCAAAATTGCGGCACGGAGTTGCCCGTGTCGCAGTACGCGCACGTCAATAGAACGCTCAGGGCGTTGTGTAACCTCCATCAACCACGAGCTCTGCCCCAGTGATGAAGCTCGCTTCATCACTGGAGAGGAACAAAGCTGCGTAGGCAATTTCTTTGGGATCCGCCGCACGCCCCATCGGCGTCGCTGCGACGACGGCTGCGGTGGTATCAGCCGCTTGGCGAGCAATCATCGGTGTTTCGACCAACCCCGGATGCAACGAGTTGACGCGGATACCGTTGGCCACATAAGACAGAGCTGCGTTCTTGCTCATCATGCGCACTGCAGCTTTGCTAGCCTGGTACGCCGACACACCACTGGCGCCGACGATGCCCCAGATTGAAGACACGTTAACGATGGAGCCTGCGTGCTGACGCTTCATGACTGGGATGACGGTTCTCATCCCATAGAACACACCGTTTTGATTGATATCGATGACCCGATTCCAGTCATCGAGGGTGATCTCATCGATGGGAAGGTAGGATCCTACCAAGCCCGCGTTGTTCACGAGCACATCAACCTTACCGTGCTCACGAACTACCTCTTCGACGAGACGTTCCCAGTCCTCCAGCTTTGACACATCCAAGTGCTTGGCAACGACGCTTGCATTTTTGTATGGCTCAGGTTGGTGCACATCGCCAACGATAACGGTGGCTCCTTCATCGGCGAAAAGCTCGGCGATCGCACGTCCGATACCCATTCCACCGCCAGTCACCAACGCAACTTTGCTGTGTAGTCGTTTCATGTTGATTTTCCTAATCTGAAACTTGCCAATCACCAGCGTGCAAGAATTTCGGGCAAGCCGAATCCGTTGCAGCAGGCCTCGCAATGCAGGGCCTACTACACGTCGTTGCTGGGAATATGAGTTAGTGAGCTTTGTCGGTCGCCGTCACGGGTGGCTGGCTCTGCCCATACCACGCGATGACAGCGAAACATGCCAGCGGTACATAGAACGCCGTAGCAATTCCGAAGTGATCAGCAAGCGCCCCCATCAGCAGTGGAACGAAGGCACCACCCACGAGCGTCATCACCAAGCACGAACCGGCTTTCTTGGTTTGTGTACCGAGCCCCCGAATGCCCATCGCGAAGATCGTTGGATACATCACAGACATGAAGAGATAGATGGCGGTGACCGCGAAGATCGAGATCCGCTCAAATCCGGCGATGGCAACAATGCATAGAATCATGCTCACCAAGCTGTTGAGGATCAGTATTGAACGTGCAGGGACATAACGCATTACCCATGTCCCGGCGAATCGGCCGATCATGTAGGCGAGCATCCCGAGCGAAAGCAGGAAGGATGCTTTCTGAACGGAAATTCCGTGCCAGTGATCAATCGCGTAGTTGATGAAAAACGCACCAATTCCGACGTAAGCACCGACGTTGCAGAACTGGGCGACCAGCGCACCAGTAAAGTTGCTCTTCTTCCAGAGACTTACTTCAACCCCATTTGGAATCAGTACATCAGAGGCTTTTTCGCTGCGAATTTCAGGAAGTTTAATTCGAGCAAAGGCGACGAACATCAACATCACGATGACGGCCAATGCCACGTACGTCACCGAAACCAGATCAACGCGGTTACCGCTGAATTCAATGGGTGGGGCGAAGAAGACCGCGCCACCAATGACCGGCCCGATGAACGCCCCCAGACCGTTAAAGGACTGAGAGAATGTCAGACGTTGTTCTGATTTTGCAGGATCGCCAAGTGCGGCGGCATATAGGTTTGCGGCAGTCTCCAGGCAGCCTAAACCGCAGGCAAGCACAAACAGCGCAACCAGAAATGGCGTAAATGTTCCGGCCATCGAAGCCGGAATGAACAGCAGTGCTCCGAAGGCAAATAATGCAAGCCCTGCCAGAATCCCTGCCTTGTAGCCAAAACGCTCCATGAACAGGCCGACCGGCAGGGCAATGATGAAGTACGCCCCGAAGTAGGCTGTTTGAACCAATCCTGACTGCGCACGAGAAATATGGAGGGTGTCTTGGAAGTGCTTGTTCAGCACGTCGAGAAGCCCATGCGAGAGGCCCCACATGAAAAATAAACTCGTCACGAAAATAAACGCTAGCCGGGTCGAGGAAAGCTTTTCATGGTTATGGGCCAGCCCGGTTAGGGCTTTCGTATCTGTGTTCATGACCGGTACCTTTATATGTTTTGTTAACCGTCATCAGTGCACGCCAGGCGATGTTGAAATCCTGGTCTAGGGCCAAATGCCACAGCCCTTGCAACTACGTTTTGCTACGTCAACTTCAAGCATCCTTTTGTTCTGGTGCATCAAGGCGGAGCCCAGTACAGGCTTTAGGGCTCACGCCTTGGAACGATTAGTGGTTCCCTACCCGCACAAACTTGCCCGTCTCAGCGGACTCAGTGGCGCAGTTCGCCAAGCGAAGCGCCAAGAGACCATCGCGTGGTGTTGCTGGCATCGGACTGTTGCTTTCGAGCGCGTCCAGGAAGCTGTTGAGCTCAATCTTGTAAGAGTCGGCGTGACGCTCCAGGAAGAAATTGAGGAGAGGATCAGCCACGTCAGTGGCCTCAGCGCCGAAACGGCGGACGCTGTTCGAACGATGGTTCTCGTTCAGCAGCATGCCCTTGGAACCAGAAACTTCCAGGCGCTGATCAAAGCCATACACGGCCTCACGGCAACAGTTGATGTGGCATTGGCGACCAGAAGCGGTACGCATCAGCACCATCACACTGTCATAGTCCGGAATAGATTCGAGCGACGGATCGACCAGTCGGCTTCCGACCGCAAAAACCTCAACTGGCTCCTCGCCAAGCAGGCTCCGAGCCATGTCGAAGTCGTGAATGGTCATGTCACGGAATATTCCTCCGGACGATTCCAGGTATGCCCTCGCAGCCAGCGCCGGGTCACGACTGGTGATGATGACTTGTCGAACCACCCCGATTTCACCATCGTCGATTGCACGACGAAGACGCAGGTAGTCGGGGTCGAATCGACGATTGAACGCCAGCATCACACGACCATTGAGGCGTTCGAGCTCTTCGACAGCAGCCTTCGCGCGTTCGTAATCCATGTCGATCGGCTTTTCGCAGATCACTGGCTTGCCGAGCTTTACAGCGCGGAGCATCAACTCGATATGAAATTCTGTAGGCGTGCCGATAAACACTGCATCGACGTCTTCACGATCAACGGCCGAGGCATAGTCGTAGGCTGCTTCGCAACCCAGTTGCTTAGCCAGCGCGTCGACACCTTCTTTCCACGGGTCAGCTACCACAACAAGTTTGGTGCGAGGATTGGTAGCGACGTTGGCGGCGTGGATTTTTCCGATACGTCCAGCACCCAAAACAGCAATACGTAACATGATGGTTCTTCCCTCGACAGCCTGGCTGCCTGTTATTTTTAGGTAGGGACGCGGGAGACATTTTCCCCCGCGCAGCAACACGCAGATCTGCTCGCGTTACTTGAACTGAGAAATGGTGGTTTCGTAGGTACGCTGAGCCATTTCTTGGAGAGGCAACTTGCGCACCACTTCGGAAAGCACTTCCACACCCCACGGGCCGGTGTAACCAGTGGCCTGGACTGCTTTAATGAAACCAGGAATGTCCAACACACCTTCGCCTGGCAGGCGGCGGCGATGGATGGTGTCTTGCCACAGAGGCTCTACGGCATATTTATCGGCGTCGTCCAGCTCGATAGAGCCGATGAACTTGCCGGGGATACGGGCGATGTCGGCAAAGTCAACGCCGCCGCGAGCGAGGTGCCAGATGTCCAGCAGCAGTTTGCCGTTGTCGTGGTTAGCGCCTTGCACCAATGCCAGTGCGGTGTCGATGGTGCGCACGTTACTGAATGGCATGATTTCCAAAACGATGTTAGTGCCATAGGACTTCGCTTCTTCACTGAGCTGAGCGAAGTGTTCGATCATCAGAGGAATATCGGCATGCTCTTCATTCAGGCCAGGCGCGGTTTTAACAGCGCGTGCACCCAACTCCTGAGCGGCATTGAATAGCTCAGCACGCATTTTGTTGGAAGCACGACGCAGCTCGCCATCCTTGTACCAGTCGGTGAGGAATTCGAATTCAACATGCTTGATGCCGTTAGCTTCGAGGATATGACGCATTTCCCGGAAGCCAATCCGATCGACGGTGGACATCAAATCGACATGGATGAGGCCTACACCTTTGTAACCAGCCTCAGCAGCGGCCTCTACACGGTCGCGGAATGCAAACGGGCTGATCTCAGTAGGGCCAAATGGGTACACGTCACCCGAGAGCGTGAAGTACGCCGCCAGCAGTTCTACATTTTGATTGCTCATTTAAATCTCCTGATACGCAGTTACTGTGTTTTAGGTAGTTGCACTACCAAAGGGCGGATTCAGTACCGGCAGAGTGCTTGGCAGCTGCCAAACTCCAGGTCGGCAAAACTCCAGAGGAAAAACCGCAACCGAAGCGCGGTGACATAGCGATCGCTAGCCGCCGGCGCTGCGATTGCGAAAGAAATGAAGGGACTATTGGAGAGGAGCTACGATCAGGCGCTGGCAAGCGGGAACAATCGCCCTCTGTCGAGCAACACTCGGTCAACACGATTGACATGTTTTTGATTGCAAACGGAATCTGCTGATCTCGGTACGAACGGCTCAGGGAGAGCCAAGCAGCAGCGAGACAGTGCGTAAATAGGGCAAGGAGAAAGTGCATAGCTAAGTCTCCGTTCTTGTTCTGTGCAGCCTAGGTGGCTGTCATTTTGGAACGATCTTAGACATGCGTTTTCAGGTATAAAAGACCAGAAAGAGAAATCTCTTTTCCAGCTAGTGGAAGAATCTGCTTGGTGAATCTTGCTTGGCAGCTTACCTATCCTTCCACAATCACCTCTGACATAGGCGGTAAGACGGATATAGAGAACACACTGTTTTATTGAATAAGCATTATTTCACCCATGAAATAAAGAATTCCATTCAAGAGGTTTTATATCCAAGATTGTAAATATAGGCTTGATTGTGAGCGTCGACCGAAGGACAACGGTTATCCGACGGCAACGCAACGCGGGGCATTCCAAGTACTCGCTCAATGCCCCGCCATACAAAAGAGGCCGAGCATGAAGAACCATAATGAAGTTGAAAATCTGATTCGTGCACTCGAAGACAAACGCTATGACGCCATCCTGGCTGGTGATTTCGAGGCATTCCGTGCGTTCGCACATCCTGACCTGAGCTATGCCCATTCCAACGGCGTCGTCGATACGCTTGAGAGCTACCTCAACAAGTGCCTGAACGGATTCTACGTCTACCACCGCATCGAACACCCAATTCAAAGCATCAAGGTGGTCGGGGACATCGCACTCGTATTCGGTGAAATGAATGGCGAGATCACATCGGGCGGCATCGCAAAAACCCTACGTAACAAGGCTCTCGCCGTCTGGGAGCAGCGTAAAGGTGAGTGGAAGCTGATTGCCTATCAGCCAACCCCTATCCCGAGCTAAAGCCAGCCCCATCGGCGAAAACAAAGCGATAGGTGCCACGCACACCACCTGCTTCTGCCCCCCCTTCCATCGATAGGAACCCATTCACCATCATGAAGAATTTCACCTATACCGGTTTGCCCGCCCGAGTCATTTTTGGCAAAGGATCCTTACAGCAACTTGAGGCCGAAATCGATCGCTTGGGCTCTCGTCGTGCACTCGTACTCTCCACGCCGGAACAGCGTGATCAGGCTGAACGCATTGCGAAAATCCTCGGCGAACGTGCCGCAGGCATTTTCGATAAAGCAGTCATGCACGTGCCGATCGAGACTGCACGCGAAGCCAGAGAGATTGCCAGGGTGCTGGGAGCCGATTGCGCAGTTGCAATCGGTGGCGGATCGACCACAGGTCTGGGCAAAGCCATTGCGCTTGAGTCTGGGTTACCCATTCTGGCGATTCCAACAACTTACGCTGGATCAGAAATGACACCCGTTTATGGGCTCACTGAAAACGGTATCAAGAAAACCGGCAAGGATCCCCGCGTCCTTCCAAGGACAGTGATTTACGACCCTGAACTGTCCGCAACGTTGCCTGTTGGCCTGTCGGTAATGAGCGGCATGAACGCGATTGCCCACGCAGCTGAAGGCCTTTATGCACAGGATGGCAATCCAGTCATGTCACTCATCGCCGAGGAAGGTATTCGGGCGATGGCTGAAGGTTTGGAGCAAGTGACCAAAGCACCAGATGATCTGGATGCCCGCAGCGACTGTCTCTACGGCGCCTGGTTGTGCAGCACCGTGTTGGGGAACGTGGGAATGGCACTGCACCATAAGTTGTGTCACACACTGGGCGGCAGCTTCAACTTGCCTCATGCCCAAACACACACCGTCGTGTTGCCTCATGCGATTTCGTACAACGCCAGCGCAGCACCGGATGCGGCCGCACGTATCGTTCGAGCACTGCGAGTCAAGCACAACTCTGCGGGGGGAGCGCTGTACGACCTGGCTGAGAGGCTCGGCGCCCCAATGACTCTTCGCGAACTGGGGCTGACAGAAGAAGACCTTGACCGGGCAACTGAAATTGCCCTGTCCAATCCTTACTGGAACCCCCGCCCTATCGAGCGTGAGGGTATCCGTCAGTTGCTTCAGAACGCTTACGAGGGCAAACGCCCCGAATAAAAGTTGACCTTAACCTCGGCTCGGTCGATGGGTGCGGGCCGAGGTTTTTTTCAGCTAGTCCAGTAACGCTCATAATCGTTTCGCTTGAAGTTATCCAACAGAAAATCGATGAAGAGCCTCGTCTTGGCCGGCATGTAACGTCGATCCTGAAATGCCACGTTGATGGTAAGCCGGGGGAGATCCCAATCATCTAGGACAGACACCAGCCTACCCGCCACCAAGTCGTCATAAACGATGTATTTGGGCTGCACAAGAATCCCGGCTCCCGCCAGGGCCGCAGCACGCACAATCTGCCCATCGTTTGTTTCCAGCGCAGGTTGCACCTTAACGGTCTCTCGCTCAGTCCCCTTGCTGAACTCCATCGTGTTCGGATGGTTGGCAAGGCTGTAGATCAGCACATCATGGTTTGCGAGGTCTTGCACTGAGGCAGGCACTCCCTTGCGTTTGAGGTATTTGGGTGACGCCGCCAGAACCCTTCTTGTCTCTGCCAATTTGCGGATGGTGATGCTGGAGTCAGCCTCGAATTCCCGTGCACGAATCGCCAGGTCGATTTCACTGTCGATAATGTCGTAGTAACGGTTGGCCCCGACGATCTTGACCTTTATTCCCGGGTACAGGCGCTGGAATTCGGGAACCAAAGGCGCGAGGTGCAACATGGAAAAAGAAATTGTCGCGGTTATAGTCAGTGTGCCCGTGGGTTCAACCAGTGCCGCACTCACCGTGGCCTCAGCCTCGGCAAGTTCAGCGAGCAGGCTTTTGCATCGCGCATAGAAATCATGACCGGCATTCGTAAGCGATAAGCGCCGTGTGTTTCGCTCGACCAAACGAACCTTGAGCCTGTTTTCCAAGGCCGCCAGATGCCGACTTGCAGCGGCATTTGAAATATCAAGCTTCTCAGCCGCCTTGCTCAGCGTTCCCAGTTCCGCAGTGTGGACAAACAGCTCTAGCTCTGTGAATCGATCCATCAGCACATATCCCGAAAGGTGGCTGGGTTTTTCATAGGTGAAATAAAGATTTTCATTTTGAGTATTTTATTCCACCTTTCAGCACTTTAGCGTAGTCCAATGAATTCGGGAACAAGCTTCTGCCCTTAGCACGTGGCTCTCCCAAAGGCGAAGGCCGGTAACCCCCCTTCTCCCACCACAAATAAAAATACAGGGAGCACTCCCATGCGAAACCTAGATGAGCAGACAATCACCCGAGCCGTTCTGGAGCGAAACTGCGGCACAGAAGACCGTCGACTTCACGAAATCATGACCTCTCTCGTACAGCACCTTCACGCGTTCGCCCGCGAGACCAAGCTGACAGAGGAAGAGTGGGAAAAGGGTATCGAGTTCCTGACAGCAGTCGGTCAAATATGCACCCCAACTCGCCAGGAATTCATTTTGCTCTCGGACACCTTGGGGCTGTCCACGCTTGTCACCGCACAGAACCACAAGAAGCCTGTTGGGTGTACCGAAGCGACCGTGTTCGGCCCCTTTCACGTGGCCGATGCCCCTCACTACGATTTAGGGGAGGACATCAGTGGTGGCCTGCCTGGTACACCCTGGTTCGTCAAAGGCAAGGTACGAACCACCGACGGCACCCCAATTCCCAACGCCACGATTGAAGTCTGGCAAGCAGACGAAGCTGGTTTCTATGACGTCCAGAAGCCTGGACTGGATAACTACCAAGGCCGAGCAATAATCCAGGCGGACGCACAGGGTCTCTACCACTTCAAGTCGATCGTGCCCGAGTGTTATCCAATTCCCCACGACGGCCCTGTCGGCAAGATGCTGGAGGCGTTGAACCGTCACCCATGGCGTCCAGCCCACCTGCATTTCATGATCACCGCTCCGGGATTCCTGCGCCTGGTCACGCACGTATTCCGTGAAGGCGGCGACTACCTCGACTCGGATGCTGTTTTTGGCGTGCGCTCGTCACTCATTGCCGACTGGGTTCGCCATGAAAGCGGCATCGACCCTTATGGCAAGGAAATCGACTCTCTGTATTACACCCTGGATTTCGATTTCATCCTGCACCACGCATAGCCACGCTAAACGACTTCAAACCGACACAGGCCTGCACGGCTTTGCAGGCCGCCCTTGCTCTAAGTATCTAATTGACCTCGGAGAGGACTATGCAACGGATCAAACACATCGTCATGTGGAATCTGCGTGGCGAAAATGAGCAGGAGCGCTCCACCAATATCGAGAAACTGAAGTCTGCGTTTGAAAGCATCCGGACGGAAATCCCCGGTTTGAGAACCTTAGAAATCGGAGTTGATATCAGCAAGATCGACTATGCGTGCGATGTGGTTCTTTACTCCGAGTTTGACTCGGCGGAAGCACTGGAGGGATACGCAAGTCATCCGGCTCACCTTCGAGTTCGTGAGGAACTCGGAAATTTGCGCATTACAAGGCATCAAGTGGATTACTACATCTAGGCGCTCACGCTGCCTTGTGCAGCTGCAACGCCTTTCCACTCAGTTTCTCCATCAAATAAAAAGAATCTGGAACAGTCGCGTGAACACACCACTCCCCCTACGAGCACCTCCCTCTGCCCGATTCTTTAGTGCCGCGCTGTGCACTTGGTGGAGCGATGCCCCACCAGCGCCGCAGTCAAGTTGCAGCATGAAGGGTGTCGACAACCAGAGGTAGTACAGCGCTGCCTTTCTCAGCTTCCGAATACACGCTCTGGATTTCTGTCTTAGAGCTACCGGAGCCTGACTTACGCTTGCACTCCTATCTGGTAAACACGTTGCACTCAATTTCCCGGCTTAAAAAGGTATCCAATTATGAAAACAAACCTTGCTGGCAAAGTCGTTCTGATTACCGGTGCGGCAAAAGGAATCGGCCGCTCAACCGCGCTCGCATTCGCCGCAGAAGGCAGCCATCTGGCCCTGCTGGATTGGGACGCTGACGCTCTCGCAGAGCTGAAAGCGGACACTGAAGCGCTGGGTGTTACGGTATCGGTTGCGAAAGCCGATCTCAGCACCCTGACTGGCGTGAACGAGGGCATCGATCATGTGCTCGCTACCTATGGCGGAAAAGTCGACGTCCTGGTGAACAACGTCGGATCGGGCGCGGTGCGAATGTTCGATGACCTCACCGATGAAGATTGGGAAGCAACCATGCAACTCAACTTCATGAGCTACGTCCGTGCTTGCCGCAAAGTCCTACCAATCATGCGAGCCCAAAAAAGTGGCGTGATCATCAATAACGCATCCGACCTCGCCAGACAGCCAGAGCCCTGCCCATTGGACTATGCCGCCTCGAAAGCAGCTGTCTTGGCGGTCACAAAGGGGCTGGCTCGCAGTGAAGGCCCACACATCCGTGTAAACGCGGTAGCTCCAGGCCCAATCTGGACACCGTTCTGGACAAAGTCAGGCGGCTTTGCCGAAACCATGGGCAAAGTTCATGGCATGGAACCCCAACTGGCCGTCGAGCACGAACTCTCCCTTCGCCAACTCCCGCTCGACCGTCTCGGTACGCCTGAAGAAGTTGCAAACGTCATTGTCTTCATGGCATCCGACCTCGCCTCTTTCGTGACTTCGAGCGTCTGGGGCGTGGATGGCGGCAGCATCCGCTCGGTGATTTGACCTCACCCTCCAAGCTCAACGGAGTAAATCGCCCCACCGGTAGAGGGTGGGGCAATAATTGCGTACAACGAGGAGTCCAAAATGTCACAGAAAGTCACCAGCGAAACCAAGCTAGGCGTAGCGTGTCTAGGCATTACCCACCCCCATACGTCCGGGCGCGTGAAGGCTTTTCAGCGCATGCCCAATGTGCAATTTCTTGGCGCGTATGATGACAGCCCCCTGCTAGAACCGTTCGTGGACGCACTCGGTTTACAAGCGCGCAGCAAAGAGGAAATCCTGAACGATCCGAATGTACACATCATCTTGGTGCATCCGAAAAGCTATCTGATGGCTGACTGGGCGATCGAAGCACTAGAAGCAGGAAAAGCCGTACTCTGCGAGAAACCAGCAGGGCGCCGCTCAGAAGACACCGCCCGGGTCGTAGAAGCGGTGCAGCGCACCGGCAACCTGTTCCAGGTTGGGTATTGCTGGAGGTTCACACCTTCAGTGGAGAAGATGCAGCAGGTTTTGCAGAGCGGAGAAATAGGCAAGGTTCTCCAGGTGCGTGCTCATGCCGGGTGCTCACATGAAGAGGCCGATACGAATCACATGAAGCAGCCAGGTGACCTTGGCGGCGCTTTTTACGTAATCGGATGCCATACGATTGATCGCATTCTCCTCCACTTTGGCATGCCCAAGTCGGTCAACGCTCGTATCACCAAATTCGAAGGACAGATGAGCGACTCTGCGCGTGAGGACGCCGCCGCAGCAGTGCTCAACTATGACGACAAGATCGTAACGATCGACTTCACATCCTGGGATCCCATGCCATGGACGGAGAGCTGGGATATCACCGCTTATGGCACACATGGCGTGATGCACTCAACGCCCATGCCTGCGTCCTACAAGCTCTACCATGACGGAAAAATCGGACATCCGCAGGGATGGACACACTGGAACGAAACAAGCTTCCCGGAGATATGGGCCGTGCGCAAAACAGTGTATTCGCCCGAGATCGCTGAGATTGGCAATCCGGTGTATTTCGATCGAGAGGCCGCAGCCTTCGTTAACTCTCTGAGAAACGGATTGCCATCGCAAGTCCCCGCCACGCAGGCCCACAACATCAACGTGATCCTCGAAGCACTTTTCGAGTCGGCAGCCCAACGCGGACAAGAAGTATTGCTCAGCTAGATCAGCCCCTCACTCCCTGTCGTGCTCGTAACGACTAGGGAGATGCTGGTTATTTTCATTGAGAGCACAACAGTATTTTTCTCTGATGAGCTCAGCAGGCTCAAGCAAAAAGTCGCGTGCGCACCCGAGTCTGGTTCGCGCATCCGTAATCTCTCGCTTTGAGTAGTAGAGGCATGCGCGACACATGGAGTAGCTATGTGTAACAAACACAAGATGAAAGCGCTCTTGATGAGTGGCCCTTCTCAACTCAACTTGGGTGAGGTCGACGCGCCGGTAACCAAGCCCGGAGAGATCATCATCAAAACTGCGTATGTTGGCATTTGCGGCACTGACTCCCATCTGTATTCGGGAAACAGTTTCTATATTGAAAAGGGCTACATTCAATATCCGTTTATCTTCGGACACGAATACACCGGCATAGTGGTTGCAGTTGGCGAAGGCGTCAAACACCCACAAATTGGTGCCCGCGTTGTCGGCCACAGCATGGTTCCATGCCTAAAATGTGACCGATGTCAGCGAGGAAAACGACAACAATGCCGAAACCTCAAGGAAGTTGGCCAGCGTTTTATGTCCGGAGCTGCTGCTGACTACATCGCAGTCCCGGATTATGCGGTAACAGTCGTTCCCGGTAACGTCTCGTTGAAATCAGCCACCCTTACCGAACCGATGGTCAGCGCATACAGCGCGTGTGCTCGCACTCAGATCAACATGGCTGACAGAGTCGCCGTGATCGGCTCAGGCACCTTGGGCCTTATGAGCCTGCTCGTGGCAAAACAGACCGCCCTCACAGTCGATGTGATTGGTCTTGCTGAGTCAGAACTCCAGTTTGCACTTGAACTGGGGGCAACACATGTTCTGTCCCCGAAAAAAGCTCAGCGGAATAACTACGACGTTGTCATCGAAACCTCAGGCACAGGGTCGGCAATGAGCCTAGCGTGCGACCTCGCTGATATGGGCGCACGACTCGCACTTTTCGGACTTACAAGCACACCATCGAAGAATGTGAACCAAGCAGACATTGCTTTAAAAGATCTGACGGTTCACGGCATTTTGCACGGCATTGATTGTTACGGCGAAACGCTCAGTCTTTTCGCCAGAGGGAAAATCAATCCAGATCGGCTAGTCGCGCAAATAGCTCCTCCTGAGTCAGCGGTAATGCTGTTCGAACGCATGAATGAGGCAGGCCAAACAGCTCCGAAGTTTCTGATCCAATTTGCTGGTGAGTAAAGTAGAACTGGAATGTTATCGACGTCGTGCGAAAAATTCGTTTGCGTACGTCACTCAATCACTTGGCCGTTAGCTCACTATCCCGTTCCGTCGACTTTCATTGAACGCACGACAAATCCCAACTTCATTGCCCTTCATTTCAATCGACGCGAAACATCAATCCAACGCGCCTTGCTCAGCTCGAACCACCAGCTCGTCCACCACCCGCCGAACCTTGGGCAGCAGGTGACGCGTCTGTGGCCACACTGCATGAATTTCCACATCTCCAGGGCTGTATTGCTCCAAAACAGGTACCAGACGCCCTGCCTGTAGATGATCGCGCACCAGAGAGCTGGGCATCTGACAGATGCCGTGACCAGCGACTGTCATGGCAACGATTGCATCACCGTCACCCACCTCATGGGTACCCGGAGGAATGATCCTCGTGAGCTGTCCGGCATTATCAAGAACGCTCCAGCTTAACCGCTGCCCTTTCCGGAAATTCACTATGCAGCTGTGGTTCTGCAAGTCCTCCAATGACTCAGGACAGCCGCGTTTTTCAAGATACCGTGGCGCAGCACAAATGATCTGTTTTTGAACTGTTAAACGGCGCGCTATGAGGCCGCTGGAGTCCTTCAGCGTTCCGAATCGGATGCTCAGATCAATGCCCTCTTCAATCAGATCAATTACATGATCTGTGAACGTCACTGTCAGCTTGAGCTCGGGATTGGTATCGATAATGTCTAGCAACACCGGAAGGACAATACTTCGCCCATAGGCTGCTGGAAGATCGATTCTGAGTCGTCCGCTGGGCGTTTGCTGATGGCTGGTCAAGAACGCTTCCGCTGCCAGAATCTCGTCCAAAGCCACTGAGCAGCTTGCAAAGTAAGCCTCGCCATCCACCGTGAGCCCGAGGCTACGAGTGGTGCGGTGGAACAGTTTGCAACCGAGTCGCTCTTCCAGTTTCGCGATGCTCTTCCCCACCGCCGATTTCGTGATGCCAAGGCGATCAGCCGCAACGGTAAAACTCCCCGCGCGGGCTGCCGCGACAAAAATCAGGACACCACTGAGAGCTTGTTCGACCTGAGCCATTGTCAACCTTTAGTCAACTCTATAAGGAGTTTTATGTAGTTTATCACACCGAATCTCTACCTTAATCTAATCCCACGTTGATTCACAACCTGGATACAGAGGATTCGAAATGACTACTCAAAACATTGAACTGTTGGCGGCCTACTGGACAATTGCCGGCGATATTTACCCGATGGGCCCAAGCGAAGTCAGCCCATTTTCCTTCAAGGATCGTATGGAGGCTGCCGCGAACGCAGGCTTCAAAGGTATCGGCCTAGTTCACAATGGGATGATGGATACGGTCGACAAGATCGGCTTCCCGGCCATGAAGCAGATCCTTCAAGACAACGGTATCAAACACGTTGAGCTGGAGTTCCTTGTTGACTGGTACCACAGCGGTGAGCGCCGTCGTCAGTCGGACAAGGTGCGCCAAGAGCTGATTCACGCCGCCAAAGAACTGGGCGCTCGCTCAATCAAGATTGGCCCCGGTATTGGTGAAGACGTCGCCGACATCGAATTGATGGTGAAAGAGTTCACCCTGCTCTGCCAACAGGCAGCTAAGGTCGGTGTGAACATCGTGTTGGAGATCATGCCCTTCAGCAATGTCCGCACCGTAGAGACCGCGCTGGCCATCGTGGAGGGCGCGAACCAACCTAATGGCGGCATCCTGCTGGACATCTGGCATCTGAGCCGAGGTGGCGTTGATTTCAGCGATATCGCCAAGATCCCTGCACACTTCATTAAGTCGATTGAGCTCAACGACGCTCACAAGTACGCCGTAGAACCACTGTGGATGGACACCATTCACAAGCGCTGCTTGCCAGGTGAAGGTGTGTTCGACGTGCCGGCTTTCATCAAAGCAGTCCAGGCGGCTGGCTACGAAGGCCCTTGGGGTCTGGAAATCCTTTCTGACGTTGAGCGCAAGCTTCCACTGGAAATCATGGCCAACCGCGCCTTCCAGGCGACCATCAAACAGTTCGATAAGTAAGTTTGAGCCGTGATGCCGAGCTTTTAGTCATCAATGGCTGAAAGCCGGTTGTTCATCTCTTCACTGGAGCTTGAAACCATGAGCACTGAAAAAACCCTCGAAGTCATTCGCAATTTGTTCGCAAAGATTTCCAGTAGCCAAAGCCCAGAATCTATTTCAGAGAGCTTTTGCCCAAACGTTGATTGGAGCATCCCCGGCGCGCCAGATATCGCCCCTTGGGTTGGAGAGCGTAAAGGTCGTCAGGCGGTAGCCGCGTTTTACCGAGACTTCGGCCAATACCTCCAGCCAATCAGCTTCGATATCACCACGGTGATGGCCGAGCATGAGCGCGGCGTCGCTCTCGGCTCGCTGGAGTGCAAGGTGCTGCGCACCGGTAAGACGATTACGAGTGAGTTTGCGATCGAATTTGAGGTCACCGACGATCTGATCACTCGCTATCGCTTCTTCGAAAACTCCTACGGCGTTGCAATAGCGGCCCAATGACTGTCGCCATGGACTTGGTTCGGGCTTTTGGCTTTTGGATTTTGCACTCGCCGTCCAACCACTCCAGGTGCAGCTCTACTGCGAGCACCCACATGCAGTGTGGGGCAGGAACAAGCTTGATGGCCTGACCTTCCTGAGGTCACTGATCACTTATCCCCGCACCGCTAATCCACAAGTCATCTGCCCCCACCAGAACTACAGATAGGACTTCAACATGGAAGCACAGCATTTCGTCGCACTCCTCGGCAGCCTGAGAAAGGCCTCGTACCACGGCACTCTGGCTCGCTCGCTGCAGTCGCTGGCTCCAGAGGGGGTATCAATCGAACTCCTCGGCCCAATCCAAGAAATTCCACATTACGATGCGGACGTTCAGGCCGAAGGCTTCCCAGACTCCGTAGTCCGGATGGGCCAGTCCATCAAACAAGCTGACGCAGTCATCATCGTAACCCCGGAGTACAACTACTCCGTACCAGGGGCGCTGAAGAACGCCTTGGATTGGATATCTCGCCTTCCTGAGACACCTTTTGCAGGCAAGCCGGTGGCGATCCAGAGCGGATCGCCTGGCATGATCGGTGGTGCAAGAGCGCAATATCATCTGCGCCAGATTTTGGTATTCCTCGACGCGATGGTGCTAAACAAGCCTGAGATCATGATCAGCCAAATCCCCGCAAAGGTTGACCAGGAGCTAGGACGAATTACTGACGAAACGACTAAGAAACTTATCGCCTCCCAGCTGACGGCGCTCAGCCGAACTGTTGGCATGCACAGGGCTTGATGGGCCTGTAGCCAATGCGAAACATTAATCCGAGTACCGGTAGTTGCTTAGTTAGTGCAGTTGCAACACCGAAGTAAGCATTGCATAAATCAGGAGCACCATGACAGCTCTCTCCATTCTTGACCTCGTACCTATTAATGCCGGCAGCACTCTTGCGCAGACCTACGCGAACTCGGTAAAGCTGGCTCAGCACGTCGAGCAATGTGGCTTCCGTAGATATTGGCTGGCTGAACACCACAACATGCCAGGGATCGGTTCCTCCTCCACCACCTTGCTCATGAGCCATTTGGCCGCCCACACGAAGTCGATCCGACTTGGCTCGGGGGGGATCATGCTGCCAAACCACGCCCCACTCTTGATTGCCGAACAATTCGGCACCTTGGAAACGCTCTACCCAGGCAGGATTGATCTTGGGGTAGGTCGGGCACCGGGGGCAGACCAAGCTACTACACGAGCGCTGAGAAGGTCGTTAGATGCGCACCCGAACCAGTTTCCAAACGACGTTCTAGAGATTCTCAACTACTTCGAAGGAAAAGGTCATCAAGGTGTACAAGCTGTCCCAGGCGCCGGCCAAAACATCCCAGTCTGGATTTTGGGATCGAGTACATACGGCGCAAGCCTTGCAGCGGAGCTCGGCTTACCCTATGCGTTCGCTTCACACTTCGCACCGAGGATGATTGAAGAGGCACTATCGGTCTACCGCAAGAAATTCAAACCCTCTCGCCATCTTTCCAAACCTTACGTCATGGCAGGGATCAATGTGTTCGCCGCAGACACTCGGGCAGAGGCTGAAATGATCGCGAGCTCCCACCGTAAATGGGTGGCAGGGGTTCACACAGGTCAGCCAACGCTATTACCGGCACCTGAAGAAGGCTTCATGGAACGGATATCGCCGAATGTACGCCGGAGCTTGGAGCAAGAGCTCACATTCACGGCAATAGGCACCACGGATGACGTCCGTAGCGGCCTTGTGCAGTTCTTAGAATTCACTAAGGCTGACGAGCTCATGATCGACGCCCGGATCTATGATCCACAAGCCCGCTGTCGCTCCTACCAACTTGCAGCAGAGTCCATAGCCGATTTTTTAAGCTAAATCGAAGAAGGCCTCACGCACGGATAGCTTGAAATATGCCCCCAGTCGCAGCTGTCGTATACCAGCTAGCAATGGCTCGACCAAGCGATCGTCCGTCCCTCATTCAAAGAGTCCTGCTCAATTACCACAAAGGCCCTCGACGGGCCTTTGTTGTACTCAAACCAAATTCACTTAATCAGCCAGGACTCGACGGTTGCGGAGCCGTGTTCTGCTTTCCATTCTTTCAGCGTCTTGTGGTTGCCGCCTTGGGACTCGACGACGTCCCATGGCCACAACACTTGGAATAGAAGGGATTTGTGCAGGCAGCATTTATAGCCAGCAATACAAAACGCCGATGCTAAAAAATCTGGGGTGATGAGCGAGTTTTTGACTGTATCTAATTTGTCTCGCGTCACTACAACGGCCATGCGCAAGTCAGGGGCAATCCTTGTAGCGATCATCCCCTCTCCCACCGTGTCGCCATATCGGACGCCTGCGTCATAACGATCGGCTACGATGTCGACCAGTCGATAGTCACAGTTCACCTCTACGTTGATCTCTGGGTACCGAGCCAAAAATGTTTCCAGCACTGGCCACAACACTGTATGAAAGCTGAAATCTGCTGCCGTGTCCGTATCCTGCCGGCAGGCTTTTCTCGAAGACATAGCAAAGCTTGGAAAATGGCCTCCATAGCCTCAAAGTGAGGGCGAGCATCCGGCGGGCTGTTGCCTGTATTAGGGACAATTACAACACTCGACTTTGCATCGAGGCGTTGTGCGACGCAAGCGTATGAGCCGAGCAAGATTGCATCGCCATTTTCTGTCGATGACAGGCCTCAGTCCCATCCAGTATCAGAAGCAGCTTAGATTGCAGGAAGCTCGCCAGCTTTTGCTCACTGGCGAGCATCGCGCGTCAGATGTGGCGTTCGTTGTCGGCTATGAAAGCGCATCACAGTTCAGCCGCGAATACCTACGACAATTCGGCGCTCCGCCCACCCGAGACGTGCGCGAGATACGGCAGGCGATCACTGGCGAGATTGTTTAAAACGACTTCAAAGTTTGACATCCGTTAGTAGAGCCATCTTGGACTAATCATCAGGCAATGATCGGGCAGTCAGTAGCGGACAAGTACGCTACCAGACACTAGCACGTCTGCAGAAGCACCGAAATATCAAGGATACAGAGCCTATTCAGGGTTCAGTCTTGCAAGCGCATTTCGTAGTTCTGCATTACTACCGCCCAAGGCACTCGTTGCAATGACGGCATTACGTAGCAGGATTGATGCTGCGTGTTGGACATGCTCTTGCAATAGGCGATCAGACGGGCCAGAGAGTGTGAGTGCGCCCTTTAGCTCGTAGCCAATCGAAAATACAGGTACCGATACAGCTGTCGTTTCCGGATCCCGCTCACCAAAAGAGCTGGCCCAAAAACGCTCACGCACGTCCGTCAAAGTAGGATCTTCCTGTCGAGAGAAAGCGCGAAGAATCTTTCCTGATGCACCGGCATGCAAAGGGAAGCGCGAGCCCTCCAATACGGAAACACGCACTGCTCGCTTAGGCTCAACACGAAACAGCACCACCCTGCTGCCGTTCTCGAGTACATAGAAAGAGGACGTTTCACCGCTCTCCTCTGTTATTGACTCTAACAATGGATGGATGACATCACGAAGGCGGAACGAGGCCTGGTACAGCTGCGACAGACGAAGAGGCTCAGGCCCGACCGAATAACTACCGTCACTCAGACGGCGCACAAAACCGGCCTTCTCCAACGATGCAATCAACCGCAGAATTGTACTTTTGTAGAGCCCGGTTCGCCTCGCAAGCTCGGCCAATGTCAGACTTTCCTGTTCGACCTGGAAGGCAGCGAGAATCGAAAAAGCTCGATCCACAGCGGCGACTCCGCCACCCTCAACGCCGTTGGATTGATCAGAAAGGCCTGTTTCAGATTCGGTGTTCATAGCCACTCAACGTCAGGTCTGAGCTCGCAGGCGACCCAGCGGCAGTAGCGCAGCTGTAATCGCCTGCAAGACAATTTCAATGAACTTAAGATACCTTCTGAGCAGCCAAGGAGCCAGTGCGTCACTCCTCGCGCAGAAACAGGCGCAACGACATGACCATCGCCGCAGCCACAAACATGATGCATCCCATCACCATCAGCCCTGCTGTGAACGAGCCTGTGTAGTCTTTGAGAAACCCCATAAGATAGGGGCCCACAAAGCCACCGAAGGCACCAATCGAGTTGATCAAAGCTATACCGCCCGCAGCTGCCTGGCCACGAAGGAACTTGCCGGGCAGTGTGTAAAAGATCGTTTTTCCTGCAATCGTACCAACCAGTGCCAGAGTGATTCCGGCCAATGCAGGTACCAATGCATTCATCTGCAGCGCGAAAAGCAGCGCCAATCCTGCAAGCAGCATCGCAAGCGTGAGGTTAAAAATCCCCTTGCCGGTTCGATCAACATGTTTGGCCCAGATCAATAGGCCAATGGTTGCGAAGAAATAAGGAATCGCCGCGACCCACCCAATCATGCTCATTTCTACACCATGGGCCTTGAGCATCTGTGGCAACCAGATGCCGATACCGTAGGAGCCTAAGGTGAAGCTGAAGGTGATCGAGCTGAGAATCCACACCCTCGGATCCTTTAGCGCTGCCTTGAAACCATGGCTGTGTTGTCCCTTGCTTTGTTCTTCCGCCAGCATACCGGCGATCAAATCACGCTCACGAGGAGTCAGCCACTTTGCCTCTGCGGGGTGGTTGGTCAGCACTTTCAATGTGATCAATCCCAGAATACAGGCGGGAATCCCCTCGATGATAAACATCCACTGCCAGCCGGCCAGCCCAAGGAAGCCATGCATCTGCAAGAGCCAAATAGATAGTGGGCCCCCTACCAGGAATGAAATAGGTGTGGCCACTGTGAACCATGCCAGCACCCTTGTGCGGTATTGCGCTGGAAACCACAACGTCAGGAAGAAGATAACGCCAGGAAAGAAACCTGCTTCAGCGATACCAAGGATCAGCCTCACCACATAGAAACTGTAAGGCCCGACTACCAGAGCCGTTGCGGCGGCTGCCAGTCCCCATGTGATCATGATCCGAGCCATCCAGAGCCGGGCGCCAAATCGATACATTGCTAGGTTGCTGGGGACTTCACATAAGCAGTAGCCAAAAAACATGATCCCAGCGCCAAGCCCAAACTGGGTAGCGGTCAATCCAAGATCACCGGTCATTTGCAGCGCGGCATAACCTACGCTGGTGCGATCCAGGTAATTGAAAAAATAGGCGAGAGCAAGCAACGGAATCAAACGCCATGCGGCCTTGTGAAGGACGCGCGTTTGTTCTGCATCAAGAGGTTGCGCCGCTAATGCGTTAGAGCTTTTCGGAGATGTCGTGACAATAGCCATGACTGGTTTCCTCAACTTTATTTTTATATGGCTGACGGCGGGAAAAACCGTCAGCGAATGTGCTTCAGGTTCGAGAGTTAGCGGACGATGCCACGACCTCGCATGGACTCGATGTCCCCGGAGCCGTAACCCATCTCTGCGAGTAGCTCCTCTGAATGGCTGCCTAACCGAGGCACATTCAGACGAGCATCCATGCGCCGACCATTCATCTCGAACGGCAGCATCGGTACCTTTACTTCTTCGCCGTTTTCCAAGGAGAGGTGTGCCAGGCCTCCAGAGGCATTGAGATGCAGATCCTCGAATAGATCCTGAGGGCGCTGGATAGGAGAAAAAGGCAAGCCTGCTCGCTCGCACATGGCCATGACGTCATGTTTGCTTAGGCTGGCGAGCCGCTCCTTCACCTGGGGAAGAATCTTTGAACGAGCCTGAACACGTTGGGTGTTTTTCGCGAGATCGGGGTCACGGCCCAACTGATCGAAGCCAAAGGCATCGCAGAAACTGACCCATTGACTGTCGCTCACCACGCCCATGAAAACCTGCTCATCATCCAGCGTGGTGAAGACGTCATAGATTGCCCACGCTGAAAGTCGGCTGGGCATTGGGGCTGCGGGCTTTCCTGTGGTTGCCATTTGCATCATGTGCTGGCCTACCAGGAAAGCTGAGTTTTCAAAAAGGCCCGTTTGGACAAATTGGCCCTCACCGGTGGCCTTGCGTTGCCAAAGTGCTGCGAGGATCGAAATGGCGCTGAACATTCCCCCCATCACATCGTTAACCGAAGCACCCGCCCGCAATGGACGGCCTTCAGGGCCCGTCATGTAGGCCAACCCAGTCATCATCTGCACCACTTCATCCAGCGCCGTGCGGTGCTCATATGGGCCAGGCAAAAAACCTTTCATGGAGCTGTAGATGATGTCGGGCTTGATAGCTTTCACGTCTTCATAACCCAGCCCAAGCTTCTCCATCGCGCCTGGCCGAAAATTCTCGGTGACCACATCCGCGCTCTCAATCAGCTTGCGTACTGCGGCCATGCCATCCTCCGACTTGATGTCGACAGCAAAGCTTTTCTTATTGCGGTTGTAGGTCATCCAGTAACCCGCGCCAGAACCCGTCAAGCGGCGCGTATTGTCGCCCTCAGGCGTTGGTTCGACCTTGATGACCTCCGCACCTAGATCTGCAAGTACCAAGCCGCACGTAGGGCCCATGACCATGTGCACAAACTCGACAACCCGGATGCCCGCCAGCGGCAATGTCTGGATGTTCTGATTTTGCATGCTCATTGCGCGCCCCCGGCGTATTGAAAGTTTTTACCCACCCCAGCGTCCGGGATAAACCCGTAGAGCGGTTCGCCAGGCAACCCTTGTTTGAGCCACTCACGGGCCGCTACCAGTTTGTCGATGTCGACACCGGTACGTAGCCCCATGGATTCGAGCAGATAGACGAGATCTTCGGTGACGATGTTTCCCGAGGCACCTGGTGCGTAAGGGCATCCTCCGAGACCGCCTTGGGAAGCGTCGATCGTCGTGACGCCAACATCCAGCGCGGCAACCACGTTTGCCAACCCTTGGCCGCGAGTGTTGTGGAAATGCGCACTGCCTGCTTTAGCACCTATCTCGCTGCGCAACCGAGTGAAAAGACGGCGTACTTGAGCCGGGTTCGCATAGCCGACGGTATCGGCCAGACCGACCTCATCAACGCCCAGCTCGACCATGCGCAACGCCATGCGAATCACGTCGTATTCCGGGACTACACCTTGAATCGTGCAGCCGAATACCGTCGACAGGCCGGACTCGATCTCGACATGAGGAAACTGCTTGTTTCGAAGGGTGACAATAGAACGCACCTCTTCGTAAACCTGTTCATGGGTCTTGCGGATATTGGCAAGTGAGTGCGGTTCGCTGACGGAAATCGGCATCGTAATTTTCTGGACGCCGGATTTGAAGGCTGCCTCTGCGCCCTTGAGGTTAGGCACCAGGGCGGTGACGAATACATCCTGTCTTTGCCGAAGGTGAGCGACCAGTTCTGCTGCGTCAGCCATCTGTGGAAGCAGCTTGGGCGAGACAAAAGAGCCGACCTCGATTTCTCGAAGCCCGGCATCTGCCAGCGCAGTTAGCCACTGCTTCTTCAGCTCCGTGGGCATCGCAGCATTGACGCTCTGCAACCCATCCCGTGGGCCTACCTCGCTAATCAGAATATCTATGTTGTTTTTATCGTTCATCGCCGGCTCTCCGGGTGTTGAATTGCATTCGTTCTATCTGATAGAACACTGTTCTGAAATAAATAATGAGCGCATGAATTCAAGCTGTCAACGCCACCCATCTGTAATTCCAGTGAGTTGGGGTTTTTGATTTAAACGAGGCAAGCGCAGATGGTCGGATCAGTGCCGTACGGCAGCAGGTGGGTTGACAGGGAAGGAAAATAGATCGACATTTGTTCTGCCAGAAGATATTCAATTCTGTCTGACAGAACAAAAACAATGCGAAGAACAGGCTTTTTCACCCTCGAAGGTCGATACCTGTCTTGTTCGGCGCCCGTGTAGGAGTCGACTCTGTGAGCCTTTATGCCCCCCCGCGTGATTTACCGACTCGCGTATTTACTACGATGCCTGAGGCCTTCTGGAAGGATGGTGACTCCGACTGGGTACGTGCTAACAAACCCGGACAGAACGTCAAAAGTTTTCTAGAAGGGCCATCCTTCGACGTAAGCGGAAACCTCTACGTAACTGATATTCCCTACGGTCGTATTTTTCGAATAGACCCATTGGGCAATTGGACGCTGGTTGCGGAATATGACGGTTGGCCGAACGGACTGAAAATCCACCGGGATGGTCGAGTTTTCATTGCCGACTACAAGCAGGGCATTCTTGTACTCGATCCAAATACAGGCTCAATCTCGCCATTTCTTACGCACAGCCGTAGCGAAGGATTCAAAGGCGTAAACGATCTGTTCTTCGATGGAAGCGGAAAGCTCTACTTCACCGATCAAGGTCAAACCGGCCAACAGGATTCGAGTGGTCGAGTATTTGCCTACGACCTGGATAAAGAAATCCTGACCCGTTTGATAGACAACGGCCCAAGCCCGAACGGTCTGGTGATGAATCTCCAGCAGAATGCATTATTCGTTGCGATGACTCGCGGCAATGCAATCTGGCGTCTGCCGATTCAGAGTGACGGCGGAACCAGCAAAGTGGGAATCTTCGCCGCAATGGCGGGAGGAGTAAGTGGAGCCGATGGCTTGGCACTTGACTGTATCGGTAATCTTTACGTTTGCGACGCAGGGAATGCCTGTGTCTGGGTGTTCGACCCACATGCTGTCCCGCTCTATCGCATTCGATCATGCACCGATGGACGCACCCTAACCAATTTGGCTTTTGGCGGCGCCGACAACAAGCAATTGTTCATCACTGACTCCTCTACCAGTTCGATATTGGTAGCCGATCTTGAACACGCCGGTCTGCCCATGTTCTCCCACAGTTAAATCCATGAAGCGTTGAACCCTCAGTGCTGCCCGCACGGGATTCGTTCGGCCAGAAAAAAGTGCGCGCTCACCGCGCCAGCCCTACAAGACTAATAAAAGGCACACCCATGCTGATCTTCTTAAGCTACGCAATGATCGTTTGTTTCATGTACCTAATCATGAGCAAGCGCCTGTCTCCCCTGGTAGCGCTATTACTCGTACCTGTCGTATTCGGGTGCCTGGGAGGCTTTGCGAGCCAACTCGGCGCAATGATGTACGACGGCGTAAAAATGCTCGCGCCGACGGGCATCATGCTGACGTTTGCGATCCTTTACTTCTGTCTGATGACCGACGCGGGGCTCTTCAATCCGCTGATTAAAGTATTACTGCGCCTAGTAAAAGGAGACCCTCGTAAGATTGTTGTTGGCACTGCCGTTCTGGGACTGTGTGTTGGCCTTGATGGAGACGGCGCAACCACCTACATCATTGCCACCGCTGCCTTCTTACCGTTGTACCGGCTGACTGGAATTCGGCTGCAGGTAATGGCGACCGTTTTGCTGATGGCCATCGGCGTAATGAACATCCTGCCTTGGGCGGGGCCGTTTTCTCGCGCGGCTAGCGCCATGCATGTAGACATTACAGCGCTGTTCCTGGAGATGGTGCCGATCATGATTGTCGGTGCTGTCTGGGTTGTCCTTGCCGCTTGGTGGCTGGGGCGCATGGAATATCGTCGGCTCGGTGTGGTAACAGTGAGTGAGGACGAAGTGCTCGAAGGTTACGCGCACATTCGCCTTAAAGATCCGAAGTTTCTGTTCAACGTCGTACTAACACTGACGCTGATCGCCGGTATGATGCTCAACCTCATGCCCTTGCCAATTCTGTTCATGCTCGCGTTTGGTCTAGCTTGCCTCGTTAATTACCCAAGCCTGAAACAGCAGAAAGAAGTCATCGCCCGTCATGCTGATAACGTCATGGCCGTCACTCTGCTGATCTTCGCGGCAGGCATATTCGTCGGCATCATGAGTGGCACAGGGATGATCAAGGCGATCTCGGATAACCTCATCATGATCCTGCCAGAACAGGCCGGTCATTACATGTCGCTGATCACAGCCTTGCTGAGCATGCCGTTCACCTATGTGCTGACAAACGATGCGTTTTATTTTGGCGTGTTGCCAATCCTTGCAGAGACAGCGGCTCATTACGGGATAGGCCCAAATGAAATGGCGATTGCGTCACTCATTGGCCAGCCCGTTCACTTACTCAGCCCTTTGGTTGCATCAACCTATCTGCTATGCGGGCTGTTGGATATTGACTACGGCGATAACCAGCGAGTCTCCCTGAAATGGACGTTCGGAACGGTCTTAGTGATGCTTATGGCTGCAATCGCGACTGGGGCGATAACAGTCATTAATTGACGGATGTGAGAGGTAAACCAGCAAAAATCTGAGTTCTCGAAACTCATTAAAAAAAGGGCCCTTGAAGGGCCCTTTTGTACTCAAACCGAACTCACTTGGTCAGCCAGGACTCAACGGCTGCAGGACGTGCTGAGCTTTCACAATTCGCAAGACCACCCATTCAATCGAATCACAAAGTATATGAAATACCGACCTGCACCGTTCTCGGTGCCCCTGGATAAGCGTAAACGTTGCCGAACGCCCCCTCCTCATAATCTTCGTCCGTCAGATTTTTCACATCCAGATTGAACCTGATCTTGTCGTTGACCTTGTAGTAGCTCAGCAGGTCGACAACGGTGTAGCTGCCCATTGAAAACGACGTATTGGCCGTCTGCCCTGCGCGCTCATCGACGTATTTGAGCCCGGTGCCGAGACCCAACCCCTTGAGCGCGCCATCCTGGAACTCGTAGACATTGAGCAAGCTGAAGCTGTTCTGCGGAACATTCATTAGCCGGGTGCCGGATTTGATGACATTGTCCTTCGTCACTTCGGCATCGACATAGGCGTAGCCGCCAATCACGCGCCATTGCGGAGTCAGGTTGCCGGCGATGTTCAAGTCAAAGCCACGGCTGCGTACCTCGCCTGCCGCCACGCTGTAGGTCGAGTCCACGGGATCGGTGGTGAGCACATTGCGCTTTTCGATCTGGTAGATCGCCGCATCGACACTCAACTGGCTGTCCAGCGCTTGCCACTTGATACCCAGTTCATAGGATTTTCCCTTTTCCGGATCAAAACCGCCGCCCTCACGACTGGCACCGGTATTGGGCTTGAACGAGCGCGCCGTATCGGCATAAATCGCCACTGTGTCGCTGAGATCGTAGGTCACCCCTATGCGCGGGGTCACCGCATTGTCGCTGGCCTGCCAGCTTCTGCTGCCCGGCACGAAGGTTTCGTAGTCATGCTCGAAGCGTTCGAAACGGGCCCCGGCCAGGACGCGCAAGCGCTCGGTCAAGGCCACCTGATCCTGGATGAACGCGGCGTAGGTCTTGAGGTTTTCCTTGTCGTTGGTCGGGGTGCGGGTCAAGGCTGGACGCGGCTGGCCATACACCGGGTCGAAGATATCGATCGGGTAGGCACTCACCGCCCCACTGGAGCGCTGGATGATCGACTGATAGTCATAATCTTCGTACTCGACGCCGGTCAGCAAGGTGTGTTCGAAACCGCCCGCGTTGAAATGCCCGGTGAGGTTGAGCTGGGTGTCCTTGTCCGTCCACTCCAGCTCGCGATAGTTGAAGTTGCGGCCCAGGGTGCGCCCGTCAGCCGCGACACCGTTGGCCTCGACGGCATTTCCCTGCAGTGTGCCGTCGAGCCATTGGAATCCGCCGCCCAGCGTCCAGGTATCGTCGAGCACGTGTTCGAAACGCAGCTGCGCCATGTTGTTGTCGTTGTGCAGTTTGCCAACGTCTTTTTCGCCGAAGAAGGTGTCGCGAGAGGCGGTGCCGATTTGATTGGGAAAGTGCGTCACACCGCGATCCAGCGGGTGATTGTTGCGCATGAAATCCCCCTCGAAGATCACCTTGGTGTCGTCGTTGACCTGCCAGGCAAGTACCGGCGTGATGCCGTATCGTTCGGTTTCGACATGATCTCGAAAGGTATCGCCGCCCTCTCCCACCAAATTCAGGCGATAGGCCAAACGGCCTTCTTCATCCAGCGGGCCGGAGGCATCCAGAGTTCCGCGTTGCATTCCCTGGTCGTCGAGTTGGCTACCCAGCGTCACAGTGGGCTCGGCCAGAGGTTGTTTGGAGATGATGTTGAACGTGCCACCTGGATCGCCTCGGCCATAGAGCATGGTCGCAGGCCCTCGCAGAACTTCGAGCCTTTCGATAGTGTTCGCATCCGGCATGTTCGGATAGCCACGGTTGATCGGGAACCCGTTGCGATAAAACTCCCCGGTGGTAAATCCACGCACGGTAAATGTGGTCAGGCCCTGGCCGCCAAAGTTGTTGGCCCGCCCCACACCACCGGCGTAATCGAGCGCATCCTGCAATCGGGTGGCACTGATGTCTTCCACGACATCCTTGGTCACTACACTGATGGATTGAGGCGTCTCGTGGATCGACGTGTCGGTACGCGTTGCACTGGCTGAACGCGTCGCCCGGTACCCGTCCACGGGCCCCAGGGCGGTTTCAAAGTCAGCCGTGCCAACGATGTCGGTCGCTTGCAACTCCAGACTGGCTTTATCGGTTGTGGCGTCCTCTGCCCAGGAGGAAGCGGAAAACGCATGGATCACACAGATAGAAACCAGAGTACGACGCATCTAGGAAACCTTGAGAAAATAGCCAAATGGGACGGCATACGTGCCAATAAATCGCGGCGTATGGTAAACCGCATTATCGGCTTTTGATACGTATTCGCATTTGTATTTTCTGAACGCTACCTACGGTTGCTCAAATCGCTAATGAAGCAATTCCAGAACACATCGCTTGAAGACCATATGACGTAAAAAAGGGCCCTCGAGGAGCCCTTTGGTACTCATTTGAGAATTACTTGGCCAGCCAGGACTCAACAGTCGCAGAAGGGATTAAAAAAGTCTTAATGAGCTTTGTTCTCAACCAAGCAATTGCCTCCATCCACCACGAGCAACTCACCTGTGATGTAACTCGCTTCAGGTGAAGCCAAGAATACAACGGCAGCGGCCACTTCCTCTGGCCGACCCGCCCTTCCAAGAGGTGTAGAGCGTGCTGCTCTTATTTCATCAGGAGTACTCGATCCAGTAGCAATCCAACCTGGCGCGACTGAATTCACCGTGATACCAAATTGAGCAACCTCAAGGGCAAGGCTCATGTTCATGCCTACCATTCCGGCCTTTGCCGCACTATAAGCAGCCTCTCCTGGATTACTGGCTCGTGTGCCCGTTGTAGAGCTTATATTCACTATGCGGCCATACCCTCTGGCTCGCATCCCTGGCAACACCCCTTGGGTTAACAAGAAAGCGGTTGTCAGATTTCTAGCAATTGAAAGATTCCACGATTCGAGACTTGTGCTCGTCAGCTCGGCGAATGTTTCCGGACTCCCTTGCATCGCCATACCGGCATTATTTACGAGAATATCGATGTGGCCCCATACGGTCTCAGCCCAAGCGACGAACTCTCTAACCTGAGTTTCCTGAGTTAAGTCTACCGGTCGACCCTCTGCTTCGAAGCCGGCGGCGCGTAACTCCGCAACCCGCTCATTGATGCGTGCGCTGCTTGCCGTGACGATCAGCTTGGCCCCTTGAGCCCCAAGACGATGGGCAATAGCCATACCGATTCCAAGCTCACTGCCCGCTCCACTCACAAGCGCCACCTGATCTGCCCAGCTTGAATTCATCATCCTTGCCTCTGTTGAAGGTTTGCGAAGCACACGAATGGAGGTGTAGCAGATAGCCGGAAACGCCGGTTGAGGATTTGGTCGCCGACGTCGATAAACTGCAAATAAAAAGGGCCTTCGAAGGGCCCTTTTGTACTCAAAGCAAGATCACTTGGTCAGCCAAGACTCGGCGGTCGCGAAGCCGTGTTCTGCCTTCCATTCCTTCAGCGTTTTGTGGTTGCCACCTTTGGTTTCGACGACTTCGTCAGTGTGAGGGTTTTTATAGACCTTAAACATGCGTGGCTTACGGGTGCCGACACTTTAGGGTTAGAGCCGAGTAAAACGCTCCATGCTTACCAGCGAACACTGAGCATTCAAGTTCGATGGTAAAACACCCTGTGGAACGTAACTCTATCTCCCACCCTCGGCTAACTCGCTCGGGCAGGGTTACTACCTGCGAACAGATCCTGACTCAAATCACCGTGACAGCCGCATTCAACATCAACACCACAATCAAACCGACCACGGCTACGATGGATTGAACCACCGAAATGGTCTTGGTGGCTTCGCCCATAGTCATGCCGAAGGATTCCTTCACCATCCAGAAGCCCGCATGGTTCGCATAGTTGAAGAACAGCGAGCCGCAGCCTATGGACAACGCAAGCAGAGGCAGGTTGAGGCTGGGATCAGCACCTGCAAGCGGCGCCAGCAAGCCGGCAGCACCAACGATACCTACAGTGGCAGAACCGGTAGATACCGAGAGCAACATCGCGATCAACCAACCCAAGATCAGCGGAGGGAACGCAGACTGCTGAGTCAGGTGCACAATGGCATCGCCCACCTTGGCGCTGGTCAGCAGCTCCTGAAAGGCACCACCGCCGGCGATGATCATGATGATTGAGGCGATTGGCTTGAGGCTCTTGCCCAGGGATTCGCGCAACTGCCCCGCATCGCCGCCCCGCGCGAGTACCAGACTTGCCCCTGCGAACAGCACGCCTAGGAGCATGGCAATCAGGGGATTGCCCAAGAAACTAGCCATTTTCAGGATCGCATTGCCTTTGGGTAATACCATTTCAGCGACGGCATGAATCAGCATCAGGATCGCCGGTAGCAAGGCTGCCAGCACGCCAAGGCATACGCTGGTGCTTGGTTGATCGTCGGCTTTTTCAGCTAGGGTGAACTGATCTAGCAAAACCTGATCGGGCCGAGTGCTCATGCGCGGCGAAATGAATGCGCCATAAAGCGGGCCGCCTAAAATCATTGCAGGAATAGCCGCAAGGAAGCCATAGAGCATTGTGGGCCCAACCGAGGTTTTGAGCGCGGCGATGGCCGTCAAGGGGCCAGGGTGCGGCGGTACCATCCCGTGCATGGCTGCAAGTGCCGCAATCACCGGAACACCCACATACACATACGCTGAACCTTTGAAGCGAGCCTGGCTTTCCAGCTTTCGCGCCACGCTGAAAATCAGCGGCAGCATGATCACCAAGCCCACCTCGAAAAACATGGGAATGCCAATTACAAATGCAACCATCATCATGGCCCAAGGTATCATCCGATCCGATGTTCGCTTGAGGATGACCTCGGCGATCTGCTCTGTGACGCCTGCGTCAGCAAGAATTTTGCCTAGCAT
Source organism: Pseudomonas sp. H11T01 (assembly GCF_048515765.1). Lineage (NCBI taxonomy): Bacteria > Pseudomonadati > Pseudomonadota > Gammaproteobacteria > Pseudomonadales > Pseudomonadaceae > Pseudomonas > Pseudomonas sp. H11T01. The sequence continues at coordinate 40,850 of NZ_JBLYED010000024.1, read as the reverse complement.
CGCTCCAAGCGCGATTACGACCCCTACTGCCCCCAGTGTCTTTCCGGCGCCGGTGATCAAATGGGTGACGATGGTTTCTGGCTCCATACTGGTTGCAAAGCCAACGCCAACGGAAACTACTAGCAAGGCCAGGAGCGGGTGCATTTTGAGACGCGACACGATGAGCGCCACCAGCACCAGGACGCTCACCAATGCGGTCAGTAAGAGGTCTATATCTAAAGGAGTCATGAAAGGATCTCGGTTGGGCTGGCGCCCAAACTGCACTCAGATTTGAAAGAGAAGTTTGAAACCGTAACGCCTGTCGGCGCACGCGATAAACCAAATATCGTTTGGGTGCTTTCAACTTCGGCATTGGATGACGTGTTCATGGAATCTACTCTCTTGTAATTGGAATATGCTGCTATTACACAGGACTTCTCGATGAGGCACGATAGGTTTTACTACAACGTCGCACTTCGAACGTTCTGTATGTATTCGTTTAAATGGGTGAGATGAATGGTCATCTGCAAATGCAGGCGTAAGTTTCAGCTTTCGCCTTTTGCAAAACCGAATAACCTTCGAGGGACTTGCACCAACAACGAATAGCTAACCTGCGTCGAACACTCCAGGGCTTGCAACTGATCGATTACGGTGCTGAAACCGATGCTTTGCTCATGCTGCGTATGCGGCCAGTCGCTGCCCCACACCAACTGGCGAAGGCCGAAACTTTGTTCCAGCAGCGGTAATGCCATTCGAGCGAAATTGATGTTCTGTTGCGGCGTACCTCCCAAACGATAGATTCCCGATACCTTCATCCAGATCGAACCTTTCGATCCCAACTCCAGTAACTCGCAAAACCCGGGCTGATCGACGCCCGAATTGGCATCCGGCCGACCAAAGTGATCAATCACCAACTTCAAACCGAACGGCGTCAATTGATGGATCAGTCCCGGCAGATCCTTTACCTCCCGATGCAACTCGACATGCCAGTCAAGATCAGCAATGTGGCTGAAAAACTCTCTCCAGGCACTGTTACGAAAATCAGGTAACGCCTTACCCATCAGGTTCAAGCGAACGCCGACCACGCCCAGGTTATCCATGTCATTCAACATGGCGCGACTGACGCCTGGTTCCAGCACAACCACGCCTCGCAACTGATCCGGCGCTTGCCTCAACGCCGCCAGCAAGTAGCTATTGTCGGTGCCGAGAAAGCTCGGTTGCACCAATACGCCATGACTCAGACCATGAGCGTGCAAGTGCGTCAGATACTGCTCAAGCGTGGCGTCGTAATCAGGGGTATAGCGCCGTGCACCGACCAGATTTAGATCACGGCTAAACACATGAGCATGGGAGTCGATGCCGGTGATCGGCGTAGAACAGGTGTCAGTCATAGCGTTCATCTATAGAAGGTAAAGGGCATCAGGCCCGCGCACTCTCGTTGCCGTTGACCGTTGCTGGCACCGATGCACTCGAAGCTTCGAGGCTGCGTCCACGGGTTTCCGGCAGACAAAGTGCCGCGATCACCGCCACGCCATAGGCAATCCCAGCGTCGATACCAATCGCAGACCCAAGGGACATGGAGTCGCTCATGTGACCGACCAGGAACGGGAACACCGCTGAAAGCACTCGGCCAAAGTTGTAGCAGAAGCCCACACCGGCACCGCGTACATCCGCCGGGTATAGCTCGTTGAACAGTGCGCCAAGGCTCGCGGGAATACCGGCCGCGAAAAAGCCGAGCGGGAACCCCAGGAACAGCATCTGGGTATTGGTCAGCGGCAGGAACACATAACTCTGCACAGTGACGACACAGCAAAGCGCGAACAGCACGATGTTTTTGCGTCGGCCAATACGGTCGATCAAAAAGCCGCTGACTACACACCCACACCAGAACGCGAAGATGATCACCGCCAGGTAGCCGCCAGAGTTCAGTACGGACAGATTGCGCTCAGTCTTGAGGAACGTTGGCAGCCAGGTCATCACCGCGTGGTAACCACCGTGCGCACCCAGCCCCAACAGACCACCGAACAGCGTTACGCGGATCAAATCGGGGCGGAAGATGCCGGCCAAGGATTTGAAGAAACTTTGCGGGATGGCGTTTTCTTTTTGCAGACGCTGAAAGCTGTCGGGCTCCTCGACATTACGACGCACCCAGATAATCAGGAACGACGGTAGCAGCCCGACCAGGAACATCACGCGCCACGCCATGTCCTGCGGCACGAAGGAATAAATCAGTGTGAACACTCCGACGGCCAGCCCCCAACCCACGGCCCAGGCACTTTGTACGGTGCCCATCACTTTGCCCCGATACTGCGGATTGATGGTTTCGGCCATCAATACTGCACCTGCTGCCCACTCTCCGCCGATGCCGAAACCCTGGAGCGCCTTGACGATCAAGAGCTGGTTGAAGCCGCTCACAAACGCGGAGAGAAAGGTAAAAAAGGAGAACCACAAAATCATCCACTGCAGCGTACGCACCCGGCCGTAGCGGTCGGACAACGTCCCCCCTACCCAGCCACCGATGGCTGAAGTGACAAGAGTCACTCCGCTGATCAGCCCCGCGTCGCCCTTGGTCAGGGCAAAGGCGGCGATCAAAGCCGGAATCGCCAGGCCAAACATTTGTACTTCCAGTGCGTCGAGCGACCATCCGCCGAAGCAGGCCCAAAACGTTTTGCGCTCCCGAGGAGTGACTTGGCGATACCAGCTAAACATGATTCTTATCCTTATAAGTGGAACGGGAGGCAGCCGAGAACAAACCGCGCCGCTACGGGCGAGTCGTGGCAATCAAAACAATGAAATCAGCAACGACCGAGTCGTCGCTGAGTGATCCGCTACTCAGGCACAGGGTTAGCGAATATCCACGCTGTAGCGGAAGTGCTCGGCATGCCCACGTGAGCGACGCCACTCCAGCGGTGTACCGGCGTAATCGCGCGCCAGACGCTCGATCACCACCACCGGACTGTTGATCGGGACTTGCAGCAATCGCGCATGCACGTCATTCACAGATTCAGCGGTCAGTGTTTCTTCGGCATAGGCGACGACCTGCCCGCAGACTTCTTCGTAGATCGGATACAGCAGTGGCCCTTTACGGCTCAGGTCGATCTCCAGCAGTGCCTCAAAGCGGTTACGCGGCAGCCAGATTTCTTCGGCGAGCACCGGCTGAACATCAAGTAGACGAACCCGGACGATGCGAATGACCGGCGACTCGACAGGCAGGCCCAACGCCTGGGCCACCGCCGAAGGCGCGGCTACCGGCTCGATGGATAGGATGCGACTCTCCGGCACCTGGCGTTCGCCGGAAGCGGTTTGAAAACGGAAGAAACGAAACAGTGACGATTGAAACTGCGGCCGGCGAATGAAAGTGCCTCGACCTTGCTGTCGCTCCAGGATGCCCTCACTGACCAGCGCGTCGACCGCTTTGCGCACGGTGCCAGTGGACAGTTGGTATTCCGCTGAAAGCGCGGCTTCGGTGGGAATGGCCTCCCCCGGACGCCAGCGATTGTTGGCGATTTGCTCTGCCAAGTGGTCACGCAGGCGTTGGTAAAGCGGCAGGCGAACATCACTGGATAGAGAATTCATCGACTTTATTCACCTTATTATCTAGTCATCTATATGAATCTTGTGGCGAGTATTTCCCCAGACGACTTCGCTGTCAAGGAGGGGCACGGCCCCTTGCTGACGAATGGTGAACCGTCGCCCAGGCAAGCCTACGTCAAGCCAGCTCTGTGATTCGCAATGTCGACTTTCCCAATCCCTTCAAAATCCCAAGCAGATTTCCTGCAGTGAAATGCCATTAACTATGGGCAATAAAAAGGGCCCTTTCAGGGCCCTTTTGTACTCAAACCAAAATCACTTGGTCAGCCAGGATTCGACGGTGTCAGAGCCGTAACTTAAAACACAACACCCCCTCTCACCGCTCGCGAGGTCTATCAGGTGATGAAGTACGTTGCGCTCGGTACACGCGTCATGAAAAGAGCCAGCATTCAGTTGAAACGAGATCTTTCACGGATAGATGCCTGTTGAGGTCGATGGATGGCAATAATATCGTTCTGGCCCGAGTGGCGAGCATCGGCTCAGTCTACGGGCTAGCCCGGCCCGGCGATGAATACACTCGACCCAATACACAGCGATTGACTGCCAAGGCATAACATCTCAGGCTGTATAAACGCTGTCACTCACCTCCAAAACAATGTGCTTGATAGCTCCTTGACTCGCGTGCAGCCTATTAGGCCTTCGAATAAAAACTTGGTGGGGAGTAGCATCGTTTGAAATTGAGGCAACTGCGCTATTTCGTAAAAATTGTCGAACATGGCAGTCTGGGTCGCGCTGCGCTTGAACTGGACGTTGGCGTGTCTGCTCTAAGTCAGCAAATCTCCAAGCTTGAAAGCGAGTTATCGACCCGTCTTCTCAACAGAACCACCACCGGCGTAGCACCTACTAGCGCAGGGTTTGCATTTTTACATCATGCCCAATTGACGCTACGGCAGGCGGAGAATGCCATCATGGCCGCCCACCGCGGCCGTATGAGTGGCTACGTAAGTGTTGGGTTACCGCCTACTACCGCGACTGTTCTTGCGCTGCCGTTGATCAATGCGATGCGTGCGCGTTATCCGGATATTCAGCTGCATCTGGTAGAAATGCTTTCCGGGCATTTATCCGCACAGCTAAATGCTCGGCAGATTGATCTCGCGATTCTCTTTCAGCTCGACGGTGGTAAACGCTGGAACGTAACCCCCTTGCTGGATGAAAAATTATTTGTAATCGCTTCGCCTTCACTGCCTCAATCGCCCCGAGGTGATAGCGTGCAGTTAGCAGACCTCGGCGGCCTACCGCTTGTGATGCCGAGCTCGCAACATGGTTTGCGCTCGACATTGATGAGCGCGTTTGAGCGCTCAGGTTTGACGCCCAATATCATCATGGAAGTGGATGGCCTCGCCGTCCTGATGAACGCCGTCCGTGCGGGTCATGCAGCGACGATACAACCCGGTGCCGCTGCAGCATTGAAAGGCGAATCCGGGCTTTCATTGGTTAAAATTGCCGATCCTCATGTGGGACGCCGCAATCTTTTGGCGACGCTGGCTGACGATGAACTATCTCCTGCAGCATTGGCAGCGCGCTTGGTCATAGTCGATGTGGCGCGACAATTAGTCGTCGACAAACAGTGGCCGGGAGCAACGTGGATTGAGGATGTAGAGGCATAACACCCGCTGCGCCCCATCTCGGCACATAAGAGTCGCGTTAAGGCAAAGCCTTTAGAAAAACTAAACACCCCGCGTCAAAAGTCGCCTTTCGGCGCGTCGCCCAGTCCCCTACATTCCTCCCCAGCAAGGAGTACATCGTTCCTGCCTCCTTGCGTATCGAGGAGTGACAATGATCGATGTTCTAATCATAGGTGGTGGCAATGCGGCCTTGTGTGCCGCGCTGATGGCGCGAGAAGCCGGTGCCAGCGTAATGCTGCTGGAAGCCTCACCAAAAGCCTGGCGCGGCGGTAACTCGCAACACACCCGTAACCTGCGTTGCATGCACGACGAACCGCAGGACGTGCTGGCCGATGCCTATCCGGAAGAAGAATACTGGCAAGACCTGTTGAAGGTCACCGGTGGCATCACCGATGAGAAACTTGCCCGTATCGCCATTCGTGCATCGTCTTCTTGCCGAGACTGGATGCGTTCACACGGCGTGCATTTCCAACCTCCTCTGTCCGGTGCTCTGCATGTGGCACGCACCAACGCTTTTTTCATGGGCGGAGGCAAAGCGCTGGTTAACGCATACTTCCGTAGCGCTGAACGTCTGGGCGTGAAAGTCCGCTATAACACTCAAGTGACCGACATTGAGTTGGACGATGGCAAATTCATCGCCGCTCACATTGGCGAACGAGAAGTCGACGGTCAGCGCGTAGCGGCAGAACGGATTGAAGCCCGAGCCTGCGTTCTAGCGGCAGGTGGCTTCGAATCCAACCGTGAATGGCTGCGCGAAGCCTGGGGTCAGAACGAACGCGGTGAATGGCCATCCGACAACTTCCTGATCCGTGGTACACGATTCAACACCGGAGTTTTGCTGCGGCGCATGCTCGATCTCGGCGCTGATGTTATCGGTGATCCGACACAAGCGCACATGGTAGCAATTGATGCCCGCGCACCACTGTATGACGGCGGCATCTGCACCCGCATCGACTGCGTGTCGTTGGGTGTGGTCGTCAATCGCGACGGCGAACGCTTCTACGACGAAGGCGAAGATTTTTGGCCCAAGCGCTATGCAATCTGGGGGCGTCTGGTTGCAGGGCAACCAGGCCAGCAGGCGTATTCGATCATCGATCAACAAGCCATCGGCCGTTTCATGCCGCCTGTTTTCCCCGGTACCACCGCCAATACTCTGCAAGACTTGGCCCGTCAGTTGAAGCTGCCACAGGCGCAATTCGTCAAGACCGTAGAGGACTACAACAGCGCCTGCCGCGTCGGCACTTTCGATCACACCGCGCTGGACGATTGCCATACCGAAGGGCTCACGCCTGCCAAAACTCATTGGGCACGGCCACTGGTTAAACCGCCTTTTTACGCCTATCCACTCAAACCGGGTGTCACTTTCACTTACCTCGGCCTCGCCACCGACGAAACCGCAGCAGTGCATTTCAATGGCAAGGCGAGCCCCAACCTGTTCGTAGCCGGAGAAATGATGGCCGGCAATGTGCTGGGCAAGGGATACACCGCCGGTATTGGCATGGCCATCGGTACCGCGTTCGGCCGAATAGCCGGTGTACAGGCGGCCGCTTCGGCGGGCTTTGGCCCTTCCCCCATAAACACGGAATCTCGACATGCAACTGTTTGACCCCAAAGCGCCGAGCGGGTTGATCCCGGTGTTAAATCTTGACGAAAGTGAAGTCCAGCGGCAGATGACCATCTGCAATGCCTGCCGCTATTGCGAAGGCTTCTGCGCGGTCTTCCCCGCGATGACTCGGCGCCTAGAGTTTGCTCAGGCAGACATCCATTACCTGGCGAACCTTTGTCATAACTGCGGTGCGTGCCTGCATGCCTGTCAGTACGCCGCCCCCCACGAATTCGAGATCAATGTGCCGAAGGCCATGGCCAAAGTACGCCTGAATACATACGCCGAATACGCTTGGCCGCAGGTGATGGGCAAGTTGTATCAGCGCAACGGACTGACCTTGGCGCTGGCTTCTGGTGCGGGGCTGGCATTGTTCCTGTGTCTAACACTGATGGTGATGGGCAATCTGTTCACGGCAATTCCCGGGGGGAACTTCTATGGGATCTTCCCGCATAACACCCTGGCACTGATGTTTGGCGCTGTTTTCGGCTTCGCGGTGCTAGCACTGACAATTGGCGTGCGACGTTTCTGGCGCAACGTCTCTCCGGTTGCAGCACCCTTGCCGCTAAAAACATCCGCTGCACTGGAAGCCACGGCCAACGTCGCCCAACTCAAATACCTGGATGGAGGGCATGGCGAGGGCTGCAACAACGCCGATGATAAATTCACCTTGTGGCGTCGGCGCTTCCACCATCTCACGTTCTACGGCTTCATGCTGTGCTTCGCCGCCACCGGTATCGCCACGCTTTATCACTTTCTTCTGGACTGGTCGGCCCCCTACCCAATCTTGAGCCTGCCAGTGATGTTTGGAATCGTAGGTGGACTCGGTTTGCTGATTGGCCCTGCGGGTTTGTTGTGGCTAAACCTGCGTCGCAACCCTGAACACGGCGACGAAAATCAGAAACCCATGGATCGCGGTTTCATCGCGTTGCTGTTTCTAGTGAGCGCTAGCGGCCTGGCACTGCTGGCATTGCGTGAAACAAATGCCCTTGGCCTGTTGTTGGCTATCCATCTCGGTCTGGTCATGGCGTTTTTCCTGACCATGCCCTACAGCAAATTCGCCCATGGAATCTTCCGCAGCGCAGCTCTGCTCAAATACTCCATCGAAAAACGCCAACCGAACCCAATTAACGCCAGCAGCGACTAACCGCTAAACCACTCATTCCAATAACAACAGTGAGCATTACGGTAGCCATGATGAAAACAACAACTGCAGCAAGCCGTTCCAAGGGCCCTAAATTAGGCGCCATCTTGCGAGTCACCAGCGGTAACTTTCTCGAACAGTTCGACTTTTTTCTGTTTGGATTCTACGCGACCTACATCTCCCAAACGTTCTTTCCTGCCACCAGCGAGTTTGCCTCGCTGATGATGACCTTCGCCGTATTCGGTTCGGGATTCCTGATGCGTCCGTTGGGCGCTATTGTACTGGGGGCGTACATCGACAAGGTAGGACGTCGCAAGGGCTTGATCGTAACGCTGTCAATCATGGCCGCAGGGACGGTATTGATAGCCTTAGTACCAGGCTACGCCAGCATTGGTGTGGCAGCACCTATATTGGTGTTACTGGGGCGGCTTTTACAGGGCTTCTCCGCAGGCGCGGAAATGGGTGGTGTTTCGGTGTATCTGGCTGAAATCGCTACCCCGGGCCGTACCGGTTTTTACACCAGTTGGCAGTCGGCCAGCCAACAGGTTGCGATCATTCTTGCGGCTGCCTTGGGCTACACGATTAACGCCTCGATGGAGGCCGCTGAAATTGCCGCGTGGGGGTGGCGTATTCCATTCTTTATCGGCTGCGTAATCATCCCGTTCATCTTCATCATTCGCCGTTCGCTACAGGAAACTGAAGCGTTCAAAGCGCGCACCCATCACCCAAGCGCTAGTGAAGTATTTCGCTCAATGCGGGATAACTGGCGCACGGTGCTGGCGGGCGGTCTGTTAGCGTCAATGACCACCACCACGTTCTACCTGATTACCGTCTACACCCCCACTTTTGGCAGGTCTGTACTAAACCTGAGCACCACTGACAGTCTGGTGGTCACGCTCTTTGTCGGTCTGAGCAACTTCATTTGGCTGCCCATCGGCGGCGCGCTCTCCGATCGCATTGGCCGTCGGCCGCTGTTGCTGGCAATTTCCTTGCTATGCATCTTCACTGCCTATCCTGCCATGCATTGGCTGGCCGAGGCCGCGAGTTTCGAGCGACTGCTCGCAGTGTTGCTGTACTTCTCTTTCTTCTTTGGAATCTACAACGGCGCGATGGTCGCGGCATTGACCGAAGTGATGCCGCAAAACGTGCGAGTGGTAGGATTTTCCTTGGCATTCAGTTTAGCGACGGCTGTGTTTGGTGGTTTTACACCTGCAGTATCGACAATCCTGGTGCAGGCGACGGGTGATAAGGCGTCACCCGCTTACTGGTTAATGTTTGCTGCCTTGTGCGGCTTCACTGCGACAACGATTCTATATCGTCGGCAAAAAGTCATAGCGGTGAACGCTTTATGAAATAGGAGTCACAGTAGGTCTGGTTTCAATATCATCAATGCCAGCCGCCGCAGAACAAGATCTGCCGAAGTCGATGCGCCAAGCCTATGCCTTGTGGATACGTGATGTGCGAGCAGAAAGCCCTCGCAGGGTTGGCGCCAACGCCGAATTAATCTACGTGCCTACGCAAGACTGACCCAACTCCAATCGGCAGAAATCCAGCGCAGGAAATGGTTCGCGAGGAATCAGACTGGGTCAGTGGCATCTTGGTAACTGGATCAATTCGGCGTCGGCGCCAACACAATGCGACAAGTCTGTCATTCACAAAACAAAAAATAGGGCCCTCAAAGGGCCCCTTTTGTACTCAAATCAAAATTACTTATTCAGCCAGGACTCAACGGTCTCGGAGCCGTGCTCTGCTTTCCACTCTTTCAAGGTCTTGTGGTTGCCGCCTTTGGTTTCGACGACTTCGCCGGTGTGCGGATTTTTGTAGATCTTCACTTGGCGGGGCTTGCGAGTGCCTGCTTTGGACTCAGCAGCTGGTGCACGACGGCCAGCCTTAGGATCAAGCAAGTTGATCACGTTCGGTAGGCTGTAGCTGTACTCGGCGAGCAATGCACGTAGCTTCGTTTCAAATTCGATTTCTTTTTTTAGGCCAGCATCGCCTTTTAGTGCTTCGAGCGCTTGAAGCTGCTCGGCGAGATGTTTTTCGAGTTGGCGGAATTCCGCGAGCTTGGACATCGTTAACCTCGTAAATGATTGCATGCAAATGTGAGAAAGGGTGAACCAAAGAAGTTGTCCGTTCACCGCTTTACAGTTGAGGTCAGGGTATCTCACAAAGCATCGGGCGTGCACTTCTGTGTAAGTTCGTGCGATGCACTTCCATTTTTTAGCAAAGGGGACATCGGGCGTAAGATAAAAGCGTCCACCCGATGTGAGCCGATGGCAATTTACTTTGTAGGTTTAATCCAGCTCGCTGATGCAGACCACTTTCGGCTGTGTCATGTCCTCATACGCAAATCGAACACCTTCGCGCCCCAGACTTCCGTACTTAAAACCACCGAATGGCATGGCATCGAAACGATAGTCGGAAGAATCATTGATCATCACGCCACCCGCTTCAATCTGACGCGCTAGTTTTAAAGCCTTGGAAATATCACGTGTGAAAAGACCTGCATGCAAGCTGTACTCTGTTGCGTTGGCCAGAGCAATAGCGTCATCCAGATGGTCAAAAGGCTCCAGGATGACCACCGGCGCGAATACTTCCTGCTGCCAAATCGTACTGCTATGCCTCACATGCTCAAGCACGGTCGGCGCATAACTTCCCACTTGGCGATGGTGCCCACACAGAAGAACGGCCCCCTCGGCCAGCGCTTCATTTACCAATTGTTCGGTACGACGGGCCGCCTGCTCCGTGATCATCGGGCCTACATCCGTTGCTCGCTGGTCAGGATCACCCACTACTAAAGCGCGCGTTTGGCTGACAAAACGCTCACGGAAGTCCTCATAAATTGAACTATGTATAAGGATGCGTTGAGTGCCGATGCAATTCTGCCCTGCTGCCCAAAAGGCACCAGACACACAGGACTCCACGGTCGGCTCAATATCACAATCTTCAAGCACAAGAACCGGGGCATTTCCTCCCAGATCCATTGCCAACTTCTTCAACCCGGCACTACGAGCAATGGCCTCTCCCGTGGCAAAACCACCCGTAAAGGAAATCATCCGAACTTCGCGAACCTCCACCAATGCTTTACCCAAGTCGACGCCACCCGTAGCCGGGGTAATCACAGAGGGTGGAAGACCCGCTTTCACCAAGCACTCAACGAGCTTGAGAGCAGACAACGGCGCAAGTTCCGAGGGTTTCAAAATCACGGCGTTACCACCGGCGATTGCCGGGCCGAGTTTATGGGCGACCAAATTCAGCGGATCGTTGTAGGGCGTGATCGCGACGATAAGCCCCAACGGTTCCCGCGTGAACCAACCTTGACGCGATTCCGATCCTTCATAAGCCCCAAATGGAATCACTTCCCCGGCGTTACGACGCGCCTCTTCCGCCGATAGCTTCAACGTGTTCACGCAACGCTTCACTTCCTTCTCTGCTTGTCGCAGCGTTTTTCCCGCCTCTGCAACGATCAGCTTGGCAAATGCTTCAGACTCAAGCTCCACACACCGGGCGGCGTCCTCAAGAATGCGCGCACGCAGGTGACGAGGCATTGCCGCACTCTCGCGCACGCCGATTCGCGCGCGTTCCAGCAAGCCAGGAACTGCGGCTGCATCGAGGCAAGGGACGCTCCCTACCAAGCGACCATCGAATGGACTGAACACATCAATCTGTTTGGCTTCAACAAGCTGGATACTGGCAATGCTGGATACGCTCATGACTATCTCCTGTTATTTGCCATGGGCGGTATGGATGGCGACGATGTCCGATAGCAATGCGAAGGCCGTCTCGATACGCCCCGCTCCCGGGCCCGATACTGTGACGGCCCCCAGCAGTCCAGTATTGAATGACACGGCATTCGTGGCGCCGGCAATACCTGCCAGAGGATGCGAATTCGGCAGCAGCCGGGCCTCGACACTCGCTCGAACCGAGCCATCGGCTTCACGATCGGCTGAGCCAATCAGTTTCCAGCTCGCGCCATTGGCACTTGCCTGAGCAATATCTTCCGCGCTGATATTGCTGATGCCCGAACACGCTACATCACTGACTTTCAGTCGTGCATTGAGCAGTTCGTTGGCCAGGATGACCACCTTGAGGCGTACGTCGAACCCTTCCACATCGGCGGTTGGATCTGCCTCGGCGTAGCCGAGCTGTTGCGCTTGTACGACGGCATCGTTGAACGTTAGGCCGTCTTTCATTTGGGTGAGCACGTAGTTGGAAGTGCCGTTCAGGATGCCTTCGAAGCCTTGTACGCTGGCACCCGCCAAGGCCTGCTTGGCCAGACGAATCACGGGGGTGCCACTCATCACCGCCCCCTCGTATTCGAAAGCGACCTGGTTGCGACGGGCCAACGCCTTGAGCTCGGTACCGTGCAGCGCAATAGGCCCCTTATTGGTGGTTACTACATGAATGCCACTTTCCAAGGCCCAGCGGCAAAAGGTAGTTGCGGGCTCGCCATCCACCGGATTGGTGAAAGTGGCCTCAGCGATGATGTCTGCACCGGAATGCTTGATCACGGTTTCGTTGAAGGCCTCAGCATTGCCGCCGGGCAGTTGAGCGAGTGCGCCTTTCTCAACCGGCAGCGCGACCAACTGCTTTGCGTCCAGACCGTCTTTAGCGACGATGGAGCCGAGGAACAGATCGGTGACACCGACAATTTTAATAGTGAAGCCCAGGGACTCCTTCCACTCGGCATTACGATCGGCGACCAATTGGGCGAAGCCACGGTTCACGCCACCAAACCCTACCAAGGCAATTTTGTACTCAGTCATAAAGCTGTTCCTGTATTGATGTTGTTCGATAGGAACATCCTAAGAGCCGGGCTTTGGCAGTTGAATATGGCAGTCTGCTGTATTAGTTGGGCGTTTTGCCCAAGCACGATGTTTTCAAAACACCGCAGAAAGGACGAACGATGTCACGGTGTTTTCCACCCCTGGCATGGCCGCGATTTCCTTCCACACGAGATGGACACGTTCAGGTGTGGCGGCATTCACGCGCAGCATTAAATCGAACTCACCACTGAGTACTTCACACTGCACGACTTCGGGAATGGAGCGCAGCGCAGCCAGTACTTCTTCGCCACGCATGCGGTCGTAGCGGTAGACAAAGATCACCGCGCTGATAAGCGATGTAGGTCGCCGCGACTCACCGAGAAGTACCGTATAGCCCTGGATCGCACCGTCGCGCTCAAGACGCTCGATGCGCTGGCGCACAGCATTGCGCGACAAGTTGATCTTGGCACCCAGTTCGATATGGGCTATTCGCGCATTAGCGGTAAGTTCGGCCAGTATGCGCTCGTCCAGCGGATCCAGAATGCGCTTCATGAAAGCCTCTGCTGCGCCAGACGAAGAGCTTGGCACAGCCCCTCCAGATCGTCCTTAGCCAAGTAAGGTGGTTGCGCGCGCACCTCGACAGTACTCGGAACGCTTGCTTGCCAGACGCCCAGCTCTGCCAACAGCGCCGCCGACTTGGCCGGCGCAATTTGCCCGAAGGTGACCATTGGCGCCCCTAGGCTGCGTCGGTGAAGCCGGCCAGCCAGTACACCGACAGCGGTGTGAGGATCGATGGCCGAGCCTGTCTCTCGGAACAGCTCGACCACCTCATCGCGCACCTGGGATTCGTCTACCGCATAGGAATCGAAGAGTACTCGGGCACGCAGCCATTGCTGATTGCCGATGCTCATTTCTCCGCAACTTTCAAAATGCTCCATCAGCGCTTTTGTTGAGCAGCCATCGTGCTCGTAAATCTCCCAGATAAACCGCTCCAGGTTCGAAAACAACGAGAAGTCCATCGCCGGCGATACTGTTCGATTAGTCATCCGGGTGGAGTAGCGATTGCAATGAAAAAACTGGTGCAGGGCATCATTGCTGTTGGTGGAAATGATCACCTGATTGATGGGTAATCCCATTTTCTGCGCAATGTAGCCGGCGTAGATCTCGGCCGAGCTGGCAGCTGGAACGCTAAAGCCAACAGGACGCGAGCCACCGCCCAGTTGCAACGCCGCGTGGAAGTAAAAAACGATCTGGGCCAGGACGCCGATCCAATTGGTCGAGTTGAAACAGACCGGCATCACTCCGTCCAACGGCCACTCACGCAAGAGTCGGGAGACCAGCGTCTGGCAATCATCGAAATTACCGTCAACCGGAAACAGCTGAACCCGCTGTGGGTTGGCTTCCTGCAAGGCACTGAGTTGCTCAGGCGCAAGCCCGTCGCGCGGATACAGTATCGCCATGCGGGCAGCCGGGCAGTTAGCAAAGGCCTCAAGCGCAGCGAGGCCGGTATCACCATTAGTTGCACCGACCACCAACGCTTCTTTACCGACCTCCTCCAGAAAGTGCTCGACCAGGCGCGACTGCAATTGCGCGGCGAAATCCTTGGAAGAACGGGTCGGGCCATGAAACAGCTGGAGTATCCACTCGTTATGCCCGATCTGCTCAAGCGGCGTAATGGCGCGGTGCTTGAATTGTTGATAGCTGTCACTGAGCAAGGCGCGCAAGGTACTTTCGTTTATGGAGGAGCCAACAAAAGGCGAAATCACTCGCCAAACCAACTCATCAAACGGCAGCCACGACCAGCTAGCAATCTGACTCTCGGTGAAGATAGGCAAACTGGCTGGGACATAGAGACCACCATTTTCAGCGAGCCCCGACAGAACCACACTGCGAAAATCCGCCCGCATGTCACCGCCGCGTGTGCTTACATAATCCATGGCCACTCCCAATCGTATTACAAAAGGCGGTGAGCTTGAGCCACCAGCCAGGTAGAAAAATTTGCGGCATCAGGCGATAGCACTTCGGTCTGCTCGTGCACCAAATAAAAGGATTCGCTTGCCTCGATTCGGTGATTGAATGGCGCAACCAATTGCCCACTCTTAAGCAAATCCTCGACCACGGAAGACCGTGCTAGCGCAACACCCTGCCCCAGTTCTGCCATGCGGATCGTGGAAATCAGCGTGTCAAACTGAAGGCCACGGGAATAGTCGACGTCGTCTGCTCCAACTCGCTTCAACCAGTAACCCCAACCTTCTTCGTAACCCAACACGTGAAGCAGGGAATGGTTCATCAAGTCGCGAGGCTCATGTATGGGTGAGCTGGCCATGAGCTTTGGGGAGCAAACAGGCTGAAGGATGTCCCAAGTCAATCGCTGAGCGTGCAAACCCGACCACTCACCGCATCCCCAGCGAATCTCCAGGTCATCCTCGCCATCCGGTTCTTTCACCCAAATATTGCTGATATATCGAATATCGATCTGCGGATACTCCCGACAAAAACCTGCGAGCCGGGGGGCCAACCAATAGTGAAGAAAGGAAAGGCTGCCACGCACCTTCAAATGTCTTCGATTGTGCTGGCCGAAAATCTCGTTTGTGCCGACTGCAAGGCGACTGATCGCGTCTTGTACGACAGGCAGATACGACTGCCCTTCCTCGGTCAAGCCAAGCCCTCGAGGTAAGCGCTTGAACAGCGCCACACCGAGGTGACTTTCTAATTGACGGATCTGCTGACTCACAGCCCCTTGAGTCAAATGGAGTTCTTCCGCCGCGTGGGTAAAGTTCAAATAACGCGCCGATACTTCGAATGCCCTCAACCAGTTCAAGGGTGGTAGTGACTTTTGACTCATCGGCGCAACCTCATCAGGGCTTTATCTATGCTCAATCATTGCCTGAGAAATTCACGCGGTGCCAGAGGAATGAACAGCGGCAGCTAAAGCCAACCGCTCTGCTCTCTTGTTCCGAGTGATCCAGTAAACGAAATAACACCACGCGATAAAGGGGAGGCCGAAGTAAAGCGCCACTCGCTGCTCAGGATCAAAAGCGATACCCACACAGGCCAGCAGACAACACAACATCGCACCGATAGGTACCCACGGATAGCCACGTACACGGAAATGTAGGTCTTCAACTCGTCCACCATGAGCGACGTATTGACGACGGAACGCGATCTGGCTTGCAGCAATGCTCATCCACACGACTACGACCGCCAGACCGGAAATGGACACCAAAGCTAAGTAAACCGTATCAGGGGCAAACACACTGCTGAGCAGTGAAGCCACTGCACCCGCCATACTAAGAACGATGGCGTTCACTGGTGTGCCCCGACTGGAAAGCCTGGCGTAGCGCTTAGGCATATGTCCTTGATCGCTCAATGTCCACAGCATGCGCGATGCTGCATACAGCCCCGAGTTAGCGGCGGAAATCAGTGCCGTGAGAATGACGAAGTTCATAATATCGGCAGAGTATGGGATACCAATCAGCTCAAACACCATGACGAACGGACTTTCTACGAGCCCCGCTTGCTCTCGTGGCAGTAACGTCGCCAGGACGAAAATTGTCCCCACGAAGAACAGCGCCAAACGTACCACTGTCGTACGGATTGCCTTGGGCACGCTAGTTTGTGGATCTTGCGCTTCACCTGCTGCAATACCGATCAGCTCAGTTCCGGAAAATGCGAAGGAAACAGCCAGGAGGGTCATTGCAATGGGTAATAACCCGGTGGGGAACAGCCCCTCACGTGTGAAGTTGGAAAGTCCCGCCCCCTGCAAATTCTGTACTTGAAAAAGTCCGAAAATTGCCGCTCCGCCGATCACTATGAACGTGATAACGGTCAGAACCTTAATCAGCGAAAGCCAAAATTCAGTCTCCGCAAACAACCGGACAGAGACAACATTGCTTAAGAAGACTGCAATGGCAAACAGCGCACTCCAAATCCAGACCGGTGTGTCAGGAAACCACCGAACCATCAGTATGCCCGCAGCTGTAAATTCTGAACCGATAGCCACTGCCCAAGTGAGCCAGTAAAGCCAGGCTACTGTATAGCCTGTCCCAGGGCCCAGGTATCGCGTTGCGTAGCTACTGAACGATCCGGTTTCTGGCATCTGTACAGCCAACTCACCGAGACAGACCATGACTAAATACACCATCACCGCACCGATGATGTAAGCGATCACCGCACCGAGCGGCCCTGCCTGGTTAACCGTATAACCGGAGGTAAGGAATAACCCCGTACCGATCACACCGCCCAGTGCCAACATAACGATGTGGCGGGTTTGCATTTCCTTTTTGAAATGCGAGTTTGGATCGGGCTGATTATCTTCTATCTGTGTGGTCATAGTTGTATTCTCATGAAATGTTCGGACAAACGCCTTGTAACTGGCTTTTGGGCAGTACAATTTTGTTGTCGCAGGATTTTATTATTTTCATTCTTCATGAAGGGCTTAAGATGAGTATCGAAAGTCCTGCCCGTCTTCAGGCTCCTACCTCAATGAAACGTTGGGCACTTTCAGCGTGAAGGTTTGCATCACCTTGTTTACTTCGCACTGAAGCGAAGGCTTGTTTCAGGTCAGCCAATAAATCTGCTGAGTCCTCAATACCTACGGACACTCGAACCAAGCCTTCGGAAATTCCAAGTGCCTGGCGCTCTTCCAAGGTATTTTCCACGTGACTGGTCGTCCGTGCCGGCCCGTAGATGGTCTCGACAGCGCCCAAATTACCCGCCCGATGCGCATATCTGAGCAGCGGTAGCAAACGAGTCACTGTGTCCATGCCTCCCCTCAGCACGAAGCTGACGATGGCGCCGAATCCGTTCATTTGCGATCGAGCGATGTCATGACCTGGATGTTGAGGCAACCCCGGATAGTTCACAGACTCGACCAGCGGCTCGGTACAGAGATACTCGGCCAAAAGCTTCGCACTCGCCTGTTGCTGGCGAAGACGCAGAGCCAGAGTCTTGATGCCCCGGATGATTAAGTACGCTGAAAAAGGATCCAGCGAGGCCCCATTGATTTCGCGGTAATGGCGAACTTGAGACATCAAATGCTCGGCGCCGCACACCACACCGCCGAGTACATCACCATGACCGGAAAGGAATTTGGTCGCGCTGTGCACAACCACATCAACGCCTAAGGCGAGCGGATTCTGATTCAGAGGCGTCGCAAATGTATTGTCCGCAACGACCAAAGCGCCCACTCGCTTCGCCGCTGCCACAAGGCACCGAATATCAACGATTTTCAGCGTTGGGTTCGTGGGTGTTTCCAGGTACAGGACACTGCAGCCTTTCGCGATCTCCTGCTCAAGTGCCACGGTGTCGAGCGTATCGCAAAGGGTTACTTCCACACCCATGCGTGGAAGAAACTCCTCAAAAATCTTGTTCGTACCGCCGTAGCTGTCACGTGTAGATATCACGCGCTGCCCATGGGATAGGAAGGTGTGTAGTACACCGCTGATTGCGGCCATTCCGGTACTGAAAGCTACAGCCGACTCTGCGTTTTCGAGCTCACAGAGTTTATCTTCCAAGACAGAGACAGTGGGATTGCTCATCCGGCTGTAAATGAAGCCGGGCTCCTTTCCCAATGCCACGTCATACCACTTATCGATATCGTCATAGCCATAGGCGGCACTGACCACGATGGGGGTCTGGGTCGCATTGTAGGGATGTTGAACTTGCTCTCCTCCCCATACGACTCGAGTCCCCATACCAACCTCTAAAGCTTGGACGGCGCGTTTCTTATTTTCCATAAAACTGTCTCGCATCAAGGGAAACACAACCGTGTTCCAAGTGGGCTTGGGAGGACTATAAGGAAGGCTCATGCTTGTGAAAAATCATGATATCTGGGAGTAAGGGGTGCTTTTTTTAATGGCTGGATGCGAGTTACAGAGTGTCAAACCGTTACTAACTGAGAGTACCTCACCAACATTCAGCTGCGAGACATGACGAGCTTGGGTGCGCCGCACTCAAGCACCATGGAATTGCAGAGATGAACCCAATGACTCCTGACGGTCGATACTTTGTAGTCAAAGAGCCGCTGTGGCGTTGCACCAACCCATCGCTCAGTGAGGATGTGCGGCAGCGGTTGGTCAACGATCTCACGGCAGCGCGATATGGGGTGAAGACAGCGAAAGCCTCGGGCGAACCTGAGCAGCTAAAAGCGACCAAGACGCGTGTTCAAGCTGCAAAGGTACACTCGGAGAGCGACTCCATGCTTGGTGGAACGATGGCACCCACAGTCGCCGGATGGCAGTCCAAAGGTCGGGAGATATGAATGCTTCCTGGCCCGCTGGATCTGTCCGCAGTCTCGTGTAGCGAGTAACAGTATTGCCCTTCAGACCGATCTATCTGAATGACCATAATAGTTAGTGTGTCATAACATGCTGATTTACAAAAAGATTATCTCTGCTAGCATTTTTCAGCTTTTTGGCTCAGCCCCTGTGCTGCTGAGTGGGCTGATCTGTCATGGCTCAAGACAGTTTGGTACGCTTCCCTGACACTCCACCTAGATTCGAGCCAATGCTGGAAGAGCTACGAAGAATCGACCTAAATCTATTGCTGACCCTCCATGCATTGTTGTTGGAGCGGCACGTGACTCGGGCATCGGTTCGGCTGCATAAAAGCCAGCCAGCTGTCAGCCATGCCCTGGCTCAACTTCGAGCGCACTTTGACGATCAGTTGCTGATCCGCCGCGACGGGCAATTGGCGCTCACCGCCAGAGCTCAAAGCTTGCTAGGGCCTCTTGAACAGGCGTTAAGGCACCTCAATGACTTGCTGGGGGCTTCTGACTTCGACCCCAGCAGCTCTCAAGCACGGTTCCGGCTATCGCTGTCCGACTATGCCACTCGCCGGGTACTGCCTAGCTTGGTACGGCATGTTCGCAATGTAGCGCCTGGAGTGGATCTGGCTGTCAGCCAAGCGAGTCGTGAAACCATGATGGCCCAATTAGCTGATGGTGAGCTCGATGTGGCGCTTGGTATCTTTCCGGAGTATCCGGATGGCATCCATGTGCAGGAGCTTTTCCCGGAGCATTTTGTCAGCCTCGCCGACGAAAGCGCCCTACCGGAATGTGGCTGCCTGACGCTAGAGGAATGGCTGGAGCGCCCGCATGTGATGCTTGCCCTTCGGCCTGATGCGAATGACGAGATCGAAAGAGTGCTGGCAAGCATGGGACTGCGTCGAAGAATCGCTGTGGCACTTCCCCATTGGAGCGCCGCAATCGAGCTCATTGCCGGCACAGACCTTATCCTGACCGTTGCGAGCTGGGCCGTCAGTGGTCTCGATAGATATCCAACGCTCCGAACGTTCGATGCTCCGCTAGATCTTCCCGTCCTGTCCTATCAACAAGCATGGCATGCCCGTAAAGACGCAGACCCTGCCAACAGGTGGATCAGGGATGCAATCTTGAAGTGCAGCCAGAGCACCTGAATCTTGGCTTAAGCAGCTCCCGACTCAGCGGGGCCTTTGAGCTCAACCTGATTACCGTCAGGATCGAAGCAGTAAATCGATAGGCCAACGCCTTCGGCCCCGTACCTAGTCACCGCCTTATCAGCAACGATGCCAAAAGCTTGCAAGTGGGCAAGGATCGCCTGCTCATCGAAGGGTTCGACTCGAAGGCAGAAATGATCGACATTACGTCGTTCTTTCCCTGGAGCCCCGCCGCCCATGGCACCCAAGGGGCCATTGATATCCACCAAATCTATCATTGAGCTTCCTGCACCGAGGTGGATCATGCCGTATTGTTCGTTGCGCTTTTTGATCGCGCACCCAAGAACCTGGGTATAGAAATCGACACTCCGCTCCATGTCCTCCACTCGCAGGACAACGTGGTCGATGTGCTGGACTCTGAAAATAGACATTTGATCGACTCCTGAAGTGAAAACGAACCTCCACTCCTCAAGGGTATGGAGGTACGTGAACGGAAGGCTTAGTGGATTTTGTCGAATAGGTTGGGCATGCCGCCGGAGAAATCCACCCAAGGATTGGTGTTCAACAGATCCGCATGGGGCGCAGTAGGCTCGTCGTAGTGGACTACGAACTCTTCGGGGCCGTGAGCATATGCCACGATCAAGCCCTGTTTCGCATCCATGTATCCGGCGTGAATGCCCATGCCTGGATAACTCAAGCGAATCGCTGTTTCCTCACTGGCTGGGCCAACGGTGAGCCGTACTACAACTCCTTCGGGCAGCACGAACATCCAGGTGAACGACCCGCCCGACACGACGGTCATCACCTCATCGATCCCCACGCCGTTCTCAGCCATGTTGACGTGGAAGCGACCGAAGGTCTCCAGAACGCCGGCACGGTGTTCGTCAGGGATGGCCAGCATGTCGTAGACCTTGGGATAGGGGGCAACGCCAGGCTGACGGGTGGAAAGAAGGCCGCCACGTGGTGACTCGGGCACACGACCAGCCAGTTCGATCTGCTCAAGCAACTCTGCCCGGTTCAGGCTGAAGAGCTTGATCAGGTCTTCTTGCTCGGCCTCGGTGACAGTGCGGGACTGCGATGCTTTCAAAATGGGTTTGGCTGCATCCGGAATGCTCACGGTGCTTGCACGAACACCTACGCTCCGAAGCACGGCGTTTACTTCTTCAAGGCCAACAGCGTTCGGACGGCCATCACTGAATTGCAGTTTCACGATATTCATAAATAACACTCCGATCTTTTCACGAAAATATAGTGCTGAACTACCGTTCATATGCACCTCATGCCAGTCGAGAAAGATTTCTCGGCTGTTTGCACGCAAGCCGCGTGCGTTGGTTCGACTAGAGGGTCGACCTGAATAAAAAGGGCTGGCTACTAGGAGCGACAACCAACCGAAAGGGAGGCTCTGGTTTATTTGAGGTTCGCGTTGACCGTTGCGGTCTGAATCAACTTTCCGGAATTAGCGGGCGCTTTGTTCGAGCCCACTTGAACCACGATCAATCCGAAGAAGATGATCAGCACCCCTACAACCCGAACCAAGTTGATTGGCTTCGCGGTCAGGCCGAGGAGGCCAAAGTGATCGATTAGCATTGCGGCTATGACCTGGCCCACCATCACGAACAAGATGTAGTTCGAAACGCCAAGCTTTGGGGGCAGGAAGGTGGCCATTGCGACATAAATGGCCCCGCTGAATCCGCCTATCCAGAGCCACCAAGGCCCCTGCAGCGCTCCCACAATGTTTGGCTGCGGTATGCGAAGAACCATGATGGTGGCGATCAGAACAGCTGAGCTGACGATCAGCGAAGTAAGGGCGGCCCAGAGTGGATGTCCAAGTTCACGGCCAAGAGCGCCGTTGCTGGAGGCTTGTAGAGGAATCAAGGCGCCGGCAATCAGAGCCAGGCCCATTGGAACAGTTGCAAGAATCGATATTTTCCCAAACATGACCGTAACCTCTTATGTTTCGGTGTCGATGGAAAAATATTGAGGTATATATACTTTGAATGGAAATCGACAATTCACACACGCCATATTCGCCTAATGAATGATATTTCCTTTATGCGTCTAGGCGGTTGCGGGAGACCGCTATGGCCGATTTCTGCCGGTTTCTGCCGGTCACGGCCAGAGAATGCCTAGCTGCCGAGAGACATGCCTGCGCTACTCGGCTGATCGAAAGCCAAGGCGAGCGTTCTGCCTGCGATTCGCCTAGGAATGATCACCTAGCTTTGAAGCGGCAAGTCCAATAGGGAACTGTATCCATATACAGTCATCGCGAAGCCGCCTCAACCATGCTCCATTCCTTCCATCGCTCGCAATACGGCACTCCGCGTAATGGACAGTGCTGCAAGCCTTGGTGGAACAGTACGGAGACGACGTACTTGTTAGCATCGATGCCGAATTGACCCACGTGCCTACGCAAGATTGACCCACCTCAAAATTGGTAAAAATCCAGCACAGTCAACGGTGCGCAAGGAACTAGACTGGGTCAGTGACATCTCGGCAACTGGGTCGATTCGGCGTCGGCGCCAACAGGGTGACCTCGTCTCTAGTCGACCCCTGTTATCAGACGGTGATAGCTGCGCAAAAAAGCGACTGGAGCCACGAAGCTCCGGTCGCTATTTGTTTGCATTGACAGGCTATTTCACAAGCATTGTTACTCCCCTCCCCCTTGGGTCTGTCACCGGCTCCGGGATACCGCCATCCACCTTGATCGCCTGAATATCACCATTGAAGCCCTGATTGACCAGGTTGTAGCCTTTGCCCTCGAGATCCTCGGCCAATTGCCCGGTGATCGGTAAGTAAGGCTCCCAGAAAATGGTATTTGCCGGCAGCAATTGATGATGAAAACGCATCGCGCTAACTGCATCCTTTAGCGGCAATTTGAAGTCATAGATATTGCTCACCACCTGAAAGATCGACGTAAAAATTCTAGGGCCTCCCGGCGTGCCGATGACCAACGCGACCTTCCCGTCCTTCAGGAATATGGTCGGAGACATCGAGGAAAGTGGTCTCTTTCCGGGCTCAATCGCATTGGTGTCATTACCGACAACCCCCATCTGATTGGGCACTCCGGCAAGAGCAGAGAAGTCATCCATCTCATCGTTGAGCAGTATTCCGGTTTTACTGGCGACCACGCCGGATCCGAAGAAGCCGTTCAATGTGTAGGTGTTCGATACCGCGTTTCCCCATTTGTCGACGATCGAAAAATGAGTCGTTTCCGGTTTTTCCGGGAACGTAATGTTCAAACCTGCGGCTACTTTGCTGGTGTCTGAGGGTGCCGAAACACTCACTTCCGCTGCGCGCCGCAGTAGGTAATTCTGATCCAGCAACTGTCCTACCGGAACCTTGTAGAAATCAGGGTC
Organism: Pseudomonas sp. H11T01; assembly: GCF_048515765.1. Lineage (NCBI taxonomy): Bacteria > Pseudomonadati > Pseudomonadota > Gammaproteobacteria > Pseudomonadales > Pseudomonadaceae > Pseudomonas > Pseudomonas sp. H11T01. The sequence goes on along the minus strand of NZ_JBLYED010000024.1, from coordinate 17,370 downwards.
GCCCAGGTAGTGAGCTCGGTCAGCAAACACTCGCTTTTCGATTTCTGCGACCAGATGAATGTACTCGGGCGAGTTCAGCGGCACGCCACTAAAATCCGTATTTCGCGCCTCTTTCATCTTCAATAGCTGAACCAGAGCGATCCCGCCGGAACTGGGCGGTGGCGCGGTCACCACTTGAAAGCCATTCCAGTTTGCCTGTATCGGCTCTCGCCAAATTGCCTTGTAGTTCCGCAGGTCGGCTTCGCTGATAAGTCCGCCATGCTCTGTCATATCAGCGACGATCAGTTCGGCTGTCTTGCCGGAATAGAAACCTGCAGCGCCGTGCTTCGCGATTCGCTTCAATACCGCTGCCAGTTCAGGCTGCTTAAAGATCATGCCCGACTGCAACGTACCAAAATGCTTAGAGAAATTGGTTTTTCCCGCGAATCGCTGTTGGTTTTCCGTTGCCGCCAAACCGGCTAGCATTTCATCAACTCGAAAGCCTGCATCTGCATAGCGAATTGCCGGTTCGACCAGCGCCTGCCAGCTGAGTTTGCCAAGACGCAGATGGGCTTCCCACAGGCCGGCGACCGTACCTGGTACGCCCACGGCTTTGTAGCCAAGCACGCTGCTTTGGGTGCTATCAGCAGGGATCACTTGGCCTGTGCCGTTGACGAACATGTCCCTGGTCGCCTTGAGCGGTGCCCGCTCGCGGTAGTCAAGAAAGTAAGGTTTACCCTCGTGATAGATCGTCATGAACCCACCACCGCCAATGTTCCCCGCTTCCGGATAGGTAACGGCTAGCGTGAATGCAATGGCCACCGCCGCATCGATGGCATTACCACCTTTGGCGAAGATGGCTTCGGCGGTTTCGGCCGCATAACGATCAGGCACTGCCACCGCAGAATGGGTCAACTGGAGCGTTTGAATAGTGTTGCCTGAAGCGGCCTGAGCATTTCCCACTATTAGGATGCAGGCGAGTAAAAACGCATAGAACAAAGCAAATTTAGGGTGTGAATCGATAAAGGATTCTTTGCACATAAAGCACCTTATTTTTATTAATAATCGGCAGCAAAACGCGGAAATCTGAATCGATACAATTAAGAAAAAAATACAACTGCACAACTCAAAGCCCGGCAAAGAGAACAGACATAAACATTTATTGTTGAACCACGAAAACTAGAAGAGCCAAAAGCTTTGATGGCCGATGGCTCCTCATGGGCAGCTACGCTTTCTGTGCTACTCGCTCGGCTCTCGAAGGCTCAAGGGCTGCCTTTTCCCATTTGGCGATAACCAATGGTGCAATCGCATTACCCAACACGTTCAGCGTGGTTGTTCCGCTATCGATAATCCTGAAGATCCCCGCGATAAGTGCTACCCCTTCCAATGGAAGACCGGCTGACGCCAACGTCGCAGACAAAATAATGATGGCAAATCCAGGTACACCGGCAGCACCTTTGGAAGTCAGCACCATCGTGACCACGAGCAGAATCTGCTGAGAAAGCGACAGGTCGATCCCATAGAGTTGAGCGACAAAAATCGTAGCCACCCCAAGGAAAATCGACGCGCCATCCAGATTGAATGCGTAACCCACCGGCACTACAAAACTGACGATGCGGCGCGGAACGCCATAGCTCTCCAATTTGCTCATCAACTGCGGCATAACCGCTGCCGATGCGGCACTCGAGAACGCAAGGATCAGCTCATTTCGGAAATACTTGATCAGCTTGAAAATGTTCTCGCCGATCAGATAGCAAATTCCGCCGAGAACCACCAACGCAAAGACAATCAGTGCCAGGTAGACCACACCAATCAACTTGAGCAAGGGCAATAGCGAGGCAAAGCCAAAGGTCGCAACAGTCGCGCCGATCATGCCAAATACACCTATCGGAGCGTAAGCCATGACGATTGAGACGACTTTGAACATCGCATCCGAAATACCCTGAACCATAGCGACCACTGGCGCGCTCTTCTCCTTGGGAAGCGAGTTCAATGCCGTGCCGAACAACACGGCGAAGAACAGCACCGACAGCAGCTTGGCTTCGGACATTGCCACAAAGACGTTGTCCGGGACGATGTTCTGCACAATCACGAGAGCGCCCTTCGAAGGTTCCATCGTGATGGACGCAGCGCTATGCGTAATACCGGAAATATCAGTGCCTGTGCCAGGCTCGAAGATATTCGCGAAACAAAGACCCATCACAATCGCCAGGCCGGTGATCGCAAAAAAATACCCAAGCGACTTTATGCCCATACGGCCAAATGACTTGTTATCGCCGCCTCCCGCAATGCCCAGGATCATGCAACAGAACACGATCGGTACAACGACCATCTTCATCATCTTGATGAAGATATCGCCAAGCGGTTTCAGAATTTCTGCACTGACCCAAGATTGATACTGCGGATGGGTATTGAAATACCAACCGACGAGCACGCCAAGCAACAGCCCGGCAATGATTTGCCACACCAAGGGAATACGTTTCATGTCTAGCCTTCTTGTTGGAATGAAAGGACTGCGTTAACTGGCAGTTGCTAGAGTCATGAGCTTCCAGCTCACTTGAGTTCAAATGGCACAACGCTGTTGTGCCAACACTTTTTTTATTTTGCGAAGAGCTGGCTCATATCCTTGAACGCCTTGAATTCAAGGGCGTTACCGCACGGGTCGAACAAGAACATGGTGGCTTGCTCGCCGACCTGCCCTTTGAAACGAATGTAGGGTTCGATCACAAACTCCGTGCCGAAAGACTTCAAGCGCTCGGCCAGCGCCTCCCATTCTTCCCAGCCCAGGATGATGCCGAAGTGCGGAACGGGTACGTCGTGGCCGTCTACCGGGTTGCTATGGACGCTTTCCTGGGAAGCGGTTTTTGGGTGTTCGTGAATAACCAGTTGGTGGCCATAAAAGTTGAAGTCGACCCACTGGTTGCTGGAACGACCTTCTTCCAGCCCAAATACTTCACCATAAAAGGTGCGTGCGCCAGCGAGGTTGTAAACGGGGATTGCGAGGTGGAAAGGCGAGAGGCTCATCAGAACTCCAATACAGTTTTTTTGTTGGTAAAGGACGGAGCGTATGAATGCTGGCCGTTGGTTTTTCGAGACGCTTCAAGCTCCGCCGTCCCACCGACATCGGCTTATAGGCTCGGGCAGTTGCCGGGGGATAGGCACATCGTAGGGCGGCCAACCAAGTAAAAAAATCAATATAATTTTCTCAGAAACACAATTAATATTTGTGAATGATTAAAGAACTCAAAACACTCATCGCCGTTGCACGGGAAGGTACGTTTGCCGCTGCCGGGAATAAAATCGGCCTCACCCAAGCAGCGGTGAGCGCCCAGATTCAGCGTCTAGAGGCCGAGCTCGGCTTTGAGATATTCGACAGGAAGGGACGCTCAGCCCACCTAAACAGGATGGGCCATCAAATACTCCTGCAAGCGCAAGAGCTGCTTCGGCTTTACGACAATCTGGGCTCCACCACGATCGGACTTCCTGCGAGCGTTCTGGTGAACATCGGTGCTATCGCTTCCGTACAGCGCTCCTATCTTCCAGACGCACTAGCCAAGTTTCACCAACAATGCCCGCAATGCCGAACCCGAGTAATCCCAGGGCTATCGATGGAGTTGGTCAATCTCGTGGATGCCGGTGAGATCGATATGGCGGCAATCATTCGCCCGCCCTTCTCGCTTCAAAGCGATCTGCGTTGGACGACCCTAGCGCTCGAACCCTACCGTCTGATCGTTCCGCGCGACGTGCCAGGAGAAGATTGGTCAGTACTCCTTTCGAGCCAACCGTTCATTCGGTATGACCGATCATCATTCGGGGGTAGGCAGGTGGATCGTTTCCTGCGACAAATGCATTTCACCTTGCGTGAGGTTTGCGAGCTGGATGAACTAGAGGCGATCATCAAGCTAGTGGAAAATGGCGTTGGTGTTGCGCTGGTGCCGCAGACAGCAACCCATCAGGAATGGCCCGTAGGTGTACGAGCGCTCGATCTCGGACAGCACACCTTCCACCGTGATATCGGGCTCGTACACAGGTCTCGACAGAGCTTTACCGAACCGGTGCGGATACTGGCCCAACTTATTAGTGAGCAAGTTAAGACCGGTTCTGAATAATACCCGGACAGCAAAAAGGGCCCTCGCTGGGCCCTTTTGTACTTAAACCAAAATCACTTGGTCAGCCAGGACTTGACACCGATCAGGCTGAAATCGGTGATCAAGCGTGACTCGCTACGCACATCGCGTTCATTCATCAAAGCGAGCTGTCCTTAGTCAGTATTCATGTGAGGCTGCGTTAAGCCAACGCCCCTTCAATGCGCAATCTAATAGCCTTTAGACCGATCAACCACATTCAAGAGAGGCATTCCCTCACGCTCTCTTCGAAGATTCTCAACTATCACCGCCACACCACCTTCAATCTGCACATCGCTTGCAACATGAGGAGTCAGGAGCACTCGAGGGTGTTTCCAGAGTGGGTTGTCTTGAGTGGGAGGCTCTTGTGCCAAAACATCCAGTACGGCACCTCCCAGACGGCCTTCATCCAACGCAGAAAGCAGAGCTGTTTCTACAACGTGGGCGCCACGTCCCACGTTAATCAGTCCAGCTCCATGAGGGAGGCAATCGAGCCTCGCAGCATTGAGTATCCCTTCTGTTTCGGGAGTCAGTGGCAACATGTTCACAAGGATGTCGCACTGCCCTAAAAACGCCTCCAGTTCGTCCGGGCCGACGTAACAGTGGCCACCTGGCACCTCCTTCAAAGAACGATTCCAGCCACTGAGCTGAAATCCCAATGGCTGAAGGCGATCAAGCGCGGCGCGTCCGAGATTGCCAACCCCCATGACACCAACACGCCGCTGTGAAGCGTGCACGATTGGTCGAGGTTGCCAGCGACCACTGCGCTGATCTTCTTGGTAAGCGAGGATGTCTCGATGCAAGACAAGAACACCAAACAAAACATACTCGGCCATGATGTCAGCCATCGAGCTATCTACCAGACGTATTAGCGACACGTGAGCAGGCAAACGGGTCAGATCAAACTGGTCGACTCCAGCCCCGGCAGCGTAGAGGAGTCGAAGATTACCAAACTGCTCCGCAACGTCGGCAAGAGGCTCCCAAGCCAGGATGTAGTGCACCTCTGCCGGGTTACCGATATCAGGCCATTGGCGGAACTCTAGTTCAGGGGCGAGCGTTGACAGGCAATCTCGCCATTTCTGCGCATCGGCTGGGTCGGCCATGTATAGGATGCACATTGAAAACTCCCTATTCGCCTTTAAGATGCGCATAGCTCTCTACGAAACGCTTAAATTTGTGTTGACCACAAGTGTACGCTTCGTACTTCGCGGGTAGAGCCTCACTCACGCAAGTTGGCACAGGTTCAACAACCGCATCGAAATCCAAATCAATAAAGAAAGGTATTGAATAGCGCTCTAGACCGCTAGTATTTATGACGCGATGCATTGTCGAGGTGTAGCGATCGTTGGTGAGGGTTTGAACTAGATCACCAATGTTGACGATAAAAGTGCCTTCAACGGGTGGGGCAGTAACCCACTCCCCTGCACGGTTCTTTACTTGTAAACCGCCAACTGTGTCTTGAGACAGGACTGTCAGGAAGCCGTAATCCGTGTGAGCACCAATACCAATCTCTTCCAGGGAGACCTTTCCTATCTGAGGCGGATAACGCAAAACTCGCTGAATAGTGATGGGCTTGCGTTGGCGTTGTTCAAAATAATGTTGCGGCAAATCCAGACTCAGCGCGATGCCGCCGATGAGCGTTCTCGCGAGCGTCAATACAGCTGAATGATAATCCTCGGCAACCGTTTCGAATTGCGGCAGTCCGGACGGCATTTGATTAGGGCCAAAAAACGGAGAAACCTCATCGTAATGGGCGCCGTAATCAAAGCACTCTTTGAAGTCGCGCGTATTAGCAGGATCTACGTTTTCCGCATACATCGGGATGTAACCACGTAGCGTAAGCCCGGAGTTCACGATGTTAAGTGTGTTCTTCTCCTCGGATGAAAGTTTGAAAAAAAGTTTGGTGAGCCTGTACATCTCATCTATCAGTTGCTGCGAAACGCCATGGTTTTTTATATAAAAAAACCCCACTTTTTCGCACGCTTCGCCTATCTGGCTTGCCACCCGCAGCGGATTTTCGCCGTTTATGAGTGGCGAAATATCTATGACCGGGATTTCGGTGAAGGCCGTTTGTTTGCTGGCCAAACGAATATCAAATAACTCAGTCACGCTTCTCTCCTTTCTAAATGGATGACAGACGCGGACGAGCCACATTCGTCCTTGTTTGGGCGGATGTTAATCCTGGATTTTTTGGCACGCAAGCAAAATGTACACCTGTGTCATCGACAGTTGACACAGGTGTACATTTATCCTAATTTTAAGTCACCGAGCCTGATGAAGCCCACTTTGGAGCGCACCACGATGTCCAGCGATCCCTTGCTGCAACCCTATAAAATCAAGAATCTGACCCTCAGAAACCGGATCATGACCACCTCCCATGAGCCGGCCTACCCTGTGGACGGCATGCCCAAGGATCTCTATCGCGCCTACCACGTGGAGCGCGCCAAAGCCGGCGTCGCCCTGACCATGACTGCCGGTTCCGCTGCCGTATCCCGAGACAGCCCGCCGGTGTTCAACAATGTGCTCGCCTACAAGGACGAAGTAGTCGGATGGTTGAAGGACCTGACCGATGAATGCCATGAACATGGCGCGGCAGTGATGATCCAGTTGACTCACCTGGGCCGTCGCACCCGCTGGGACAAGGCCGACTGGTTACCAGTGGTGTCGCCGTCACACCGCCGCGAGGCGTCGCACCGCTCCTTCCCGAAGAAAATGGAAGAATGGGACATCGAGCGGATCATCAAGGACTATGTAGACGCCGCGGAGCGCATGAAGGCGGCAGGTCTCGATGGCCTGGAGCTGCAGGCTTACGGGCACTTGATGGACCAGTTCTGGTCGCCGTTGACCAATGACCTCGACGGCCCTTACGGCGGCTCGCTGGAAAACCGCATGCGCTTTACCTTCGACATCCTGCGTGGCATCCGCCAGCGGGTCGGCGAAGATTTTCTGCTGGGAGTTCGCTACACCGGTGATGAAGAATTGCCCGGTGGCTTCACTGCCAGTGAGGGCATGCAGGTTTCTCACATGCTCAAGGACAGCGGACTGGTCGACTTCCTGAACGTCGTGCGCGGTCACATCGATACGGATGCCGGCCTGACTGATGTCATCCCCATTCAGGGTATGCGCAACTCGCCCCATCTCGACTTCGCTGGCGAGATCCGCTCGTCGACAGGCTTTCCGACCTTCCACGCTGCGAAGATTCCCGACGTGGCCACCGCGCGCTACGCGATCGCCTCGGGCAAAGTGGACATGGTGGGCATGACCCGCGCGCACATGACCGATCCGCACATCGTGCGCAAAATCATCGAGAAGCGCGAAGAAGACATTCGCCCGTGCGTGGGCGCCAACTATTGCCTGGATCGCATCTACCAGGGCGGCGCGGCCTACTGCATCCACAACGCAGCGACGGGTCGGGAAACCACCATGCCTCATGACATTCCCAAAGCCACCGTCAAGCGCAAGGTGCTGGTGGTCGGTACCGGCCCTGCTGGGCTGGAAGCAGCGCGGGTCGCCGGTGAACGCGGCCATGACGTGACGGTGCTTGAGGCGGCTGACCAACCGGGTGGGCAAATTCGTCTGACTGCGCTGAGCGAGCGTCGTCGCGAGATGATCAGCATCATTGATTGGCGAATGGCGCAATGCGAACGGCTGGGGGTGAAGTTTCACTTCAATACCTGGGCCGAAGCCGACACTGTGCAAGCCTTCGAGCCAGACGTGGTTATCGTTGCGACCGGCGGCCTGCCGGATACCGAGGTACTCCGCGTGGGCAACGAACTCGTGATTTCAACCTGGGACATCATTTCCGGCGACATCAAGCCCGGTCGCAACGTACTGATCTTCGACGATGCGGGGGATCATGCTGCCCTGCAGGCTGCCGAGGTCATCGCGCAAAGCGGTGCGAGAGTCGAAATTGTCACCCCTGACCGCTCGTTTGCACCTGAAGTCATGGCTATGAACCTGGTGCCCTACATGCGCAGCCTGCAGGACCTAGACGTCACCTTCACCGTGACCTACCGGGTTGATACAGTGGAAAAACGTGATGGCGGGCTCGTTGCAACCTTTGGCAGCGATTACGGACAGGTTCACAAGCAGCGCGTGGTCGATCAGGTGGTCGTCAACCACGGCACCCTTCCCCTGGACGACTTGTACTTCGACCTGCGTCCTCTCTCCACCAATGGCGGCGCGGTAGAGCAGCATGACCTGATCGCCGGCACGGCACAGAACATCGTCACCAATCCCGAAGGACGCTTCCAGCTGTTCCGGATCGGCGACGCTGTGTCTGCTCGCAACACCCATGCGGCCATCTACGACGCTTTGCGCCTGGTGAAAGAAATCTGAATCCGAACCTCCATTCTTGTTGGAACGCAGGCTCGCCATGAACAAGAGGGAAACCATGTCAGCAGTGACCATTAAATCGAAGGCGGCAGTCGCTTTCGGCCCAGGACAGCCGTTACAGCTGGTGGACATCGATGTCGCACCGCCCAAGGCTGGTGAAGTACGGGTACGAATCGTGGCAACCGGTGTCTGCCACACGGATGCTTTTACCCTCTCGGGCGATGATCCCGAGGGGATCTTTCCTGCCGTGCTGGGTCATGAGGGCGGCGGGATCGTCGAGTCGATCGGCGAAGGCGTGACGTCATTGTCGGTCGGCGACCATGTGATTCCGCTGTACACGGCCGAGTGCCGGCAATGCAAATTCTGTCTATCGGGCAAGACCAACCTGTGCCAGGCAGTCAGAGCGACACAGGGCAAAGGCCTGATGCCTGACGGAACATCCCGTTTCTCCTTTCAGGGCCAGCCGGTGTTCCACTACATGGGCTGCTCGACCTTCTCCGAGTACACGGTACTGCCGGAGATCTCCCTGGCCAAAATCCCCAAGGATGCGCCTCTAGAGCAGGTTTGCCTGCTGGGCTGTGGCGTGACCACAGGCATTGGTGCCGTACTCAATACTGCCAAGGTCGAGGCTGGGGCAAGCGTTGCGATATTCGGGCTCGGCGGGATCGGGCTGGCGGCCATCATCGGCGCGAAAATGGCCAACGCCGGGCGAGTCATCGCCATTGATATCAACCCGGCCAAGCGCGATGTCGCCCTATCGCTCGGCGCGACCGACTTCATAAATCCCATGGACTATGACAAGCCCATTCAGGATGTGATTGTCGAACTCACCGACGGTGGCGTGGACTATTCGTTTGAATGTGTCGGCAACGTCAAATTGATGCGAGCTGCTCTGGAGTGCTGCCACAAGGGCTGGGGTGAATCGATCATCATCGGTGTCGCCGGTGCGGGCCAGGAAATCAGCACCCGCCCTTTCCAGCTGGTGACCGGGCGCGTCTGGCGCGGCAGCGCGTTTGGCGGGGTCAAGGGCCGCACGGAGCTTCCCAGCTACGTCGAGAAAGCGAGCACCGGCGAAATTCCGCTTGAAACCTTCATCACTCATAACCTTGGCCTTGAGGACATCAACAAGGCTTTCGAATTGATGCATGCCGGGCAAAGCATTCGCACTGTCATTCATTTCTGACCAAGGCACTGCCGTGATATCGGCCAGCGCTCACACCCGCATCACAACCCAAAGGAAATCAACATGTCTGTTTTTACCCATGTCACTGTCGGTACCAATGACCTTGCCAAAGCACGGACCTTCTATGATGGTGTTCTCAAAGCAATTGGTCTCAACCGAGTTGCCGACCTTGATGAATCCGGCTCCATTTGGGGCGTGGATAAACCGTCGTTCTTCGTGCTCAAACCCGCCAATGGCAATCCTGCCAACGTTGGCAATGGCGTGACTGTCAGCTTCGAAGCGCCAAATCGCGCTGCGGTACATGCATTCCACGAAACCGCTCTCGCCGCCGGTGGCACCTGTGAAGGCCAACCGGGTTCGCGTAACTGGGCTGAAAATGCCTATGCCGCTTACGCTCGGGACCTTGATGGCAACAAACTGGCTGTCTATTGCTTCAAGGCCGAATAATCGCAACCGTCTGACGCCTTCTGCAGTGGAGGCCCTTCAGCGGGCCTTCACTGTTATACCCTGCCCTGGCTACATTCCCCGCCGCGCAACCTCAGCGCCTGCATTCACTGCCAGCCCCACAATGGACTCGATGTTTTGATCGGCCATCGACTGCAGCGCTGCTGCCGTCACGCCACGGTAAGCCATCAACGACTCAATCATTTGCTGCGGATCGCGACTGGCAAGCATCTGACTGCCCCCCACCACTACGCCTTGTGCAGCGCGCTGCGCGATGGCAAGGGGAATTCCCGCAGCCACCGCCTGATTAGTCAGAGCCATTTGCAACATTGCCGGGAAGGCCGGCCCAGTCCCGGATAACGCGCTGAGGTAATCAATACAGTCTTCATCAGGCACTTCGTCCGCCGAACCTACACACTCGAACAGTCGCTGCACCCACTTGCGGTCGCGCTCTGGAAGGTTTCCGACACTGTACCAAGGCGTGAACGACTGCCTGATTTCCACGGCCGCATTCGGCATGGCCCGCACCACGACATCCGCACCGGTGGCCGCGCAGATGGCTACCGCCGGAACTCCAGCCATCAAGGAAATCACCAGCTTGCCGCGGGCGTTGATCTGCAGTTCACGAAACTGCTCCGGCCGGATGGACAGCACGACAATATCGCTGAGGTCCACCAACTGCTGGTTGTCGGCCAGCAGCCTCACGCCTGGCTCGAAGGTACCGACGCCGGAACGGTTCGAGATCAACAAACGGTCAGGCCCGATGAACCCGCTATCGAGCACCGCCTCGGCGATTGCGCGCCCGAGCCAGCCGGTGCCTCCGATGATGCCCAGAGTTCTATTCTCCATCGGCAGTGGGCTCCTCGAATGTGTCGACCAAGGGAACGAAAATGCCAGGCTCTTTTTCCGCGTAACCGAACTTTCCATAAAAGCGGTCCAGCTCCCGCCGCTTCGGTACTTTGCCGGTGAACACGCTCACGTACTGAGGAATCCGTCGAAATCGTACGACGATATCTTCATTGGTTTTCATGGAGATGTAGCCGATCTGCGTGAGGTAGATCGTCCTGGCCCGAACATCGGCCCCCTCGCCGTCGTAGCCAAACCGTCGGAACATCGCGGCCAAGGCATTCATCCGTGCCTCATCGGCCAGCGCGATTTCAGCTTTGACCTCGTCCGATTGCAGCGCCCAACTGCGCACGGCAAATTCGAATTGCGAGTCGAAAAGCTCAGGGTTCACCCAGCATTCGAAGACGTTGAGAATCGCTTCGGAAATACTTTCTGCGTAACTCTCACATTGGCTGACCATACCGCCGGTGTTCTTGTCCCGCCATCGAGCGAGGAGCGCCGCGAGCAGCTGTTCCCGATCTTCATAGAACCAATAGAAGCTGGTACGAGACAAATTCAAGCGTTTGGCCAGCGGCATCACCCGCACAGCATCCACACCCGACTCTTTAAGAGCATCGTAGGCGGCGTCCAGCCAACCATCGACGGAGCCTCGCCAGCCCGCGTCCTGCGCTTTGGTTTTCGCCCTTCCTGTCTGCGACATTCGGGTGCACCTTTAATTTGAGAATTCTTCTCCACTGTACACCCCAAGATCTGTGGCGTACACGGCATGTACATAGGCGTACATTTTCGAGACGCTCGTTCGCCAAATCAATGGACCCGAATCAATTCACTGGTCAAAAAAACGTGGATTACACACAAAAAAACGCGGCGCACGAAGTACTTCATGCGCCGCGCTGCTGGAGATCAACTCAGCGATATACCGCTACGGGTTCACCGATAACGTCCCGATTGATCGTGAGGCCCAATCCTGGGGTCTGCGGGGCACGGATACGGCCATCCACCACGGGAATGTCGACGTGCGCCGTGATCGTACATATCGCGCGTATCAAGCACGCAGCGCAGATTTCGGTGTAGGATAGATTGCCCGAGGTGAGTCAGCGCAGCGAACGCTACCTGTGAGCCAGCGGTCTCTTGGACGCTCATCGTCAAGCCGGAGGTCATGCACATGTCGCGCAGACGTCGGGCTCTGGTCAGGCCGCCATGTTTGGAGACTTTCAAGCCAATACCGTCTGCAGCCTTCTCGCTGATCAGTTGCATCACCGAAGCTTCATCCGTCGCCAGCTCGTCCATGATCAGCGGCACATTGGTTCGCTGGAAGTACGGCCGCCTGACAGCTTATAAACGCCGCCAGCATAGGGCAGATCGACTTGATACACTTCAATTTCAATGATCTTCACAAACACTCTCCTGTGGTGGCACCAATACCAGTTTTCCCGCATAACGTTTTTCTATGAAGTCATTCTGTGCCTTGGCAATGTCGGACAGTGGATAACTGTTGCTAACAAAGGGACGGATACGACCGTGTTCAATATGACTGACCAACTCATCGAAAACGGCATCCTCCTGGAAAGTGCAGCCATGAAATGTGAGGTCTTTCAAGTAAAGCGTTCTTAGATCCAGTTCGACGATTGGGCCAGCGATAGCTCCCGAAACAGCGTAACGACCACCCCGCTTGAGCACTTGCAACAGCGCGGGCCAATCTTTCCCACCCACCAGATCCAGCACCACGGAGACGCTGTTTTCACCAAGCGCCTCAACCAGGTTTGCGTCTCGATAAATAACGCGATCGGCGCCCAGAGACAGAATTTGATCCGCCTTGCTTGCGCTGGTAATTGCAATCACTTCGGCGCCACGGCATTTCGCCAACTGGACCGCAGCCGATCCTACACCGCCGCTTGCACCGGTGATCAGCACTTTGTCAGCACCATTGACGGCTGCACGCTGGAGTAAAAGTTCGGCGGTTGAATAGGCACATGGAATAGAAGCTAACTCGATGTCGCTCCAATCACTGTTCACCGGCCAAGTGTCCGCTGCCGGTGCAACTGTAAACTGCGCAAAAGCCCCATTGCAGTCCGATCCGTAAGTCCAGCACTCGAACGGCCGATTCTCAACCGGTGCTCGCAGCATGTTGCGTACCAGTACCCGCTGTCCGATTCGAGAATCGTCCACCCCTTGGCCAACCGCAACAATACGTCCGCAGCAATCGGCGCCCTGGATCAGCGGAAACTTAAGCGGCACACCAGACCAGGATGCGTCCTCAGTGTCGATCTTAGCGAAGCCGGAAGCACCGCCCGAATTTGTATCACTGGTTATTTGTTTGGAGTACCAACCAATACGCGTGTTGATGTCGGTGTTATTGACTCCAGCAGCGCCAACTTTTATCAAGACTTCGCCGGCACCAGGGCGAGGCACTGGTACATCGGTGCGATATTCCAATTGCTCAGTACCCCCATGCCCCTTCAGAAGCACAGCGTGCATGGTCTTGGGTAATGTAAAAATGATTCGGCTCTCCTAGTCGTTTGAGGGTTATGCAACCTGTCTTCGATTTTTATTTGTCGGCGGATTTGCCAATAGATTGTTTGCTGCACGCGCAAACGAAAAAGTTTCACTGGTGTTTGTTTTTTCTTATTCATTAGGCGCTTAAACTCTGGGCATTCAACGCCTTAAGTGTTACCAGTAAAAATAATGAGGCTTGCAAACTGCAAGCTTGTCGCTTCCCGCTTATAGAAAACCTTAGCAGCTGGCACCCCCTGACCATAATGATATTTTAGATACATAAATGATGACTTCACGTTATGATCGGCTGGCGTTCCGTCGTACTGCTCGCTATTCAAATGATCAATGTTTTCACAAGTTCGGGCTGGTGGCGAAACTACATTTTGCCCCACGCCGACCGGCCCGAGCGTGACTCCAAAAGCGCGATTCAGAATTTTTTGATAACGCCACGTTATCTTTGGTCCAGTAAAAAAGTTGCTAGACGCTGCGGTCCGTTGAAATTAAATAATGGCTCCGCCAAAAAACTACCAGGTAGGTTGCCCTATGAAATTCAATAATAAAGTGGTGGTCATTACCGGCGCTGCCGGCGGTGTCGGACAGGCGTTAGCGTTATTGTTCGCCCGAGAAGGCGCAAAGCTTGTTTTGTCTGATCTTGACGAGGCCGGTTGCAAATCAATCTCGGCAAAAGTTCGTGACTTGGGCGCCGAAGTGCACTACGTGGCAGGCGATTTACGCCGAAAAGAATATTGCGAAGCGATTGTCCAAACTACCGTCGATATTTTTTCGGGGATCGATATCGTGTTGAACAATGCGGGCATCATTCCCCGAGGCACGATTGAGGAAACCACTGACGACATGTGGTTTGACGCCATGGGCGTAAACCTGAATGCAGTGTTCTTCATCTGCCGTGCCGCGATACCGCACATGAAAAATCGCCCGGGTGCCGCAATCGTCAACACATCATCTGTCTGGGGAATTTATCCAGGCCCCGCCCACGTGGCGTATTGCACAAGCAAAGGGGCCGTCGCGGCTTTAACCAAGAATCTGGGCCGCGATTGCGCCCCTTTAGGCATCCGTGTCAACGCCGTGTGCCCGCACGAAATCAATACCCCGATGATACGCAGCGGCTTTGAACGTCGCGGCTTGGATCCGGACAAAGCCGTGCAAGAACTGAACAAGAGCGTGCCATTAGGCCGTATCGCCGAGCCTGAAGACATTGCGGATGTCATCGCATTTCTGGCATCCGACGAGGCCAGGTACATCGCCGGCGAAACGGTAGAAGTCACAGGCGCCAAGCCGGTATCCGGCTAAGGAGAAGTAGCGATGCTCAAAGGTAAAAATGTAGTGGTGACCGGGGGCGGCAGAGGGATTGGCCGAGGCATCACCGAACAATTGCTTGAGGCGGGAGCTTGCGTGTTGATCGCTCAGCGCCAGGTACTGGACGACGACTTGCGAGATAACCCTCAAGTCTATTTCGTCGAGGCTGATCTCGCCTCGATGGAGTCACCCGGTTTGATTGCACAGTTTGCCCAGGAGCAACTTGGCGGAATCGATGTATTGGTTAACAACGCCGGGTTCATGTTCGAGAAATCCATTGATGATATGACCGAACAGGACTGGGATCGCATGATGGCTGTCAATCTGCGGGCGCCAGCGTTCTTGTGCAAGGCGTTAGTGCCCCAGATGCGTCAGCGAGGCGGTGGCAGCATCATCAACATCGGGTCGATCGAAGGGATAGGCGCCAACCCTGAACATGCCGCGTACTGTGCCTCCAAGGCCGGTATCCATGGGCTGACCCGAGCCTTGGCAGTCGATCTCGGCCGGGACGGCATCCGCTGCAATGCCATTGCTCCAGGGTGGATCAATTCCGAGTTGAGTGATGCGTACCTCGCCGCTCAAGCTGATCCGCGTGCGGCGCGCCAGGCACTCCTGCGCCTTCACCCGGTCGGACGTACCGGATTGCCGGCGGATGTTGGCGGGACAGTCGTTTTCCTGGCCTCGGAGTCATCGGCCTTCATCACCGGGCAGGTGCTGGTGGTGGATGGGGGGCGCACGGCGAAACTGCCACTGCCGTTTTGATCGAATCAGCCTTACCTGCGACGGAGGGAGCAGTCACCTACCTCCGGACTCAGGTGAGGCCTGTTATGCATCCCCCACGTAACTCCTCCACCCGATCATGGATGCGAGCGCTGTTGCCTGTGACAATCAACCTCATGCCCAGGCTGCCCAGTGCTCGTTGTGAGCCTCGATAAATTGGCGGACAGCCGCTTTCAGGTCGGCGACGCTGGTGAAGGCGCCCCGGTACAATCACGCTTCAGCGCGATCACAGCCCTGAGCCCTGTCGCAAAGTCTCGTCGTTCATCCAAATTGCGTTGTACGTAGAGGTGAGTTGCCGGGCCAATGGCTTCTGCCCACTCCAGCAAGGCTGGCGGTTGAGAGTCCTGAAACTGGTGGTGATTGGGTGCTAAATGCCCTCGCAGAGTGCTGATACCAGGCGTAGGATCGATACGATGATTGCTAATCACGCGTGGTTGGAAGGTGACTTCCAACCAATCTGCACGCCCCTTCGCAGTACAAGGGCCGTGTTCTCACAACAACAGTGAGGTGAAACATGTCTGGTAATCGTGGTGTCGTGTATCTCGGCGCAGGCAAGGTCGAGGTGCAGACCATCCCCTATCCGAAAATGGAAGACCCGCGCGGCAAGCGCATTGACCATGGCGTGATCCTGCGCGTGGTTTCGACCAATATCTGCGGCTCCGACCAGCATATGGTGCGTGGTCGGACCACGGCCCAGGTCGGGCTGGTGCTTGGCCATGAGATTACTGGTGAGGTGATCGAGAAGGGCCGTGACGTGGAAAACTTGCAGATCGGTGACCTGGTCTCGGTGCCGTTCAACGTCGCCTGCGGCCGTTGTCGCAGTTGCAAGGAACAGCACACCGGCGTCTGCCTGACGGTCAACCCGGCGCGCCCCGGCGGTGCCTATGGCTATGTGGACATGGGCGACTGGGTTGGCGGCCAGGCCGAATACGTACTGGTGCCGTATGCCGACTTCAACCTGCTGAAGCTGCCCGACCGCGACAAGGCCATGGAGAAAATCCGCGACCTGACCTGCCTCTCCGATATCCTGCCGACCGGCTACCACGGCGCGGTGACCGCCGGTGTCGGCCCTGGCAGCACGGTGTATATCGCCGGTGCCGGTCCGGTCGGACTGGCTGCTGCCGCCTCCGCCCGTCTGCTTGGTGCGGCGGTGGTGATAGTCGGCGACGTCAATCCGCTGCGTCTGGCGCATGCCAAGGCCCAAGGCTTCGAGATCGCCGACCTGACCAAGGACACTCCGCTGCACGAGCAAATCGCCGACTTGCTCGGTGAGCCGGAAGTCGATTGTGCGGTCGATGCGGTCGGCTTCGAAGCCCGTGGCCACGGCCATGACGGCGCGCAGCACGAGGCCCCGGCCGACGTGCTCAACGCGCTGATGGGCGTGGTGCGGGTCGCCGGCAATATCGGGATCCCCGGTCTGTATGTCACCGAAGACCCGGGCGCGGTCAACAAAGCCGCCAAGCATGGCAGCCTGAACATCCGTTTCGGCCTCGGCTGGGCCAAGTCCCACAGCTTCCACACCGGCCAGACCCCGACGATGAAGTACAACCGTCAGCTGATGCAGGCGATCATGTGGGACCGGATCAACATTGCCGAGGTCGTCGGCGTGCAGGTGATCAGCCTGGACGACGCGCCGCGCGGTTACCACGAGTTCGATGCCGGGGTGCCGAAGAAATTCGTCATGGATCCGCACAAACTGTTTAGCGCCGCCTAAGGAGCAGGTTGGAAAAAGGGCAGCTTTGACAGACTGTGTGAAAACACAGCCGGCCAAGGCCAAAAAACAAATGCCCCGACTTGTCGGGGCATTTGTTTTTCTGAGGTGCTCAGGAAAAAAGGGCCTTTCAGCCCATCAATGCCATCAATTGA